>CAYPUR010000261.1:0-6706 GCA_964413865.1 uncultured Verrucomicrobiota bacterium
GGAGCCTAGAATGAAACGGATGTTGGAGTTCATCCGCAGCGGGATCCCCGCGCAGAAGATCATGGAAACGACCTCATCCATACGCAACTCAACTCAACTTTGGCAGCGCCTCAACGCTGGTCAGTTGGAAGGGCGGCGGCTGCTTTCGGCTGAGGCTGTTGCCGAGATGGGCCGAGACCAAACCGAAAGCCTGTCGTTCAACCCGGTCACTGACCACCCGGTGCATTTTGGCTTGGGCTGGCCGGAACCGTTACGGAAAGGTCCACGGCTGTCTACTGTTCGGATTCGACCCTTGTTGGCCCCTTTTCCTGGGCTCGCCGTTTGTTTCACTTCCATTCGTGCTTCGGGTACTTGCGTTGAAGCTCCTGTTTGATGCGGGGGTAGTGGTCGCGCCAGAAGCCGGCCAGATCCTGCGTGATCTGCACCGGGCGCATGCTGGGGGCCAGGATGTGCACGACCACCGGCACGCGGTTCATGGCGATGCGGGGCGTTGCGTTGACGCCGAACAGCTCCTGGATGCGGAGCGCGATGAAAGGCGGGCCATCCGCGACGTAGGTCACCTTGGGTGCGCGTCCGTTGGACAGGCTGAGCCGCTCGGGCGCATGTTTGTCGAGCAGGGTCTTCTGGGCGGGTGAGAGCCAGGCTTCGATCACCGGTCTGACGGGACGGTCCTTGAGATCCTTGAACGAGACGGCGCCGAGACAGAGTTGCTCGACCAGATGGTGTCGGTCGGCCTCGGTGACCGGCGGCAGTTGAAGCTCGGGACACCAGCGGGAGAGCAGATTCAGGCGCAGGAGCCACTGATCCACATGGTGATCCCAGTTCGGCAGTGTGAGGCGCCCCGCGGCGACTTCAGCAGCCAGCAACCGCGCCGCCGGTTCCGCGGGCGGCGGATCGATCCGGCGGATCGCGAGAGGGAGATCGCGAAAGCGGAGTTGGTCCTGGGCGGCCACGCGTCGAGTTGTGGGATCGTACTCGACCTTGACCTCGCCGCGGATGTCTTCCGGGAACAGGTCGCGCAGCCAATCGGCTTCGACGGCCGTGGCCAGGGACAGGAGCGTGTTGACCGTCTTGTCGACCCCCTCGATCTCGCTGACCTCGGCGGCGACGAGCAGCGGGCTGTCATGCACCGCGCTTTCCCGGGCGAGGACGCCGCGGCGTCCGTGCACCAGCTCGCAGCGCAGCGTGCCGGTGTCCAGGCGGCGGGCGACGCGGTCCGAGAAGCCGATCAGGATGCATTTCTGGAGCGCTTCGTCCGGGACACGGCGCGGCTCGACATCCAGGCCCTCGTCCCTGGCGATGCGGAGGAACTGATCGAGCAGCGGGCCGGTCTGGCGGGCTGTGACCGCATGGATGCCGGCGCGGCGGCAGGCCTCGATGCTGCAGTTGTTCTTGGATGCGTAGTTCCATGCCCGCATCAGGATCCAGAAATCCGACGAAGCGCGGTCGCCAAACAGATCCTCGCGAAACGCCGCAACGTCGCGTCCGGGCCTGCGCAGGAGGAGATCGCGTCCCTGGGTCAATGCGGCGACCAGACAGGCCTGGTAGACGCAGCCGTACTGTCCGGCGGCCAGGAGCATCCGGGAGTACCGGGGGTGGACTGGAAATGCCAGCATCTTGCGTCCGACGGGGGTGATGCGTGTGGGTGGCGGCGTGCTCGCGGGCGGGTGAGCCGGTCTTGTTCCCGGAGCCGCGCCGTCAGGGTGGGGCGGGGGAGGGGGTGCGGAAGCCGGACCCGATGATGGAGGAGACGCGTTCGGCACCGTGCCCATGGGGCTGGGCGTGGGAGGGGGCTCGGCAACGTGCAGCGCGCCGAGGTCGACGAGAAGTTCTTCCGCGTGGGCGAGAGCCTGTTCGGACGGCGGTTCGAGCCAGCGAAAGCGGCGGAGATCATCGACACCCGCCGCTTTCAACGTGAGCACCACTTCCGCGAGGTCGAGGCGCTTGATCTCCGGCAGCTCATGAGCCGGGCGTTCCCAGTGTTCGTCCTGGGACCAGAGCCGGGCGCAGGTGCCGGGTGCGGTGCGACCGGCGCGCCCGGCGCGCTGGTCGGCCGACGCCTGGCTGATCCGCTCGATCAGCAGCGTGTTGATGCCGCGATGCGGGTCGTACCGGGGCAGGCGGGCCAGGCCGCTGTCGATCACGAGTCGGACGCCATCGATGGTGACCGAGGTCTCGGCGACGTTGGTCGAGACCACGACCTTCGGGCGATCGTAGCGCGCGACGGCGGCGTCCTGGTCGCGCGGCGGCAACTCGCCGTGGAGCGGCAGGAGCAGGTAACCTGCGGACTCGTGGGAATGGCGGATGGCTTCGAGCGTTTGGTTGATTTCGAAGCTGCCGGGCATGAAGACAAGGACATCGCCTCGTCCGCCATTTCGCACGTAGTGTTCGAACGCCCCGGCGGCCAGGTCCCAGACAGGCGGCGACCCGGGGCCGGGCCGTCGCGGGAGGTATTCGATCTCGACGGGGAACATACGGCCTTCGGAGCGGAGCACGGAACAAGGATGCAGGTACTTCTGCAGGGTCTCGGTTTCGAGGGTGGCGGACATCGCCAGGATCAGCAGATCGGGGCGGTGCGCGGCCTGCAAATCAAGGGCGCGCGCCAGTGTGATGTCACCGTAGAGGTGACGCTCGTGGAACTCGTCGAACACGAGCACATCCACGCCCGAGAGCAGCGGATCCTGCATCATCTGGCGCAGCAGAATGCCTTCGGTGACGTACTTGATCCGCGTTTCCGGCCCGGCCACATGATCGAAACGAATCTGGTATCCGACCTCGCCTCCGAGGTCGGAGCCGCGTTCGCGGGCGACGCGCGCAGCCAGCAGGCGTGTGGCCAGGCGCCGCGGTTGCAGGATGACGGCCTGACCGCGATCGAGGAACCGGTGCGCCAGCAGCATCTGGGGCACCTGGGTGGATTTGCCTGATCCGGTGGGGGCCTGAAGAATCAGGCGGCGATGCGCGCGGGCTTCGGAGACCAAAACCTCCTCGAGTTCATAGATCGGCAGACGCTCTGTCATGTTCCGCATTGAAATACGGTTTGAGACCGTGCGGCGAAAGCCGAATCGAGGACGGAGGGAGCGCCGGCTTGCCTTGACAATCGGCATCCGCCTGAACATCGTCGCCTCGAAGCCCGAGCCTTGCCGCGATGCTGACCGGCCGATGCCGGCGGGGTGGCGGGGCCTGCCGACGTGGCATCCGAGAACATTAACAACAACAGCCAAAAGACGAGGAGACGACTATCATGTGTGACCAATGCACGCGACGCGAGTTCCTGGGGACCGGAGTGGCCGCGGGATTGATGCTATCGAGTACCGGACTGACGTACGCGCTGGCGTCGGAGGCGCCGATGCCCCAGCCACGGCGCAAGGCGCGCATCTGCGTCATCTTCACAGGCGCGCCCGGCCCGGTGGATCGCGGATGGAACACCGATCCCGGGCAGATGGCGGCCATGAAGGCCAGGCTCGAGCGGGCGGAAAAGGAGTTGGGGAATATCGAGTTGGTGATCGGGCAATCGGGGAACGCCGAACAGACAGCGGCACTGCTCAAACAGGCCGGACCCAAGACGCCCGTTCTTGCGATCAACCTGGCCTGCTTCGCACTGGTCGGGGTGGTGCAGCCGATTCTCGATGGGGGGCATCCCATGATTGTCTTCTCGCTGCCGGCCAGCGGTCACGACTGGATGTATCCGCATCGTTGGCAGCGGCGAGGCCACCGTGTCACCCTCTTTCCCACCAGCGACTACAATGAGCTCGAACGCGCCCTGCGCCTGCTCCGGGTCATCCCGATGCTGCAGCAGACCCGGATCGTTCTGTTCCCACCCGCTCAGGGGACGCAACCCGCGCGGTCGCCCGAGGAGGTGAAGAAGCGCCTGGGAGCCGAGGTGGTTGCGGTCGAGGAGAAGGCGTTCGACGACCTGATCAACGGAGCGGATGAGAAGGCGGTGCGCGCCGAGGCCGAGCGATGGACCAAGGAGGCCAAGGAGATCGTCGAGCCCAGCGCCGAGGACATCAACAAGGCAGCGCGCATCAGTGTGGCTTTGCAGCAGTTGATGGAACGTGAACAGGCCCAGGGCCTGGCGATCGGCACCTGCATGGGCTGGCTGCCCAAGGGCTTCCCCTGCCTGGGCTTCGCCCGCCTCCGCGACATGGGCATCCCCGCCGCCTGCGAAGGCGACATGGACTCGTTGTTGACGATGCTCGTCTTTGGGTATGCGATCGATCGCGCCGGTTTCCAGGGCAACGCCACGTTCGACACGTCGCGGAACGTGGTGTGGACGGCCCACTGCACGGCCCCACTGAAGATGGAAGGTGTGGCGGGCAAGCAATCTCCCTACCTCCTGCGCGGGCATTCCGAGGTTGGGGGCAGCGGATGCGTGCCCGAGGTCCTCTACCGCGTCGGCCAGACCATCACCCGCACCAAGCTCGTCAATCTCGACACCCTCCTTGCGTCGACGGGCAAGGTCATCGAGGTGCCGTCGCGTTCGGTTCGGGCCTGCCGCACGCAGATCGTCACCGAGGTCCGGGACGCCGCCAAGATGGCCGCCAACTGGAGCAGCGTGCTCGAGACCGAAGACGCCATGACCCTGCTCCATCGCGTGGTCTTCTATGACGACCAGATGGACAACGCGCGCCACCTCTGCCGGCTGATGGACATGAAGCTGGTCGAGGAAGGCTGAACGGACTCGGGGCCGGCCGCCGATGCCAGATGAGCGGGTCTGCTGATTTCGCGGCGGCCGAGCCGCCCACGATTCTCGAGCGTCTGAGGCGCAACTTCGCGTTGCGCCTCAACCTCTGGCACGCCTTTATCTTCATCGCGTGCAACGGGCTCCTGTTCCTGCTCGTCTATTATGTGCTGGTCGCCGCGGTCGAGCGCAAGGAGAGCGAGGTGCTCGAAGCCCGCCTCAAGGAATATGCCCTCATCTACCAGAGCGGCGGGCTGTCCGGCTTGCGCCGCTGGGCGGCCCAGAACAAGGAGACCGGCAGGCAGGCCCAGTTCTTCGTCCGGCTCGTTGACCGATGGAACCAGCAGTTCGTCGTCCAGGTGCCGGACGAATGGGTCTCGTTCAGGGACGTCGAGACCGGCTGGGAAGGCTACCGACGTCAGGTGGGCGTGATCCGCATCCCGAAGGACGAAGAACGCGATTTCGCGCTGGTGTCGATGGGATTCGCCGATGGATCGCTGCTGCAGGTGGGGCGCAGCGCCAACAGCCGGAACACCCTGCTGCGCCCGGTCCAGCGCGCCTTTCTGCTCGCCCTGGGCGCGACCGTGCTGCTCGGTTTCACCGGCGGCGCCTTGCTCGCTCACCGCGCCAGCCGGCCGCTGCGCCAGATCATTGCCACCGCCCGGTCGATCATTCAGACCGGTCAACTCGATGCCCGCGTGCCGTTGCGCGAGTCTCCCGACGAATTGAACGAGTTGGCCCGCCTCTTCAACACCATGCTCGACAAGAACCAGGCGCTCATCAAGGCCATGCGCGAATCGCTCGACAACACCGCGCACGACCTGCGCACCCCGCTCACCCGGATGCGCGGGATTGCCGAGCTGGCTTTGCAGGACCCCGACAATGTCGCCAAAAGCCGCGAGGCGCTGGCGGATTGCGTCGAGGAATCGGACCGCGTCCTGGGGATGCTCAAGGTGCTGATGGACATCGCCGAGGCCGAGGCGGGCATGATGTCGCTCCAGCGGGAACGCGTCGAGATCGGGGCGCTGCTCGCCCAAGTGATCGAGATCTACGCGTTCGTCGCCGATGAGAAACAAATCACCGTCCATCGGGAGTTTGGCGAACCCCGGCAGGTCTGGGTCGATGCCAACCGCCTCCGCCAGGTGTTCGGGAACCTCCTCGATAACGCCCTCAAGTACACACATCAAGGCGGCGAGGTCCGAATCCGGGTCGATCACGACCCGCGCCATGTCATCGTCCGGGTCCGCGACAACGGCATCGGGATCCCGGCGCAGGAACAGGACAAGATCTGGGGACGGCTTTATCGGGGCGACAAAAGCCGATCCCAACGCGGCCTGGGCCTGGGCTTGAGCCTGGTCAAGGCCGTCGTGGAAGCCCACGGCGGACGGGTGTCGGTCTCGAGCGAGCCGGGACGGGGCTCGGAGTTCACCGTCTGGCTGCCCGCGGTGACGGGCGCATAAACAGCCAATCGGCGCGTGCCCGGTGGCGATGTCCTGGCTCAGGCGCAGCTGCGGGATGGGCTGGGGCGACAAGAAAGGCGCTGGGAAACCCAGCGCCTTGCGCGGCAAATCTGTTTGGAGGGATTTAGGCCCGGACCCTGCGATACGCGCCGAAGCCCAGCAGACCCAGGCCCGCCAGCAGACCAAACTGATGCGGTTCGGGAACGACATGTGTTCCGCTGATCCTGAGCATGTAGTGGTTCTGCTGGCGATCCTCGTTTTCGGCAACCCACGGACCGTTGTTCAAAGGATAGACCACCGCACACCAAGCATCCCAGTGGTCCCCGTGCTCAAGCTCAGCGGTCTGGATCCCCGACGGAATCGCGGAGTTGAAGAATTTTCCCAAAGCCAAGTCGATCGTAAAGCTAAAGGAGGACGGATTCGGCGCAGGTTCACCCGGGTGAGCTGCAACCAGGTGTTGCCCAGTGAACAATAGAGTGGATACGGCCCCAGGCTGCGCGGGGTCATTCTCCAGCAGTTCTCGTTTTGGCTTGGGGGGCTGAGGAAGTCCGGGATTGTGGGAGTG
>CAYPUR010000262.1:0-6632 GCA_964413865.1 uncultured Verrucomicrobiota bacterium
TTGGCGCAATTCGCAACCGCTGGGGTGAGGGAGATGCGGCTTGCGCGAAGAGTCGGCGTGCCGCTATAAGACTTGAAATACTCTAGCAAGAAAGGATTTGCTCTATGGCGTGCGGAAAGATGCGGCCGATGGATCCCAATCGGGTGCTGTGCATTATTATGGGCGGAGGGCAGGGCACGCGGCTGTTTCCGCTGACGCGGGAGCGCGCCAAACCGGCCGTGCCGCTGGCCGGCAAGTACCGGCTGGTCGATATCCCCATCTCGAACTGCATCAACTCGGGCATGCGTCGGATTTACCTCCTGACGCAGTTTCTCTCCGCCTCGCTCCATCGTCACGTGTATGGATCGTTCAAGTTCGACCATTTCACGAGCGGGTTCGTCGAGATCCTCGCGGCGGAGCAGACGCTGACGGACACGTCCTGGTATGAGGGGACTGCTGACGCGGTGCGGAAGAACCTGGGGCACTTGCGGAACATCGAGTTCGATTATGCGTTGATCCTGAGCGGCGACCAACTCTACCGGATGGATTTCCGGAAGATTCTCGAACGGCATGTTGCCAGCGAGGCCGACATGACCGTCTCTACGATCCCGGTGCGGCGCGAACTGGCGCATGCCCTGGGCATCATGCAGATCGACGCCCAGCAGCGGATTGTGCGCTTTGTCGAGAAGCCCAAGGATCCCGCCGTGTTGGATACGCTCGTCGTCCCCGCCTCCTCCGCAAGCGAACTCGAGGTGCCGTCGGATGGCCAGTATGTCCTGGGATCCATGGGGATCTACTTGTTCAACCGGCAGGTCCTCTTCGACCTTCTCGAGAATGACATGACCGACTTCGGCAAGCACATCATCCCCGCGTCGATCCATACGCATCGGGTGCAGGCCCATGTCTTCCAGGGCTACTGGGAGGATATCGGCACCATCCGTTCCTTCTTCGAGGCCAATCTCGAACTTGCCGCCGAACTGCCGCGGTTCGACTTTTTCGACATGAGCGCGCCGATCTACAGCCGGCCGCGCTTTCTCCCGGCATCCAAGATCAATGGGGCGGCGATCGAGCATGCCATCATCGCCGACGGCTGCATCATCAACCACTGCCGGATTTCCGAGAGCATCATTGGCCTGCGCTGCAGGATCGAGCAGGGCAGCCACTTGACCCGCACGGTCGTCCTCGGCGCCGACTACTTCGAGTCGCTCGAATCGATCCAAAGACACCTCGACAAGGGGCATCCGCGCATCGGCATCGGCAAGAACACCCGGATCGAGAATGCGATTATCGACAAGAATGCGCGCATTGGCGACAATTGCGTCATCACGCCCGCCGGAAAACCCAGTTCCTATGACAACGCCCGCTTCTTTGTCCGCGACGGCGTCGTGATCATCCCAAAAAACATGATCATTCCGCACAATACGGTCATCTAGCGAGCGAGCGCCGCGGCCAAACCTGGTTGTAGCACCCGCTGATCGAGGCGCGCCAGAAACAGACTGGCGTGCCGGCCATCGGGGCTAAGGGTCGGCCCGATGAGCCTCTGCAGGCTCTGCTCGCTAGAACTCGAAGATTTCGTTCATCTGACCGCACTGCGGACAGCGGGAGAGATCGACATCCGGGTCGTCGGTATAGACATAGCCGCAACGCCCGCAGCGGAAGATGTGATCTTCCGTGGCAGTCGGGCCGAAGCTGCGTCGCCGCAGCTCGTAGTAAACGGCGATGGCGGACACTCCGGCCAGGAGGACAACGACGTAGGTCAGGAGAAGGTGATCGACTGTCATGGGGCGTTGGTGCCGGGCGGACCCGCCTGCCATTGAAACACCATTCGTCCCCAGGTCAGGGACGAGGGGCCAGATGCCGGGCTGGCCAGCTCGAATCGGGCGGCGCGCGCCAATTCCAGCGCGCGTTGGTCGGCGGCCGGGAGCCCGCTGCGGGTCACGAGATTGGCCGCAAGGACGCTCCCGTGGCGATCGACCACCAGTTGCACGGTCGTTGCGGCCAGAACGTCGTTGTAGGGCCAGCTTGGCAACCCAGGACTGTCGAGCCTCCGGCGTTTGGCCAGGTCGCCCTCAACGCGGACGGTCGACTGAGGCGGGCTGGAAGACGACGAGAGCGCGGTGGCGCCAAGAAACGGCGTCGCTGCAGGGGCAGCCGGCAGGGGGAATCGTGCGGGCTGGGTCTCCGTGAGAATTGGGAGAGTGGCCAGGCTGCTCACATCCTGAGTCAACCAGCGGGGAGGCTCGGTCCAGTGCCGCAGCCCGCTTTCCATGCGCGGCAGTTGAAGCCAAACTGGACCCGAGAAGCCCCGGGCGCTCACAAGGGCGATTTCTGCCGGATCGTTCAGCCACACCCGGGATTCGACCAGCGACCCCCAGCCGGGTTGGGTGATGAGACGGAGTCGTGCGGCCCGGTGTGCGGGCGTAGCGGCCAATGGGGGGCGGGCAGAGAGCACCAGGATGATTATCACTTGCAGCAGGAAGACGCCGGCGACCGAGCCCCACCATCGGGCTCGATCCCACCGCTTGGATCCTTGCGGCGCGCGGGGATTCATGGATTGTCCGGGGGGGGGTCGGTCTCGAGCAGGAACAGAGGGGGTCGAGTGCCGATGACGATGTCGCGGATCCCCGCCTGTCGGGCCAGGGCTGCGAGGCGCACGATGGCCTCGTGCTTGACCGAGGCGTCAGCATGAACGAGCAGGGAGAGGGGGTGCCGGCTCTGCTCGGATTTCGCGGCGAGGCGCGCCCGCAACTCCTCGTCCCCAATCACCTGGTGCTCGAAATAGACCAACTCGTGCTGATCCACGGTCACGACAAGCATCGGTCCCCGCGGCGCCGGTTCATCCTCAAGCGCCACTGAGGGGAGCTGGATGCGCAATCCGGGCCCCGGCGCGAGCGAGGTCTGGAGCAACAGGAAGAGCACCAGAATGAAGAGAACACCCGCGATCGGCGCAACGTCCAGGCGTCCGGTGAAAGGCTTGAGGTTGCGTTGATATCTCATGGGCGATGGGCGGCCGCCACGGCTCGATGCGCGGCGTGCCGCAGGCGGGCGTTCAGAGCTTCTGAAGATCGGTCAGGAGGCTGACAATCTCGGAGGACGCTTTCTCCATGTCGACGACGATTTCGTTGACTCGGCTGACGAGGTAGTTGTAGCCGGCGTAACAGGGAATGGCCACCGCCAGTCCCGCCCCGGTGCAGACCAGCGCCTGCCAGACCCCTTCGGCCAGCAGTGTGGCCGGCGCGGACAAACCCTGGGTTTGGAGGACGCGGAAGACCTCGATGAACCCGAGAACCGTGCCGAGCAAGCCCATGATTGGGGCGATCTGTCCGATTGTCGCCAGGAGCGCCAGCTTTTCCTCGAGCCTGGGCACTTCGACCAATCCCGCGTCCTCGAGCGCCTCGCGCACGCCTTCCCTGCCGCGTTCGCGATTGAGAATGGCCGTCTTGACCAGGCGCGCCACGGGCCCCGGGGTGGCGTCGCAGATCGAGATGGCCTCGACGACGTTATCGCGCTTGAGGACGTTGCGCACGCCGTTGATGAAGTCGAGGGTGTTGATCTGCTCGCGATGGTAGTGCAGCAAACGCTCGATGAACACGGCCACGGCAACGGCCCCGGCAACCAGGAGGAGCCACATCATCGAACCGCCATGACTGAGCAGGTCGGGTAACATTGCCTTCTTCTACCGAGACGGAGGCGGGGTCGGCAATCTTCAAAACGCGCGATCCCCAATGCGGGAAATGGGCGAGAACTCAATTGCGCCAACGCGCCGCTCTCCCTAATCTCACGCGTCCAGAGGGCCCGGCGCAGGCGCCGCGGACCCCATGCGCCATGAATGTGACTCTCAATTGGCTGAAGGAATACGTCGATTTCGATTGGTCTCCGGACGAACTCGCGGAGCGATTGACCATGCTCGGGCTCGAAGTGGAAGGGGTCAATCGTCTGGCCGGCGAGTTCGAGGGCATCGTTGTGGCCCAGGTGCTGACCCGGGACAAACATCCCAATGCCGACAAGCTTTCGCTCTGTCGCGTGCTCGACGGACAAGGGGAACGCCAAATCGTCTGCGGCGCGCAGAATTTTCAGGCTGGTGACAAGGTGCCCCTGATTTTGCCGGGCCATTCCCTGCCCGCCAGGCCCGGCGAGCCCCCGTTCACGATCAAGGTCGGCAAAATCCGGGGCGTCGAGTCACACGGCATGCTCTGCTCCCCCCAAGAGCTCGGGCTGGCCGAGGATGCGGAGGGATTGATGATCCTGCAGGCGGATGCCCCGGTCGGACAGCCGTTTGCCGCCTACCTGGGCCGCACCGCGGGCGACGTGGTCTACGACCTGGAAGTCACACCCAACCGCCCCGATCTGAACAGCGTCGTCGGCATCGCGCGCGAAATCGCCGCGCTCACCGGCCATCCGTTGCGCCTGCCGGCGCTGACGCTGCCCTCGGCCCCGCCCGACGCCGTTGGGGCCGCCGACCTGGTGGCCGTGCGCATCGAAGATCCCGACCTCTGCCCGCGCTACACCGCCCGCGTGCTGCGCGGGGTGAAGGTCGGACCCAGTCCGGATTGGATGCGGGCTCTTCTCGAGCGTGTGGGTTTGCGAAGCATCAACAACGTGGTCGATGCCACCAACTTCGTGATGCTCGAAATCGGGCAGCCGCTCCATGCCTTCGACTACCACCTGATCGCCCGCGGTCCCGCGGCCTCCGGCAAGTCCGGATCGGGCTCTGGCGCGCGGGGCGCGGTTCCCACGATCGTCGTCCGCCGAGCCCGGGCCCGCGAGGCCTTTGTCACTCTGGACGGTCAGAATCATTGTCTGACCGAGGAGGTGCTCCTCATCGCCGATGAAGAGAAAGGCATCGCACTGGCGGGGGTCATGGGAGGACAGAACTCGGAGATCAACGAGCAGACGGTCGACGTGCTGATCGAGAGCGCCTGCTTCAAGCCAACCAACATCCGGCGAACCTCGAAGGCCCTCGGATTGCGGACCGACGCCTCCTACCGCTTCGAGCGGGGGGTGGACGCGTCCATGACGGATTGGGCGAGCCGGCGCTGTGCGCAGTTGATTCTGGAGGCTGCCGGCGGCTGCCTGGCCGCCGGGGTTGTCGACGCCTACCCTCGTCCGGTGGAGCCGCGGCAGATCACGCTGCGGCACCACAAGGTGAACGAACTGCTCGGCATCGAGATCCTCGCGACCGACATCGAGTATTATCTTGGCCAACTCGGGCTCAAGGTTGTCGGACGCAAACCCCGACCGGTGGGCGACTCCGATCCGACCGAGCCGGTCACCTTGGCCATCCCGACCTTCCGCCCCGACCTCAAACGTGAAGCGGATCTCATCGAGGAGGTGTGCCGGCTCCATGGCGTCGACACGATCCCCGCCGTGCTGCCCCGCGGCGCCCGCGGCGCCAATGAATACGATCCGATCCACGACCAGCTTGCCCAGGCGCGGCAACTTCTCAGCGGCCTGGGCCTCCACGAGGCACAAGGGCAGACGCTCATCGCAGACTCCGCCGCCGCTTTGGTCCAGGCGGCCTCCCCAGGCGCCGTGGCGCTGGCCAATCCGCTCAGCAGCGACATGAATGTCCTGCGCCCAAGCCTGTTGCCGGGGCTCATCGAGTCCCTGAAGCACAATCTCAGCCGCCAGAACCAGGATGTCGCCCTCTTCGAAGTGGGCCGCGTCTTTCTGCACTCCGACGACGGCGTCGGCGAGCACAGGCGGATCGGCTTGGCCCTGACCGGACGCCGTCAGCCCACGTTTTGGAGCGGCTCGGACCGGGATGCCAAGTTCGATGTCTCCGACCTGAAAGGACTGGTCGAGGAATTCCTCGAACAGTATGGGCTGCGCGGTGTCAGTTACGCCCCGACGCCCGAGCCTCTCCCGCTCTTCGTCGAGTCCGCCGCCATCCTGCTCGGGGGCAAACTGCCCCTCGGCGTCCTGGGGCAGCTCGCTCCGGCCCTGGCCAAGCGCTATGACCTGCGCGATCCTGCGTTCCTTGCCGAGCTCGATCTCGCGCAATTGCTGCTGCGCCGCAACACCGCCAAGGGCTTCAAAGCGTTGCCGGCCTATCCGGCCATCCAGCGCGACCTGGCGATCGTGGTGTCCCAGAGTGTCACACACGAGGCGGTGCTTTCGGCTGTCAAGCAGGCCAAAGCCCAGAACCTCGAGTCGGTCGAGCTGTTCGATGTCTACCAGGGCAAGACGATCGCGCCCGGGCAGAAGAGCCTCGCGTATGCGTTCACCTACCGCAGTGCGGCGCGCACTTTGACCGATGCGGAGGTCAATGCCGCGCACGAAAAGATCGTGGAGCGATTGCGCCGAGACCTGCAGGCAACCGTCCGCGATTCCTAGCCCGGATTTCTCATCACTCTTGCTCAACGCGAAGCCGATGTTAGCGAAAGAGGCTGCCATGCGCGCTCGCCAGGCAAAAGCGATGCCAGAGCCACTTGGCGGACGCGCTTGACCGTCATGGGAAACGTGGGTACGGTGCCCGGCGTGCGTTTCTTCGGTGTTTTCGTCTTCATTCGTGGACACTGCAAGAAAACTGTCAGAACAATAAGATGTGGGTTTCTGATAGAGGCGCTAAATGTTTGCAAGTAGCTTGCAATCAGTCGGTTGGAGAGGTGGCCGAGTGGCTGAAGGCGGCGGTTTGCTAAACCGTTGTAGGG
>CAYPUR010000263.1:0-6630 GCA_964413865.1 uncultured Verrucomicrobiota bacterium
TGAGCCGCGCCACCTTACCCGCGAAGTACACACCCAAACTCGCCGTGGGCAGGACGACATGCAGCGGCGACTCCCAGAGAGCCACGGGAAACACCGACCACTTCACCGCCAGAAGCATGACCAAAACCGGCCCCACAACAAAACTCGGCACACACACCGCCACCAAGGTCAGCAGCGCCACGCCGTGCTCCCGCCACTGCCCGCGCCGCAGCGCCCCATAGAACCCGGCCGGAATGCCCAAACCCATCGAAAAACCGAAGGCCAGCAGCCCCAGCGTCAGCGACACAGGCAGGCCCTGAGCGATGATGTCCGCAACCGTGTGGTTCCGATACTTGAGCGAGGCGCCGAAGTCGCCGCGGACAAGGCCGGCCAGGAACCGCACATACTGCCGCGCCACAGGCTCATCGAGGTGATACCGGGCGAGCAGGGCCCGTTCGATTTCCGGCGACGCCGGTTTGCGTTCCCGGTCGAACGGCCCTCCGGGCGCCAGGCGGACCAGCACGAACGCCAGGAAGCTGATCACCAGCAACAGCGGAGGCAGGACGGCCAGGCGTTTAAGGAGATGCTTCATGCGGCGGCTTCCCAGCCGGCGCGGACGCGATGCGCCGGATCACGCGCAGCGGGTGCTCGGACCGGATGTTCTCATGGATTCCCGTCACGCGCGCGGGATCGAAGAACTCCATGTTCACGTAGAAGAACAGCGGCAGGACAGGCAGATCCTGCTCGACAAGGATGGTCTCGGCGGCGCACAGCAGCTCCTGCCGCCGGGCCGGATCGGTGTCGGCGTTGGCTTGGCGCAGGATGCGATCGTAGGCCGCGTTCCGCCAGCCGGTCCGGTTGTTGGGATTCTCACTCATGAACAAGTCGAGAAACGTGTTCGGATCGTTGTAATCCCCCACCCAACTGCTTCGCACAAGATCGTAATCGAGCATTGATTGAGCCCGCAGCCAGGCCTTCCATTCCAACTGCCGCAACTCGACGCGCAATCCCAGCTCGCGCCCCCACATCTCCCGCAATTCCACCCCGATCTTCCGGTGGCTCTCCTGCGTGTTGTACGTGTATGTCATGGTCGGAAAACCGCGTCCCTCAGGATACCCCGCCTCGGCGAGCAACCGCCGGGCAAGGTCCGGATCGGGCCGCAGCCCCCGAGGCGGCTCATAGACGTTCGTCCCATTGGCGATGCCGGGCGGCGACACGCAATACGCCACCCGCTCGCCGCCTTTGGTGATCCTGGACACAATCCGTTCCCGGTCGATCACCAGCGCAAGGGCGCGGCGCACGCGCGCGTCGTCGAACGGCGTCCGCGTGACATTGACGCGAATGAAGTAATTCCCCAGCGAAGGCGCGATGTGGAAGTCGGGGCGCTCCTTCAGCTTGTCGATCAGGTCCGGAGGCACCAGTTCCTTGTCCCAGACGATGTCGACCGCGCCCGAGAGGTAGAGATTCAGAGCGGTTGCGGGGACGACGCCGGAGAGCAGATTGATCACCGCGCTCTGGGTGTTCGCAGCGTCCCAGTAAAAAGGATTCTTGCGCAGCCGGACCCGGTCGTTCAGGCGCCAGGAATCGAGCGTGTAGGCCCCGCTGGCCATGAAGGGGCGCGCGTGCAACCAGCGATCGCCATGGCGCTCGATCCGCCGCCGCGGCACAACCGCGAAGGGCTGGAAACAGCAAAGATCCAGGAAGAACGCGGCGGGGGATTCGAGTTCGACGCGCAGCGTCCGCGCTTCGAGGGCCCGGACACCCACCTGGTCGAAGTCCTTGAGCTTGCCGGTCGCGAACGCCTCGCCGTTCTTCAGATAGAACAACACGCCGACGTAGTCGCTGGCCGTCTCGGGCGAGAGGATGCGCCGCCACGACCAGACAACATCCTCCGCTACGATCGGCTCGCCGGTGGACCACGCCGCATTGGTCCGCATGTGGAACGTATAGACACATCCGTCGTCCGAAATGTCCCAGCGCTCGGCCAGACCCGGGATCGGCTGGGCCGTGCGCGGATCGAATCGTGTGAGGCCTTCGAAGAGGGCCATCACAATGCGTCCGTCGGCCTGGCCCGTGACCAGGTGGGGATCGAGCGACTCGGGTTCGGCCCCGTTGAGAATGACGAGATCCGCGCGCTGAAATGAAGGACGGCACCCCGTTGCGCACAAGACCAGCGCGCATGCCAGGGCGGCGAGCTTCCGGAGCCGACGGCCCATGGCCGCCTCTGGACCTGATCGAGCCGCGCTAAGGCGCAGGAACAACGGGCGCGGCCGGCTCATTGGCGGCGGCGGGCGGTGGCGCGGCTGGGGACGGCTCCGCGCCGGCCTCTGCCGCTGGCGCGTTTGTGGGCGGGGCCGTGGGGGGGACGGCGACAGGGGCATTCGTTGCCGGAGTCGGCACCACTGGCAATGGGAGATTGGTTGTCAGGGGCTGGAAGACGGGGGCCGGGACGTTGGTGGCGACCGCGGCCGGGACAGCGCTGGCAGCTCCGACCTGGCGTTCGAGTTCGAGCAGGACACCTTGTCGGCTGACCTTAGCCGAATGAGTGTACAAGACGGACAGGGTGAAGGAGAGGATCAGGAAGATGCCGACGCCATACTTGGTAATGCGGCTGAGGACCGTGCCCGAGCCGGCGCCGAAGAGGGCGTCGCTTGCGCTGCCGCCAAAGGCCAAACCGGCGCCCGCCTCCTTCTTGGGCAACTGCACCAGGACGAGGAGGATGATCAGGAGACTGTTGAGAACCAACAGGAACGTGAGCAAGCCGATAACCAGAGGCATAACGATCGGTGTCCTTCCGCTTAGATCGAGTTCTTGACGATGTCCGTGAAACTGCGGACTTCCAGGGATGCCCCGCCCACCAAGGCCCCGTCCACGTCCGGCTGGCTCATCAGTTCGCGGGCGTTGGACGGTTTGACGCTGCCTCCGTACTGGATGCGGACGTACTTGGCGATCGTCTCGTCGAACATCGAGGCCACGATGTGGCGCACAAAGGCATGGGTCGACTGGGCCTGTTCCGTGGTGGCGGTCTTGCCCGTCCCGATGGCCCAGACCGGCTCGTACGCCAGGATCGTCTCCTCCATATGTTCCTTGCTCAGCCCTGCCAGGCTGCCTCGGAGCTGGGACTCGAGGACCGCCTCGGTCCGGCCCGCTTCGCGTTCCGCGAGCGTCTCTCCGATGCAGAGAATCGGCTTGAGCGTCGCCGCGTGAGCGGCCAGCGCCTTCTTGGCAGTCAGCGCGTTCGATTCGCCGTAATACTGTCGCCGCTCGGAATGGCCCAGGATCACAAATCGCACCGAGAACTCCTTCAGCATCATGGCGGAGATTTCCCCCGTATACGCCCCGCCGGAGTGCTCGCTCATGTTTTGAGCGCCCAACCGAATGTTCGAATCGAGAATCGCCTTCGACACCCCGCCCAGCGCTGTGAAGGGCGGGCAGACCACCAGATCCACCTCCTTCACCGATGCCAGTTCTCGGCGCAACCCGCCCACGAGGTCGAGGGCTTCGGCGACTGTCTTGTTCATCTTCCAATTGCCGGCGATGATCAGCTTGCGGTCTTTTTGCATGTCGAAATGGTGTTAGAAGGTCGATCCTCGAATGGTGCGTGTCTTGCGCGGGGCGCGTCAGCGGGCCCCCGCGGGTTTGTCAGCCAATGCCGCGACGCCAGGCAGCACGCGGCCTTCGAGAAACTCGAGGCTGGCGCCGCCGCCGGTGCTCATGAAAGTCACCTGGTCGCCCAGCTTGGCCTTGTTGAGCGCCTTCACGCTGTCCCCGCCGCCGATGATGCTCTTGGCGCCCGCCCCGGTGGCACGCGCCACGGCCTGCGCGACGGCGTACGTGCCCGCCGCGAAGCGCGTGTCCGCGAGCAACCGCATCAGCGCGTTCCACGGGATGGTCTTGGCCCGCGCGATGACTTCCTCGTAGGCCTTGACGGTCGCGGGCCCGATGTCCAGTCCGGCAGCGTCGGCCGGGCAGTCGAGATCGGCGCTGGTCCGGATGTTCTGGTAATCGGTGACCGGCTTGCCCTTTTTGTCGAGTTGGTCGGTCTTGACCGGGACAGCCACGACGTCGTCCACGGGCAGCAGAAACGGAATCTTGCGGGCCTGGGCCTTCGCGACCGCCGCCTTGGCCACCTCGACCTTGTCAGCCTCGACAAGCGAGCGCCCCGTTTGGCGGCCCTGTGCCAGACGGAACGTGTAGGCCATCGCGCCCCCCACCAGAATGGTGTCCGCCTTCTCCAGGAGCCGGTCGATCACCATGATCTTGTCCGAGACCTTCGCCCCGCCGAGGATCACCACAAAGGGGCGAGCCGGCGATTCGAGCTCGTCGCCCAGGAACTTGAGCTCGCGCTCCATCAGGAGACCGGCGACGCAAAGCCCGCCCCGCTGGGCCACGATGCGCGCCACCCCTTCGGTCGAGGCGTGCGCCCGGTGGGCGGATCCGAAGGCATCGTTGACATACGCCTCCGCGGACTCTGCCAGCTTGGCCGCGAAGGCAGGGTCGTTCCTCTCCTCCTCGGCGTAGTATCGGACGTTCTGGAGCAGGAGCACATCCCCCGCCGTGAGCCCCTGGACAGCCGCCCGGACCTTCTCGCCCACGCAGTCGTCGACGAAACGCACGGGCTTGCCCAGGAGGTTGCTCAACTCGACCGCCACCGGCGCGAGCGACATGGACGGCTCGCGTTTGCCTTTCGGGCGTCCCAAGTGGGCCGCCAGAATCAACCGGGCGCCCTGGCCGATCAACCCCTTGAGCGTCGGCAGGGTCTCCCGGACACGGGTGAGGTCGGTGACGACCATGCGCCCTTCCTTCTCTTCCATCGGCACGTTGTAGTCCACTCGAACAAACACCCGTTTGCCGCTCAGATTGACATCGTTGATTGTCAGCTTAGGCATAATGACTTCCAGAGAGTAAAGGCCGCTTGGCACCCACGCAAGGGTGCCCAATGGACCGACTCAGGCCTTGCGCTTCTCAGCACGCTCAGGCCGGGCTCGGCCGGGCTTGGCCTCCTTCGCGGCGGGTGTCTTCGGTTCCACGCCCGCCTTGCGTTCGCGCACCGGACGTCCCGCCCGCGCTTCCGCCGCGGAGGCGGCACCCTTGGCCCCCTCAGCCGTGGTGGTGGGGATTTCGACCGGCGTCGAGCTTTCGACCTGGACTCTGAGTTTGGGGTGGACGTCAGCGTGGAGACGCAGATCGATCTCGTGTTCGCCCAGGGTGCGGATCGGCGTCTCGAGGTGGATCTTCTTCTTGTCGAGGCTCACGTCGCATTGACGCTGGAGCTCGTCGGCGATGGTGCCGGCGGTGATTGAGCCGAACATCTTGCCGTCCGCGCCGGTCTTGACGGCGATTTTCAGGACGATGCGGCTCAAGGAAGCGGCCAGTTCCGTCATCGAGTTGAGATCGTGCGCCTCGCGTTCGGCCCGGCGCTGCCCGAGCACTTCGAGCCGCCGCTTGTTGGCGGCACTCACGGGGATCGCCAGGCGTTGGGGGAAAAGGTAATTGCGGGCGTAGCCGGCGGCGACCACAACCTGGTCAGACTCGGCGCCGAGGCCCACGATGTTGCTGGTCAGAATGACTTCGGTCTTTGCCATAAAACAGTGAGGATCGAATTGGAGCGCAGTTGGGGGGGGGTAGAATCTCTATCTAGGGTGATAATCCGTTGCGGCGCTTCAGAACGGCACATCGTCCTCCTCCGCCGGCGCCGTGTCCGAGTCGGCCGAGACGGGCGCGGAGGGGGCGGCAGCAGGGCTGGGAGCGGCGGCGGCCGGGCGCGGGGCCGCCGGATCGGCGGGGCTGCCTTCGCCGCGTCCGGAATCGAGGAACGAGAACGACTCGAGCACGACGCCGAGCTTGGTCTTTTTCTGGTGGGTGGTCTTGTCCTCCCATTGATCGAGCTTGAGGCGGCCTTCGATCAGGATCGAACGCCCCTTGCGCATGTACTGGCCGATGACCTCGGCCTGTCGTCCGAACGCGTCGACATCGACGAAAGTGACTTCCTCGCGTTTCTCACCCGATTCGGTTGTGAACGTCCGGTTCAGGGCCAATCCGAGCTTGGCGATTGCCACGCCTTTGGACGTGTATCGAACCTCGGGATCCCGCGTCAGGTTCCCGGCCAGGATGACCTTGTTGAAATTTGCCATAGCTCGAGGGAGAGGGGCCTCAGCCGGCGACGGGTTGGGGCGCGGGAGCGACCGTGAAAAGCGTCCGGAAGACATCCGCGTCCGAGGCGAACCGGGTCCGCAGGGCCGCCACAACCGGCGGTGCGGCCTCGAAGATAATATTCACGTAGAACCCGGCCGTCTTCCGCTGATCCGCGGCGCGCGCGAAAGGACGCTTGTCCATCTTCTGGACAGTTTCGATCTTTCCGCCCGCAGCGGCGATGTCGGCTGTAATCCTGTCGATCATGTCCTTGATCGCCTCTTCCTTGCCTGCGGTGTCGAGGATGAACAAACCAGTGTAACGTTTCACTCAGCTTTCCTTTGTTGCGGGGGCGACTACCGCCCCATTAAAACGATTCATGGCCGTGACAATACCCGATTCCAACCAGCATGTCACGGCATCCGCCGCCCGTTCCAACACTTTGGCGAACAGCGCCGCCTCGTCCCGGCTGAACCGCCCGAGCACGTGCCCGGTGATTTCCCGGCCAGCCTCAGGCTG
>CAYPUR010000264.1:0-6509 GCA_964413865.1 uncultured Verrucomicrobiota bacterium
TCCCTGTGCGGGCGCGGTTTTGCCAGAGCCCGGATTTCTTGATCATCTTCCCGGTTGTGAGAAATCCGGGCTAGGCGGTGAAGTTCGTTGTCGAGCAGTTGAATGTCTGTGTTGCGTTGAAGGGACAAAGGTTCTGATGACAACCCGATCGAGTCAGCCCGTGGCGCTCACCATTGCCGGCTCCGACAGCGGCGGCGGCGCCGGCGTTCAGGTGGACTTGAAGACCTTCGCCGCCTTTGGTGTGCACGGCACAAGTGCCATCACCTGCCTGACAGCCCAGAACCCGCGGGCTGTTTTGGGGATCCACCCGGCGCCGCCCGGCTTCCTGCGCCAACAACTCGAGGCCCTCTTCGCCGAACTGCCGCCCTCTGCCGTCAAGACCGGCATGCTCTTCTCGCGCGCCAATATCCGGGTGGTGATCGATTGGTTCCGCGCGCCCGGACGTCCCGTCCTGGTGGTCGATCCGGTCATGGTGGCAAGCAGCGGCGCCCGGCTGCTGCGTCCCGCGGCGATCAAAGCGCTGATCGAGGGCCTGCTGCCGCTGGCCCGGCTCGTGACGCCGAACCTCGACGAGGCCCAAATCCTGGTCGACCGACCGCTCCGGTCGATCGAGGATCTGCGCACGGCCGCCCGCGAGATTCATCAGGCCTATGGCTGCGCCGCGCTGGTCAAAGGCGGCCATTTGCGCCCGATGCGCGAGGCGGTGGACATCTTCTATGACGGACGCGAGGAATTGTTGCTGACCGCCCCGTTTGTGCGGGGTGTCACGACCCATGGGACGGGGTGCACCTACTCGGCGGCGATCACCGCGTGTCTGGCGATGGGGCATCCGTTGAGCAAGGCCGTGCGTCTGGCGAAGCAGCACATCACGGGCGCGATCGCGCATTCGATCCGGATCGGACGGCACAGCACCCTCAACGCGTTCTGGAGGCGTTAAGATCGGTCGCGCCGCCGCCTTTTCCCATCCGCATCGCAGTCCTCTTGCGAAGTCCGACCGCCCTGTCTGTGCAGTAGCGGCATGCGCATGATGGGGGTCAGACGATCTCGACCGGGCACTTGGGCAACGCGTCGAGAAACGCCTTGCCGTAGCGCTTGGTCAGAATCCGATTGTCGAGCACCACCACGATGCCGCGATCGGCCTTGGTCCGGATCAGGCGTCCGACGCCCTGCCGGAACTTGAGAATGGCCTCGGGGAGGGAGAAGTCCATGAAGGCATTGCCACCGCCGGCTTCGATCGACTCGATGCGTGCTTCGGTCAGCGGATGGTCGGGCACGGCGAAGGGGAGGCGGGTGATGATGACGTTGCTGAGCGATTCGCCCGGCACGTCCACGCCCTGCCAGAAACTGGCGGTGCCGAACAGCACCGAATCGACGTCTTTCTTGAACTTGTCGAGCATGATGGATCGGGGCGTGCCGGTGCCCTGGACGAAGCAAGTGACGCCGAGTTCGTCCATGAAAGGCGCCATCTCCTCGCCGATCTCCTGCATCAGCTTGCTGTTGGTGAACAGCACAAAGGCCTTGCCATGGGTCTGCCGGATGAAGTGCTCGATCCACCGCACCAGCGCCGCCCGATAGGCCGCATCGCGCGGGTCGGGCATCCTCCCCACCACGTAAAGACGCATCTGCTCCTGGTAATCGAAAGGCGATCCGACCTGGAGCAATGTCGCCTCGTCCCCGCCAACACGGTTGACGAAGTAGTTCAGGCCGTCCTTGCGTCCGCGCTCGGCCCGGACCGGCTCGCCGAGGCGCTTGACGTCCATCCCGAGGGTCGCGCTGGTCAGGATCACCGAGGTGTCGCACGCGAAGAGACGGCGCCGCAGGAAATCGGCAACGTCGACAGGCGCCGCGTTGAGCGCAAGCTGCTTCTGTCCGCGTCCGCTCCGCTCGACCCAGTACACATGGCCGTCGGCACTCTGGCTCAAGAAGGTGGCGATCGCCTCGCGCAACTCCCCCAGCCGCCGATTGCACTCGAGCAACTCCGTCCCCATGTCGGAGTCTTTGGACAGCTTCACCATTTCGCTCACCGCCTCGCGGACACGGGCGAGCGGCAACGTGAGACTGTCCGCAACCAGATCGGGCCGGCGAATCCGCAGCTCGGACCAGGCGCGGCCGGGAGTCGGGGATGCGGGCTCGGCCGTGGCGGGCGTGGAAAAACCGGGGCCGCGCTTCCGCGTCTGGTGATGCAGCGCATCACACGCCCCTTCGACCGCGTCGAAAAACATGCTGCCCTGCTCGTAGGCGTCGGCGACCAGGTTCACCGCCGGGGCCTGGCGCAGCGTGGCCAGCAGACCCTTGCCGGTCCGCTCGTTCCACAGACGCTGGAGATTGAATCGGAGCTGGGCGTTCGAGACGCTGAGGCCGATGTGCCGCGCCGCCACCTCCGCGACCGTGTGCGCCTCGTCGAAGATCACAAAGTCGTTCTTGAACAGGACACCCGTGTCGTCCGTTTCCTCCTCCAGGCCGCCCAAGTGCATGAAGAACAGGGTGTGATTCAACACCAGCACATCGGCCGAGAGAATCCGGCTGCGCACGCGCTGAAAAAAACAGGGAGCGCCGCCGGCCTTCGCGAAATCCGAGTCAGCTCCGCATTTCTTGGGCGAGCACAAGCCGCGCTCGGAACAGACCTGCGCCCACACCTTGGGATCGGGCTCGTTCTCGAAGTCCGACAGGCTGCCATCTTCGGTTGTCTTCGACCACTCGTAGATCCGTTGCAGCTCCTGAGTCTCCGGCGTCGTGAACAGGCTGTCCGATTGCTGCATCGCTTTGTCGAGCCGCCGTGTGCAGAGGTAGTTCTGCCGCCCCTTGAGCATCGTGAACTTGAACCGGACGGGCAGGACGCGTTCGAGCAGCGGCAGGTCTTTCTGGGTGAGCTGTTCCTGCAGGTTGATGGTATGCGTCGAGATCACCGCCTTCTTGCGTTGCTCGACGGCGTGGAGAATGGCCGGGACGAGGTAGGCCAGGCTCTTGCCGACACCGGTGCCGGCCTCGACCACCAGATGCTCGTCGTATGCCAGCGCGCGGGCCACGGCCGTCGCCATCTGCTGTTGCTGCGGGCGGTACTCGAAGTTTCGCGCTTTGGCCAGGATGCCCTGGGGCGAGAACAGGTGATGCACCCGTTCCACCAAATCCGTGGCTCCCGCCGGGATATTTTCGACTGTGCTGATCATGTTCCTCCCACGCCACTGTTGCCCAAACCGCCCGCATTCTCAAATGCATTCGCGACACTGCATTCGCCCCGCGTTCACGCGGCGCCGCTTCCCAATCCGGAAGGGGTTGCTCCCGAGGCGTTCGAAACACCCGGATCAGGCGGGCACCGCACAACCACTTCCACATCCGCCCGGTTTTTCGCGATGCCCCCCGCCGCCAGGGCGCCGCGCCAACTCACGTTCGGGTACACCAGCGTGTCTCGGCCCAGGATGGTCCCAGGGTTCAACACCGCGTTGCAGCCCACCTCCGCACGGTCGCCCACCAACGCCCCGAACTTCGCCAGCCCGGTGTCGATCCGCCTGCCTTTCACCTCGACCAGCACGTGGCCCGGGAAGATCTTCACGTTCGAGATCTTGACCCCCGCGCCCAGATGACTGCGATACCCCAGGATCGAGTCGCCCACGTAGTTGAAGTGGGACACGTGTGCGTTGTTGAAAAGCAGAGCGTTCTTCAGTTCGCACGCGTTGCCCACGATGCAGTTGTCTCCCACGACCACATTCTCGCGCAGATACGCGTTGTGCCGGATCTGGCAGTTGCGCCCGATGATCGCCGGCCCCTTGATCATGACACCATCCTCGACCACCGTGCCTGCGCCAATGAAAACCCGCTCGCCGATGTACGCCACGCCCTCGCACCGGTTCTGCAGCGCCGGGCGCACATGGGCACCAATGTAGGCAGCCAGCCCCTTGAGGGCGTCCCAGCCGTGGGCGCACCCCTCAAACAGCCCAGCATGCTCGGTCTGGCTCAGGTCAAACAAATCCGCCGGTTCGAACATGCCGCCAGACTAGTGCAACCCTGTCCTTGAGCAAGCGCCGACCGCAGGCGCCCTGCCCCCGCAACGCCCCGGCGGCGCGCCAGGTCGGCGCCGCGCCTCGCCAGCCTCACGGAAGGTCCGGCGCCTCCTGGAGTCCCGCCACCTGGTCCCGGACCCGCTCGAGCAGTTCCTGGTAAGGCCCTTTGCGCCGAATCCGGAATTCTTCCTCCATGACGCGATCCCCCGGGTACTGGACCGTGAACGCGTTGCAGTCGAGTTGGTACGTCTCCGCGCCGACCGGGGTCACGCGCACCCGCACCCGCTCGATCGTCTTGCCCGACAACAAACCGCCGCGCAGCAGACTGTCACCGAGACTCCCCCGCCGCTCGAACACCATCTCGGGCTCGAAAACCGACACCCCCTCGAACTGCTCGGCCTCGAAAACCTTCATGACTGCCAGGCGCACCCGCGCCGGATGGGGAGACACCAGCGTCAGCGAGATCAGCGCATCGGACCGCGACGCGGCAGGCGACTGGCAGCCGACCTGGGCCGACAGGCACGCCAGGAGCAGACCGAGCCGGCTGGCAAGCTGGCGCATGCGCGACAGAGTCGGAACAGGGTGGACGCCGTTCAAGCCCCGGGCCTCGCCGCGGCACCTGGAGATCGGACAGGGGAAGCAAATATCGGAATGCATGGCATTAACAGCATTGACTTCCAGAAGTTTCTATCTTTATCTTACCTCATGCAAATCGAAAGTCTGAAAGTCTTCTGTGATCTGACGGAGACGGAGAGTTTCACAAAAGCGGCACAAATCAATCACATTACCCAATCTGCCGTCAGCCAGCAGATCAGTTCGCTCGAGCGCCAGTTCAAGTCGCTGTTGATCGAGCGGAGCAAGAAGAAGTTCCGACTCACGCGCGAGGGGCGGGTGCTGTACGAGGCCAGCAAACAGATCGTGCAGACGTACGAATCGCTGCATAGCCGTCTGCAGGAACTCAAGGACGTCATCTCGGGGACGATTCGGATTGCGACCATCTACAGCATCGGGCTGCACGACCTGCCGCCGTATATCAAGCGCTACTTGAAGAGCTATCCGACGGTGAACGTGCACGTCGAGTATCGCCGCGCCAATCAGGTATACGAGGACGTGCTTGGCAACATCGTCGATCTCGGCCTCGTGGCTTATCCCACCCGGGATTCGAAGTTGGAGATCGTGCTGCTGAAGAAGGAGCCGATGGTCCTGATCTGTCACACGCAGCATCCCCTTGCCAAGACCAAGTCGGTCAGGATCAACGCCCTCGCGGGCCAGAAATTCATCGCGTTCGAGCCGGACATTCCAACCCGCAAGGCCATTGATAAGGTCCTCCGCGAACATGGCGTCCACGTGCTCCCGGTCATGGAATTCGACAACGTCGAAACCGTCAAACGCGCTGTCGAGATCGACGCCGGTGTTGCCATCGTGCCGCTGAGCACGGTGACCCAGGAAGTGCAGCAAGAGACCCTCGCCGCCGTGACCATCGACGATGCCGAACTCCATCGCCCCATCGCGGCGATCCACAAGAGATCCAAGGTCTTGTCTCTGGCGATGAAACACTTCCTCGGGATGCTGAGGGAAACGGAGTGAGAGACGGGACGGAGCGCCTAAGGATGGTGGTGGGAACTGGATTCGAACCAGTGTAGGCATAAGCCAGCAGATTTACAGTCTGCCCCCGTTGGCCGCTTGGGTATCCCACCAACCAAAACCGAACGATTCGTGACCAGCAGGTCGCATTATGCCCGCGTCAAAGTCGGACGCAAGACCATTCGTGCAAGCCTCTGCGATTCAGCAGGGCTGCTCTAAAGTCGGACTGGGCGGGCAAGCAAGCGGATGACGTGCCCGCGGCGGCGGCTCATTTTGGCCAAGAACGTCGGACACGTGCGATCGCGCGCACGGGGCTGGCGACGGGCCCAGGCCCGGGCCTCGCCTTGGACGGCACGGCGGAGGTTTCCCAACGTGGGAGCAGCCACCGGATGGCGCACCCGGCATCGATCTTCGCCGGCACTGACGTCCAAGGGATAATGCGTGCCATTTTCGATGCTCCAGTATTGGCGAGCCAACTCCAGGAGGCGGCGCATATCCGCCTGCTCGGGTGTTAGCCTGGTGATGATCCACACAGCCGAGATGCTGAGTGAAGCATCCGCACAGGGCATTAGGCTATCAAATCATTCGCCCATGAAACCGCTGCTTCGCCAAGCCCGGATATTTCGCAAGGTGTCGCGTGGTCGGTTATCCGGGCTGTGGCAAAACCGCGTTGGGACAGGGGAAAACCAGCGTCTGGTCGAGCGGGAGAACGGAGTCGCAAACCGAGACCCCGTTGCCTTCGCCCCTCCCTCCAACCCGGCGCGGTTTTGCTTGGCTAGCGCGCATGAGTGCACCTTTCGATGACATCGGCTCCGCGTTCTTCAAAAGTTGGTGAGAAATGCGCGCTCGTGGCCCTGGCCGCCACGCTCATCCACCCTGGCCTCGCCGTGGCGCAGGAACCGGTGCGGCTCCTCACGCAACCCCAAG
>CAYPUR010000265.1:0-6502 GCA_964413865.1 uncultured Verrucomicrobiota bacterium
CCAGGATGGCCCAGGACGCATTTTTCTGACCCGCCCGGTATCCTGACACCCCCCCCCCGAAATCAGGGTGCCCTAAGCGCGCGGAGCGAAATCCGCCTCGACCCTGAGGCCCCGCCGGAGCGATCCGCACCGAGGGGACCCACCGCCTCGACCCCGATGCCCTGGCCATCCACCACGAGGAAATGGCAGGGGATAGGCCAAGAGTAGGCCACGAAAGCGGGAGGATGGGCCGGGAAAGTAGGCCAAAAGTAGGCCACGCGGATTTTGGCCGATCAGGAACCGGGAGGAAAATCGACAAAGGCGAGGCGCATTTTGATCAATGTTTGCAAGGGGTTTGTTGCTGTTTGGGGTTGGTGGCTGGACCCAGAATTGAACTGGGGACACAAGGATTTTCAGTCCTCTGCTCTACCAACTGAGCTATCCAGCCTAACCGAACCCGCACCGCAAGTTCGAGAGCATATTACGCGCTTGTCAAAAGAGGAGGCAAGCAGTTTTCGGCGAGGTCGTTCGTCCGTTCGTCCGAACCCGGAACTTGTTATTTACGACCGTGCTCAACTCCTCCACCCTGCACCGTATGACGCCCATCCAAGACTACTGGCGGTTGGTCTGGACGGTCATGCTCTGGGCGGCATGCTCGAGCCTCTCGGCCGCGACCAACCTGGTCTTCAACGGCTCGTTCGATGTCGACCCGCTCAGGTCGAACGTGCCGGACGGTTGGGCGGCGGCCGGCAACTCCGCCGTGAAGCAGCGGTTGGTCTTCGACGCCGGTCGGGATGGAGGCCATTGCGCGAAGCTCGAATGCACGGAGTTCACCGGTGACGGTCCTGACTTCCACGCGATGCTCTGCCAGGCTGGCAAAGTCAGCGTGCGCCGTGGTCAGTGGTATCGGCTGGCATTCTGGGCGCGCGGGCAAGGCATCAAAGGCGGCGCGGTGGAAGTGGCCTTGAGCAATACCCGATCGTGGGAAAACGCCGGCCTCGCCGACGCGTTCCGCACCGGTGCGCGCTGGGAGCGGTTCGACATTCTCTTTCGCGCCAGCAACGATCTGCCCGCGGCCGCGAGCCGGCTCCAGTTCTGGTTCAAGGGCACCGGCACCCTGTGGCTCGACGACCTCGAACTCGCCGAGTCGGCCGAGGGGCAGGAGTGGTTTCCCCAAATCGCCACCGAGGGTGGACGGAACTTCGTGCCGAACAGCAGTTTCGAGTGCGGCACGGCGAACTGGGGCAGCTACACCTGGGGATTGAGCGGTTGGGCAGGCAATCTCTATCGGCTCGAAGGCGAACTTGATGGCGCCGTCGCCCAGCACGGCCAGCATTCGCTGAGGATTTCCCTCAACCCTGCGACGTTGCCGGTGTTCTGGTTCGATTACTACGAGCCGGTGCGCCAACCCGTCCGCCGGGTGCTCGTGGCCAATCGCGGCTGGTTCCGGGTCAAACCTGGCGAGCGCCTCACATTGTCGGCGTTCCTCCGCGCCGATGTCGAGGGGGCGACGGCCCAACTGGCCGCGGTCGAGCCTGATAACCGCGCCCTGCGCCAGGCCGTGACCGTCGGCCGCGAGTGGACACGCCAGCAATTCAGTTTCGTCCCGTCGCAGCCATTCCTATTCATAGCGGTGGGCCTGGAGCTGGAGAATTCCCGCCACGAAGCCGCGACCCTGTGGGTCGATACAGTCCAATTGGAGCGCGGCACGAACGCCACCGCCTACGAGCCGCATTGCCCCGTCGAGTCGTTTCTTGAAACCGCGGTGGCAGGCAACATCTTCACCAATGCCGCCCAGGGTGCCACGTTCATCGTGCGCGCCTTCAACAACGCCGACACGCCGGCCGAGATTCGAGGTCAGGCGGCGGTGACGGACTTCTTCGACCAGCCCCTCTTCACGAGCCAACCGGCCTTTCGGCTCGCGGCCCGCAGCAGCGGCAGCCTCGCCCTGACGAATGTGTGCCCGAACCGACTCGGGTTCTTCCACGCCACCTGGTCCTCGGACACAGGCTCCAACTCGCTCCGCTGTGCGATCATCCAGCCTGCCGCCCCGGGACTGACTGACTCGCCGCTCGGCTTCAATCACGCTTACCCGTGGGACTTCCTGGTGCGTCTCGCGCGCGAGGCCGGCGTGGTCTGGTGGCGCGACTGGTCGGCGAAGTGGCAGACCGTCGAGCCAGCGAAGGGTCAGTTCGACTGGACGGTCGCGGACCAGCAGATCGATCGCGTGCTGGCGATGAATAGCGAGGTGGAAGTGCTGCTGCCGTTCCCGTCAGCCGCGTGGTCCACCACGGCACGCGCCGAGGACGTGGCGGAAGCAGCAGGCACCGACAGTTACCTCCGCGCTCGGCTGCCACTGGCCTGCGCGCCCGAGGATCTGAACGACTTCGGTCGGTACGCCGCCGAAACCGTCCGCCACTACCGCCAGCGTGCGCCTCGGCGGGTGACGCACTTCCAGATTCTCAACGAGCCGGTCTATACCGACTACGCGCTGCCGCGGCGGTTTGGGTACACTCTGGACGACTACCTGCGGCTGCTGGAGGTCGCCCATCGCGCGATCAAGGCCGCCGATCCGCACGCGGTGGTGGTCGGTGGCCTCAGCGCGAACCTCGAGTCCGGATGGACCACCGATTTCATCAAGCGCGGCGGGCTGCAATTCCTGGATGTGTTCGACATCCACAACTACGACCCCGCCCGGCCGGCCGAGAGCTTCGAGGACGCGTTCCGTTCGCTTGAAGACCTCATGCGGGCTCATGGCGGTCCCAGGCCGGTCTGGATCACCGAATGGGGGTGCTATGCCGATGACGATCCGCCCTGCGTCCCACTGGCCGTCGGCGATGCGACGATGAACCGCTGCCGCTGGCCCAGCGAGCGTGCGGCCACGGAGCACATCGTCAAATTCACCGCGGTCGCCTTCGCCCATGGCGTGCGGAAGGTCTTTTTCCACGCCGGCACCTGCGGCCCGATCAATGGGGCGGACGCGGGCGGCGTGCTCTTCGAGTATGGCGGGGCGCCGCGCAGGATGTATGCGGGCGTCGCCGCGCTGACGCGGTTGCTCGGCGTTCCGGAAGCCAGCGAGCGGCGGGTCCATCGTCAGGACACGGCCGCCTTCTTCTTCCGAACCGCCGGCCAAACGCTGGCTGTTGTCTGGCGGACCGGCGAAGGGGTGGTGCCGCTGAAGCCCGTTGCGGGCGTCACCGTGCACGACATCATGGGCAACCCGGTCGAGCCGAACGCGGCCCGGTTGAGCGAAACACCGATTTACCTGTCCGGCGCCAGTGCAGACCTAGTCGAGCGTGCACTGCCTTGAACCATACTGTGAACGATGAAAGACGATCCACTTATCACCCCGGTTCTCAGAGCCTGCCATGCTCCGGTGACCGGCCTGTCCTCCGCTATGTGTTGAGAAGTTCGATGATCTATTGCGTTTGTACCGTCGGCACCCGGAGCGATTCGAGGTGTGGTGCGGCATTGACTACGCGGGATTTGACCAGCCGGGATTCGGTCCGAATGCGATCGGCGAGTTGGAGCGATGTGTCCGCGCGGGCGCGGTGGGTGTCGGCGAGTTCAGCGACAAAGGCGGAGGACTCCGTGGCAACGCCGGGGGCATGCACCTGGACGATCCTCGGATGGACCCCCTGTTCGAGAAGTGCGCCGACCTGGGTTTGGCGGTGAACATCCACGTGGGCGAGGACCGTTGGATGTACGAACCGATGGACGCGACCAACGACGGCCTCATGAACGCGTTCAAGTGGCGGATTCGTCAGGACCCGGGAATCCTCTCGCACCATGAGGTGGTGGCCACGTTGGATCGGGCCGTCGCCAAACACCCCCGGACAACCTTCATCGCATGCCACTTCGCGAACTGCTGTTTCGATCTCACGCGGCTCGGCCGGATGCTCGACACGCATCCCAACCTCTATGCGGACATCGCGGCCCGCTTTGGGGAGACGGCTCCCGTTCCTCGGGCGATGGCGAAGTTCTATCGCGCCTACCAGGACCGGTTGCTCTACGGCACCGACATGGCTTCGTTGCTCCTCGGTCACAGACCGCCGCGGGTATGCTCCCTCGTCGCGCCTCGCCAGCGAGCCAAATCCCCTCCAGCAAAACCGGAATTCATTTTTGCACAGACCCTAAAGCCCCACCCATCGCGGTTGTCACGGAATGCATTGTCGAAGTCGTTGGCATAGAGACTGACCGCCAATCCCCATTGTTTGCCGTTGCTGGCGCACAGGGATTTGTGGGCTTGAGCCTTCGTTTTGGCCAGGGCCGGAAGCAGCATCAAGGCCAGAATCGCGATGATCGCGATGACCACCAACAACTTGATCAACCCCAGAACGCGACAAGCACTTGTTCTGATCCGACTCCGCAGACCACGCTTGCCGCGACGAGGCCGCGTCGGCACCTTCAGGCATTCATGAATGCGCGCAGGTATGAACACGCACCACATCGTTCAATTCGCAGGGGTTCTGGTCACAGCATCAATGGCCGTGGCACAACTGGCGCCCCCCATTGTGAACACCACCGGGCAGTATCTCGACTGGGGCGACTACCGGATCGAGGTGAACCAGTACGGCGACCTGGGCCGGAACTGGCCCACGCCCGACCTGTTCTGGGCCGGCTACGAGCGGCTCAAGAAGAGAGCCAAGGCCAATCCCAACCCGCCCAACACACTGCGCACCCTCCTGCTGGTCATTCCGCGCGTCCAGGCCACTGCGGTGAAGCAGGTTGACGGCAAAGAGGTCGTCGTTGGACGAAAGTCGACCGAAATGACCTCAGCCGAGATCAAGTGGAATCTCGAGCAATGGCGCGAGTTCGAGGGAATGGTGTATGCGTTCTCGGCCGGAAACGCCTGGCTGCGGACGGACATCAAGGTCATCGACGAACCGCTGGAGGTCGTGACGGACGAAAACTGGGAGTTCTGGGCCGGTCAGCAGCGGAAGTTGCTCGACAAGTATCTCCCCTTCGAGCGCGGCGATTACCAGAGCTACAATTGCATCTATAATTCACGGGGCCTGCACGCCAACCCCCACGGCGGAACCATCGGCGCCGTGGGCGGCATCAAGGGCTGTGGGACATCCGACAACGCCTTCTACGGCGATGGCCCGTACATCGACGAACGAAGCGGTTACGTGGCCCTGCACGAGTGGCTCAATCAGCAGTGCTCGGCCACCAGCAACATGATGCCCTATCCCGACGGCGAGACGCTTTGGAACAACTACGTCATCCACCTCATGGGCTATCGCGAGGACACACAGCTCAATGCATGGCCCTGGATCAGCCACCGTCGCGACACCATGACCCAGATCATCCGCCCCGCCATGTGGCGGCGATGGAGCGCGCTGGACCCGTATATCTCCCTGCCCATTGGACGCTGGTTGCTGTTTGCCGGACGCGGTCCGGAGGCCGCCCGTACGGTCACCCAAACGCCAGACGCCGAGGGCAAGGTCATCGAGCGCAACGTCGACCGCTACGGCAAGATCAGTCTCACCGATCAGTGCGGAACCGAGGTTCCCGTGATGCCCGGGGACACGCTGTACTTCCGCACCTATGTCGAGGCCGACCAGGAACAGGAGGTCCGTCTCTGGCCCGGTGCGGATGAACGGTTTCAGGTCTGGCTTAACGGGGTCGTGATCCGGGACGGCTGGGGCTGGAACTACTTCGACGATGATGGCGCGCTGGTCGAGAAGGTCGCCTATCCCACGCTCAAGCGGGGTGTCAATACACTCGTCCTAGCCTTGCCAAACCAGGACGAAAAGTTGGAGTTTCGCTTGCGCTTTTGCAGAACGGATGGGTCGGGCCAACCGCCCGTTGGCGTGCGCGCCTTTCCTCATCTTCCCCCGACACGCAAGCCGGTCGCGCTGGACAAACCGGTGCGACACGATTTCAAGCACCCGACGTTCTTCAAGTGGGCTGACGTCAAAGACGATCCCTGGCTCCAGTTACCGCGGTTGGACGAGGCCGCCTTGCGGGGCTTGACGGGCATCGAATCGCTGACCGTCAAAACCGACGGCACGCCCTGGACCGCCCCCGACGGAACGGAATACGACCCCCCGGCTCAGCATCTCTTCCTCCACGTGCCGCAGGCGGCGGTCCTCTCGCCTTGGATACCTGCACCGCAAGAAAACAATGCGTCGCTCAACAACGACCTGGACTTCAATTGGAAATCGATGGCCTGGCTGCGTCTCAAGCATCGCACGGGACCCAGAGACCTGGTGCTGGTCCGTTTTGACATTGCCGAACCGCTGCTGCACCTGCTCAAGACCCAAGGCCGGCTGGCCCAGGAGAGCATTGTTGGCTGGCTCCTGGTCAAACACAAACTGGCCTACGTCGCACTCGTGACTCTGGACCTTGATCAGGCCCCTTCCAAGGCGGTTGATCTGCTCAGGCAACAGCCAGATCCGGGCTGTGGCAAAACCGCGTCCGCACAGTGAAAAGCGAGGTTCGGATCGTTTCCGAGTACTCGCGAGTGCGGCGACACTCTGTTGCCCGGTTCCATCCCTCGACTCGGGCGCGGTTTTGC
>CAYPUR010000266.1:0-6423 GCA_964413865.1 uncultured Verrucomicrobiota bacterium
CCGTCCCGCCAGCCTGAAGTCAGTCGCTCGCCTTTCCAAGCCGCATCTCCCGGTGCCAGGTGTAGTAGTCCGCGTCTGGGCGCGGCTTGGTGCCGGGCGCAAAGAAGAGCGGGCGCCCGTCGAACAGCCGCGGGCTGTTCAGACTATAACAATGACCGTGCGCCCTGTTGCTCTCGTTTCCGTTTCAGGCTGTGCAGCCGGGTGGTGGCACTCTTCCAACCGCCCATGTACAACCGCCGGGCAATCTCTCTCATCGTCAGTGTCGTTTCCCGGCAAAAGCCTGCCCAGTACCAGCCGACGCAAACGACTTTCCAAGAAAACATTAGGCCTTAACTAACTGCCATTCGGGTCAGATCCGTATTGTTGACATATGAGGTCCGGTCGATTCGCGGTTGGCGCGGTCAAGACGAGAACTGTGTCGCGGGCCTTGATTGGGTGGGCGAATTGGGACAACAATGCGTCAGGCACAATCCACTCGAATCATGAATGCGATCGTCAAGTCAATCCTGATCCTGAATCTGGTTTTCACCCTCACGGTCCTGCACGCCGCTGATGCTCGTGTTGGCGTGGCGGTCGCCGACATCACGCCGCCGCTGGGCATTCCGATGGCGGGTTACTACCATGCGCGCGGGGCGGATGGCGTCCTTGACCCGCTGTCGAGCAAGGCGATGGTGATCGAGGCGGACGGCGTTCGGGCGGCCTTTGTGGCTCTGGACCTGATTTCCGTGACCCGCGAGATCACGGACCAGGCCCGCGCCGCGATCGAGAAGTCAACCGGCATACTGGGGGCGCATGTGATGATCTCAGCCACCCACGCCCATACCGGACCCGAGTTGGCCGGGCGCGGCAAGCGAAGCGGAGATATGGGCGGGCAGCAACAACTGTCGGTCGAATACACCGAGGGTTTGCCGGCCAGGATCGCCGAGAGCGTCCGATTGGCCAATGAGCGTCTCGAGCCCGCTCAACTCCGCGCAGCCAAGGGGCGCTGCGACGACCTGGCGTTCAACCGCCGCTATTACCTGCGCGATGGGACGGTGGGCTGGAATCCCGGCAAGCTGAACCCGAGTATTGTCAGGCCTGCCGGCCCGAGCGACGACGAGGTGGGGATACTCTACGTCGAGAGACCCGGCGCGGCCGGGCCGGCGCAAGCGATCGCGACATGCGTCAACTTCGCCATGCATGCCGACACCACGGGCGGCAGCAAGATCGGATCCGATTGGCCGGGGGCCTTGAGCCGGGTGCTTGCGGGCTACCACGGCACGAATCATCTCAGCCTGGTGACCCTCGGCACATGCGGCAATCTCAATCATTTGGACTTTGGCTGGGCCTGGCCGCAAGGCACGCCGATCGAGCCGTATCGGATCGGGACGGTGCTGGGCGCGGCGGTGTTTGGCGCCTACAAGCAGCTTCAGCCGGTCGCGGCCGGGCCGCTGCGGGTGCGATCCGAGACGGTGGAACTTGCGTTGCCGGAGGTGACGCCCGCCCAGGTCGAGGAGGCCCGGCAGACATTGGCTGTCACCAAGGACGATCGGGGCGCCAATTTCATGAAGCAGGTGCGGGCCTATCGCGTGCTGGGCATTGCCGAACGCGCGGGCCGGCCTTACCGGGTCGAGGTGCAGGCCGTGGCGCTGGGCGCCGACGTGGCCTGGGTGAGCCTGCCGGGCGAGGTGTTTGTCGAGTTGGGTTTGGCCATCAAGAAACGATCTCCCTTCCCCCACACCTACGTGGTCGAGTTGGCCAACGAGAACATCGGCTACATTCCCGACCGCCGCAGCTACGCCGAGGGCAACTACGAACCCGAGAGCGCCCGGTGCGCCGCCGGGTCCGGGGAGGCATTGGTCGAGGCAGCCGTTCGCCTGCTGACCGCCCTGCGCCAGTAGAGCGTCATGGTTCACAGCCTTGGATCCACTGGCTCGATCTCCATCGCCAGCAGAGTTTCCAGGGAAGGGCCAGCTTGTTTTTAATGGCGGGATGCCGGGAGGGGATGGACGCTTCGCGTGCTTGCTGACCCGAAGAGACCATGACTGCCAAAATGCACTTCACGGAAGCCAAGGATGATGAGTGGCCGCTTTGCCCTTGCTGCAAGAAGGAACTCCGCGAGCTCAAGTTCAGGCGGCGTGGGTGGCTGACGACGTTGACGGTATTCTGGTGTCCCCATTGTCGCTCGCTCCTGAGCACCTCGACCACATTCAACGGTTGAGGGCGCCTTCGGGAACTTCGAAATGCGGGAACGGTTTCGGAGAGGTCAACGTGTGGTCTTCGGGATCACTCGTCGCACGCCGAGCCTGCATTTCTCACCACTCTTTGCCACCGCGAAGCCGGAGTTCACAAGAGAAGTCAGCATGCAGGCTAGGGACGCAAAACCGCGCCCGAGTGGAGGGATGGAACCGGGCGACAGAGTGTCACCACACTCGCGAGATTTCGGAAATGATCCGAACCTCGTTTTGTCCTGTCCGGGCGCGGTTTTGCCACAGCCGGGATTTCGATGTCATCTTCCCGGTCGTGAGAAATCCGTATAGCGAGTTTCAGGGGGGGCGGTCGGTCCGCGGTCTCGTGGGCGCATCGAGATCGCCGGTCGCGAACTGAACGGCGTCCAGGTAGAACGCCAGAATTCGCGGATCCCAGAACAACTCGGTGCGGTGGCCGAACGAGGTGTTGAAGAGGCGTCCCTGGCCGTGCGACTTCACCCAGGCGAGCGCGAAGTCGTTGTCTTTCCGGTTGATCCACTTCACGCCCATGTTCGAACGGGCTGGATCGAGCGAGAGCAGAATGCGCAGCTTCGCGCGGTCGTACGGCGGACCGTACTCGTATATCTCGTCGGCAATCCGAAAGTCCTTTCCGCCGAACGCGGCCACCGAGGGGTGCGACGGCTCCTCGACGGTCACGCCGATCTCTTCGTTCCATGGATGGCCAGTGAACCGGGCGCCGATCAACTGCTGGAACTCTGGCCAGTGCGCGTTCGCCGCGATGGCGAAGTGGAGCGCCACCACCCCGCCGCCGTTCGCTACGTAGTCCAGGAAACTGCGCCGGAGCGCCATCTCGACCGCCCCCGGATCGCCGCCCAGCGCCCGGAAGGGGTCCGTGGCGAGGTGGGCAGGAGTGGGAGTGATCCAGGCGCCGGAGCTGTGGTTCAGCACCACCGCATCGAAGGCCCGGAGGTTGTCCGGCAGAAAGACGCTCAGGTCATCGCTGATCACTGGATCGAAGGCACCGCTCTTGCGCCCGATCGCCTCCAACGCAACGGCTCCGTAGGGGATACAGTAACCCTTGTGCGGGTCCTTCTCCATCAAGTGCGCGGGCGTATTCCAGATCAGCACCCGACGGGGCTGTCTCGGTGCCGCCTGGGGTTTGGCTGGGGCGGCATCCCAAATCTGTTTGCGCTGATGGTCCGGGGTGACGTCGCCAGCCGACAGGGAGAGACATGCCAAGCCCAGGGTGAGCGTAAGATCATGACGGAGATATCGGGGGGCAGGGCGATGATCACCGGCAGTTTCAGCGAGCAGGAAGCCAAAGAGCTGGCTGATCGGATTACCCAATCTCTAAAGAAGCGATGATGGCCAACAAGATCACCCCGATCGGTATGAACGTGGTTTCGGGCTGACGACTCCGCCAGACGAGCGGACCTGGGTTACACCGGGGCGGGTTGCCCGTTCAGGCCGCGCGGCGGTTGCGAAATGCGCAGCGGCTATAGCGGACGATATCTTCGGCTTCCCGGACCGACCGTGCCGCGGCCCAAATGAACAGCCGCGCGGGATCCAGAGCGCTGGCGAAGGCATCGATCTCCCGCTTCAGATCGGCGTCGCCCCCATGGCCTTCGCCGTAGTAAAGTTGGACCGCCTTGCCTCCGGCCTGGATCTGCCGCAACAGGCCCAGCCATTGCGAGGGCAACGGCCGGCCCGCGCCTTGAATCCACTGAATGCAGTCCAGTCGCTCCAACCGCAGCAGGGTCGGCACATGGCGGACGGCGCCCGGTCCGTCCAGGTGGTAGAGCGACCGGTCGACGTGGGCACAGCATTCCCAGTTGTCCTGCCAACAGAACTCCTCGAACATCCCGGGGCCGATCATGCACGAGAAATCGTTTTGACCGATGCAGAGGAAGCGGTCCTGGCTCCAACCCATGGTCCAATTCGATGTCCCTTGCCCGGCGGGCAGGACCAGAGCCGACACGGTGTCGACCACGTCTTTCCAGAGGGCGGTCATCTGCCGCATGGCGCGGTGGATCGCAGCCGGGGCGTGCTTCAGGTCCAGCGCGAGCTGCTCCGGGCCGCGGAGGGCACTCAGCGCGTCGATTCCCGAATGAAGGTCGGGATAGCCGGTGATCCATTTCCCGCTGCCTGCCCGGACGGACTCCCGCACGAGCTGAACGTAGAGCTGCCACCAGCGGTTGTCGGGGTCGATCCGCATTTCGGCATGCTCGCCCCAATCCCGCACGCAAGGCTTGCTCCACGAGGTCGATTGCCGGGGGCAAAGCACCAGGTCCGCGCCCAGCCAAGGGCAAAACACCGGCAGCGCATCGCCGGCGTAGTGGGTCCCCGACAACGCGCTTTCCGCGGCCGCGATCGCGTAATCCACGTTGGTCCACAACTCGGCTTCGGACGCCGGTTCGGGAACCGGCCGCCTTGGTCTGGCGCCCGGCACGGTCACCCACATCAGCGGGCCGGTTTGGAGTTCCCCGCGCCAGAACGCTTCATGCCGCCGGAGTGCCCGGGCCAGTTGCTTCTCCTCAATCCACTCGGTTTGCATGGGCGGCAGCGTGCGGAGAATCGGATTGCTCCCTCAAGGAGCGCTGCTCCAGGGCACGCCTCAAGAACGATTGCCGGTTCACTGCTGGTCCCTCAGCCCTTGGAGCGCCGCATCGAGGCGTATGGTGGTCGAGTCCCAGCCACGCCCGGCGGGTCCAGGAATGCGATTCGCGTCGTCCTGGTGCCGGCGGAAAGGTGATCGCGTGTCCGCCCAGGCGTTCCTCGAACCTCCATGCTGATCGGCACGCGAATCGGTGACCGCATTCATGGAGTCTGACCTTGCAGCATTCCGGCCAGCAAATAAAGCAACACTTCCGCGGTATGCCAGGTGTGCGGCGCGGCGAGGCGGTGGTCCTCAAGCTCGGCCAGATCGAGTGCCCGGACCGGGAGACGGCTCTGCGTTTGCAGCAGGTGCTGGGAGACGCTTTCCGGGCGCTTGCGGATCCATTGCTCGAATGAAGATGGGCTTTGCATCAACACCGCCTTTGTCGCAATCTGCGTCGGCTCCTTCGTCGTCCCCCACGCCTTCTGGCGACAAAGGCAGCGGCGTAAGCAGCGACAGAGACTGCGGATTGGATATGGCTTTTGTGGGGAATCACCTCGCTTCGCTTGATGTGAAATGCGATCGAATGCCATGAACGCCCTCGGATTCACCTTGCTGGCTGCTCTGTGTGGTCAAGCCCTTTCCGCCCAGAACTGGCCCCAATTCCGCGGACCGCATGCGGCCGGGATCAGCACCAACCCCAACCTCCCCGACACGTGGTCGGCCACCGAGAACGTCGCCTGGAAGACCGAGCTGCCTGGCCGCGGTTGGTCGTCGCCGATCGTCTGGCGCAACCGCATCTTTGTGACTTCCGTGGTGAACTTGGGCGAGTCGGAAGCGCCCAAGAAAGGGCTCTATTTGGGTGGTGAGCGCCCGGAGCCTTCAAAGGCAGAGCATCTCTGGCAGGTCCTCTGCCTCGACCTGGCGACCGGCAAAATGCCGTGAAACAAGACGGTTCACTGTGGCGCACCATTGGCACCCATCCACCTCAAGAGCAGCTACGGCGCCGAGACGCCCGTGACGGATGGAGAGCGGGTTTATGCCTTGTTTGGCGGCGTGGGCGTATTCGCCTCGACACTCGACGGCGTGGAAGCGTGGTTCATTCGAGCCAATTGACCTTGATCTCCTTTTCCACCGCTTTGAACTCGGGATCGCCGGTGACAAGTTCGGCCTTGTGCTTCTTCGCCAGGGCGGCGGCGAAGGCGTCGGCGAGGCTGAGGCTGAAGCGGCATTTGAAGTCCGCCGCCACGTCGGCCAGTTCGCGGTCCGCCGGATGGAATTCGATGGGCAGCGTGGGCAGCTCGCGGGCCACATCCGCCCAGGGCGCGGCACCGTCTTTGCGAAGCACGATGTATTTGACCTCGGCGTAGTTCACCTCGGTCATGCGCAGCGGGGCGTCCCGCGCGCCCGCCTTTTCCAGCAGCGCGGCGACCTTGTCGTCGCCTGCTTCGCCCCGGAGAAACGCCAGCAGGGCAAAGCTATCGAGCACCGGTGCCGCGGACATGCTTGGCCTCCTCGAGTTCTTTTTCCCGCCGCTTGTGTTCGGCCCAATCCTCTGCGAAGGGCTTCTCGCCCGGCTTGCGCTTGAGGATGCCGCGCAGGCGGTTGGTTCTCAATACAAGGGCCGCTTTGCCGGCA
>CAYPUR010000267.1:0-6312 GCA_964413865.1 uncultured Verrucomicrobiota bacterium
CCGGGTGCCCTCACCCGGCGTCAAGCCCCTGCACGCAAAATGAGAACTGCTGGGTCAAAGTGGGACTGGCTTGACTGCCGGGCCGGGCTGGCGTTCTCTTGGTCTGCCATGAAACGCCCCTTCATTTCCTTCCTTGGCGCGTGGTTGGGCTTCGCCATGTTCCTGGCGCCGGCGGGCTGCGCAGAGGATGTCGGCGCGATCTTCCTCTTCAAGGCCGTCTGGTACGAACAGAACAACGCCGGCGATCCCGAGCTGATTCCGAGTGCGGACGAACCCTATGACATCACGGCCACTGTTTATCTGACGGACCAGACTTTGAGCGACCCGGACTGGGATCTATGGATCTCGGGCATGACTGTTCGCACGCCCAGCAGTCAGACGCATGCCATGACAACCGACTACGAGGAGGGCGGTTTCGATTACTACGACGGGGCGGTGAGCCAACAGGCGTTGAACTCGAAGTACGGCCTCGGCAGCTACCGTTTCACCCTGTCGAGCTACATCACCGGAGACACCCGATACGACGTGCCCCTGGCCGCGGACAATTACCCCCCCGCGCCTCGATGCACCAACTTCGATGCAGCCCAGCGGGTCGATCCCACCAAGGATTTCACGCTGCGTTGGGCGCCCTTCACCGGCGAGGGGGAGCGCGAGATCTGGATCCACGTCACGGATTCACAGACGGGCGAGTTTGCGTTCTATGCAGGACCGATCGATGGCGCCGAGACCGCCATCGACATCCCGGCCGGGATGCTGGCGCCGGGCGCAACCTATTGGGCCTGGATCTCGTTCACGCGCTACACGCACCTGTCCCCGCAAACGCTGCCTGAGACCTACTCGGGCTTCGACGCCTACAACAGCTTCCCGCTCAAGGCGACCTCGGGCGGGTCGGCGCCTGACCCGGCGGCCATCACCGCCTATCGCGTCCTCGAAAACGGCGATCTCGAACTGACAGCGGCCTGCACCGCGGATCGCCTTCTCACGGTCCAGGGCGCCGGAGCGATCGACGCCCCGTGGTCCGACCTCCAGACCACCACACCGGCAAGCTCACAGATCGTGCTGACCGTCCCCAAGGCGACGCTCGGCGATCGCATCTTCCTCCGCCTTGTCCAGGAATAGCCGCCGCGCGTCCCCTGCGCTCCCGATCAAACTGGTTGCGCACGGACCACGGAAGGGCTTTAATCGCGATGTCTTCGAATGACCACTCGCTTTCGATCTCCTCTGGCTACCGCCGTGAACCGCCGTCTGCCGATCCCCTGCATCTCAACCCCGCCCGCCCGATGGCCGCTCCGACCCTGGCTCCTGGCGGCGGCCTTGCTTGTTCCCATCACCGGGCTGGCCGATGACGCCACCCGGCAGACCACCGCCGCGTGGCGCGCCGAGCGTCGGCTGATCGATCTCCATCAACACGTTGATTCCAGCGAGGCGGCGCTGCGACGGGACATGGGCCTGATGGACACCGTCGGGGTGGGGTTGGTGGTGAACCTGAGCGGCGGCTTCGTCACGCACAAGCCGGGCGAGAAATCCGCATTCGAGAGCAACAAGGAGCTGGCCGATCGCCTGTTCCCCGGCCGATTCCTGTATTACATGAGTCTGGACTTCGCCGGATGGGACGATGCCGATTTCCCGGAACGCGCCGCGCAACAGATCGAGGAAGGGTATCGGCTCGGGGCGGCAGGCTTGAAGGAATACAAGCGGCTGGGACTTTATCTGAAAGACAAAGCCGACCGGCTGATCCGCGCAGACGATCCGAAGCTCGATCCGGTCTGGCGGCGCTGCGGGGAGTTGGGGATGCCCGTGTCGATTCACGTGGCGGATCCGCAGGCCTTCTGGAAGCCCTACAATGCCGAAAACGAGCGCTGGCGCGAGCTCAAGGACCACCCGCAATGGTGGTTTGGCGACCCGGCGAAATACCCGCCGTTCGACGAGCTTCTGGCGGCGCTGGACCGTGTGATTGGGCGCCACCCGCAGACCACGTTAGTCTGCGCGCATTTCGCCAACAACGCCGAGGACATCGATTGGGTCGAGCGGGCCCTGGACAAGCGCCCCAACATGCACGCCGACCTCGCGGCGCGCATCCCGGAGATCGGACGCCACGATCCGGCGCGGGTGCATCGGCTTTTTGTCAAACACCAGGACCGCATTCTGTTCGGCACGGATTTCATGGTGTACGCACACCTCACTCTCGGGTCGGGCGGCAGCGGCCCGCCGCCGACCGACGAGGATGCCATCGAGTTCTACAAGAAGCACTGGCGGTGGCTCGAGACCTCCGACCGCCAATTCGAGCACATGACGCCTATTCAGGGGGACTGGAAGATCGACGCCATCGACCTGCCGGCCAGCGTGCTGCGGAAGATCTACTTCGACAACGCCCGGCGATTGCTGGTGCGATCGCTGCCTCTGCCGGCGCTTCAGGCAAAGAAGATCGACAGGGATTTCAAAACGAACGGGCGCCTGAACGAGCCGGCCTGGCAGGCCGCATCGCCCGTGCGCCTGGAGTACCTTTTGAACGATGGCTCCGCGCGGCCCGATTTGGCCACGACGGCCCGTGTCCTCTGGTCCGACTCGCATCTCTATTTCGGGTTCGAGGCGCCTTACGAGACCCTCGCCACATTCGCGCCTGTCCTCGAAGACAAGGAACGCCTCGGCCTGTGGGAACGCGACGTTGTCGAGGCGTTCATCGGAACCGATCCGGCCCGGCCCGATCACTACACGGAATTCGAGGTGGCCCCGACGGGCGAGCGGTTGGACCTGGCCATCCGGGGACGGGACAAGGACTTCGACTGGAGCAGCGGTTTCGAATCGGCCGTCCGCGTGAACCGCAAGGCCAAGGTCTGGACCACCGAATTCCGGATTCCGCTTGCGGCTCTGAGTGCGGCCAAGCCCGAGCCAGGCACGCGCTGGCGCCTCAACCTCTATCGCCACGCCGCCGCGGAACGGGCCTTCCTGGCCTGGAACCCGACCGCCACGGCGACCGCGCACACGCCGTCAAAGTTCGGTTTCCTGGAACTTGTTCATTGAACAGCCGCCACAGCGCCAGAGAGGCTGACCGCCGATGAGCGCGGTCGGCCCGCGAGGCGGCACACACTGCATGAAGATCCTGTTAGTCAGCCCCCAGACGCCCGATACCTTTTGGAGTTTTCGCCATGTCGTTCGGATGGTGTCCAAGCGCGCGGCGTTTCCCCCCTTGGGCCTGCTGACTGTCGCGGCCATGCTGCCGTCGGATTGGTCGCTGCGGGTGGTGGATTTGAACGTCGAGCGCCTGCGGGATGAACATCTGCGGTGGGCCGATTACGTCATGCTCAGCGCGATGCGCATCCAGCGGACGTCGGTGCTCGATGTGGTGGCCCGTTGCGCCGCGGCGGGCAAGCCGCTCATCGGGGGCGGCCCGCTCTTCACCACCGGCCACGAGGAGTTCCCCGAGGTGCCGCATGTCGTCCTGGGCGAGGCTGAGGACGTCATGCCGGATCTGGTGCGGGACCTGGAACAGGGCGCTCTCAAGTCCGTGTACCGGGCTTCCGGATTCCCCGATGTCACGCGCACGCCGATTCCGCGCTGGGATCTCATCGACCTGCGCAATTACGTCACGATGGCGGTTCAGTTCTCGCGCGGCTGCCCGTTCGACTGCGAATTCTGCGACATCATCGTCATGAACGGACGCGTGCCGCGGACCAAGACGCCGGCGCAGTTGGTGGCGGAACTCGAGACGCTGCGCCGGGCCGGCTGGAAGGACATGGTGTTCGTGGTCGATGACAATTTCATCGGCGACAAACGGCGCGCGCGCGCCTTGCTCCGGACGCTGATCGAGTGGCGGACCCGCACGGGCGCGCCGGGGGGCTTCCTGACCGAGGCCTCGGTCAACCTGGCCGACGATCCGGAGTTGCTGCGGTTGATGGTCCAGGCCGGCTTCACCAAGGTCTTCGTCGGAATCGAGACGCCCTCCGCCGAGTCGCTGGCCGAGTGCCACAAGATGCAGAACCGCGGACGGGACCTGATGTCGGCCGTGCAGACGATGCAGAAGGCCGGCCTCGAAGTGATGGGCGGGTTCATCGTCGGATTCGACAGCGACCCGGCGGACATTTTCAAGCGCCAGTTCGAGTTCATCCAGCGTTCCGGCGTGGTCACCGCGATGGTGGGTCTGCTGACGGCGCTGCCGCGCACGCGCCTCTACGAGCGGCTCAAGCGCGAAGGGCGCCTCGAACGCGAGAGCAGCGGCAACAACACCCAGGCCGAGCTCAATTTCCGTCCGAAACTCAATCGCGACTTCCTCCTTTCCGGCTACCGCGACCTGATGAATCGGCTCTACGAACCCCGCGCCTACTACCAGCGCATCCGCAACTTCCTGCGCCAACACCAGCCGCAGCGCGGACCCGCACTGCGTCTTTCGCCCGACGACGTGCGCGCCTTTCTCAAATCGTTCTGGGTTCTCGGCGTCGCCCACCGCGGGCGCCGGGCCTACTGGCGGCTTCTCTGGACCACGCTGTTGTTGCATCCGCGCCAGTTTCGCCAGGCGATCGAGATGGCCATCATCGGCCACCATTTCCGGCGCGTTGCGACAACCCTTGACCGCACCGGCGCGCCTTGACACGCGCCGGGCTCCCGCTGCCGGGCGGTCCGCACCCGCCGGGCGAGAGCGGTTGGCCAGTGGGCAGGTTGGACGGAGCGCGGACGGCTCGAATCGGTTTCAGAGGACACTATGATGCCACACAAGACCACATCCGCTCACGGCGGCTCCCTGTCGCGCCGTGATTTCCTCGCCGTCGCGGGCGCTGCCGGCGCCGGAGGCGCCCTGATCGCAAACACCGTGGCCGCCGCCGCGGACCCGCCCCCGCCGCCGCTCCAGCCGGGACAGCAACGGGTCTTGGGACTGCGCCACCCGGCCCTCGACACGGTCCGAATCGGCTTCATCGGTGTCGGGAGCCGCGGTTCGAGTTTGCTGGGCAACCTGCTCGAACTTGGCGGAATCCAGATCAAGGCCGTGTGCGACATCGTGCCGGATCGGGTCGAGGCCGCCCGGCGGCATGTTGCGGCGAAGAACCAGGCGGAGCCTGACGGCTATTCGGGGGGCGACACGGATTTCGAGCGCCTCTGCCAGCGCGACGATCTCGATCTGGTTTACATCGCCACGCCCTGGGACTGGCACGTCCCGATGGCCGTCAGCGCCATGCGCCACGGCAAGCATGCCGCCATCGAGGTGCCGGCCGCCATGACACTGGACGATTGCTGGCGTTTGGTAGACACAGCGGAGCAGACGCGCCGCCACTGCCTGATGCTCGAGAACTGCTGCTACGGCGAGATCGAACTCATGGTGCTGCGCATGGTGCGCCAGGGCGTCTTGGGCGAGTTGACGCACGGCGAGGCCGGCTATCTGCACGAGGCGCGCGATTGGCTGCTCCGCGAGGACAGCCCGGCCAACTGGCGCCGGCGGTTCGTCGCCACGCTCGACGGCAACCTCTACCCGACCCACGGACTCGGCCCCGTCGCGGAGTACATGAATATCCACGCCGGCGACACATTCGATTACCTGGTGTCGATGAGCTCGCTCGAACGCGCACTGAGCCGGCGTCTCGAAGCCCGGTCCGGCAAGTCCACAAGCCGCGGCAGGGCGTTCGCCTGCGGCGACATCAACACGACGCTGGTCAAGACCGCCCTGGGGCGCACCATCATGATCCAGTACTCGCTGGCTCAGTCGCGCCCCTACAGCCGCATCAACCTCATCGCGGGCACCACGGGCACGTTCTGTGACTATCCGCCCCGGCTGCATCTGGATGGTCAGGGCGAGGGTTGGACCACCGAGCTGCAACCTTACCACGACAAGCACGGTCATCCCTTCTGGAAAAGCCTCAATGCCCGGGCCCGGCAATCCGGCGGACATGGCGGCATGGATTACGTCATGAACTGGCGCCTGATCCACTGCCTGCGCCGGGGACTTCCGCTCGACATGACCGTTTATGACGCCGCCGCCTGGAGCAGCATTGTGCCGTTGAGCATCGACTCAGTGGCTCGAGGCAGCGCGCCCGTGGCAGTCCCCGACTTCACCCGTGGCGCGTGGCGCCAGCAGGCCCCGAGTGCATTGGGCGAGGACTGGCCGGCGCCGGTCTAGAATCCTTGACCGGTGGAACTTGTTGCAGACGAGTCAAGTATTTGTGATGCGTTGACGGGGTCAAGGATTCTCCGACAAGGCCGCGCCCGGAAAGCGATCCACGGGCATCCTGTCGGTCCTGAAGACGTTCCACCATGGGAACAGTGTGCTGAATTTCTCGACCTCCCGGACCTGGCGCGGTTTTGCTTTTCTAGCCTGCATGCTGACTT
>CAYPUR010000268.1:0-3845 GCA_964413865.1 uncultured Verrucomicrobiota bacterium
GAAAATTGCCGAAGGGATGTCGGAACAAAGAGGCTCGGGCGAGGTAATGGATGTCGCGTGCGAGAGGCGCCCCAATCAGGAGCGGGTCGACATAAGAGGCATGGTTGGCGGCGAGAATGACCGGTCCCCGAGATGGGACCCTCTCGGCATGGTAGGCGCGTCCGCGGAAGTAGGTCTTTGAACCCAACCGGGCCAGGCGCCACCCCAGGTAGTAGGTCAGATTCATCGCATACTCGAATGCGGGCTCGAGCCGGCTCGGCGTCGGACGGGGCTTTGTCTACGTGGCCTGGGCAGTCGAACGAGGCCCCACCCGGTCGCGCCGCGCCTGCTGGCGCCTGCGGATTTCGGCCAGGATGAAGGCGCTCGTTTCCTCAGGCGTTTGGCCCGAGTTATTCACGATGACCGCGCCCAGCGGAATCATGAGCGGCGCGGCGGCGCGCTGGCTGTCACGCTCATCCCGTGCAGCCAGGTTCTCACGCACCCCGTCGGCCACCCGGCGGCGGGTCCGCTCTTCCAACGAGGCATCCAGGTAGAACTTGTAGTCGGTTTCGGCAAAGACATTCGTGCCGATGTCGCGGCCTTCCATGACGAGGCTGCCGAACTGGAGACAGGCCCGCTGCGTGCGCTTCATCCAGGCGCGCACTTTGGGAACGGCAGCGACGTGAGGGACGGCGGCACTCGTCTCGGTGGTTCGGATTTCACTTTCGGGGTAGTACCCATCGACCAGGAGGCGCGCCTGGCCACCGATGCAGACCAATCTGGTCTTCCAGCGCCGGCAGAGGGCGGCGACGGCTTTGGCGTCGTGGATGTCCACCCGCTTCTTGAGGCAGTACCAGGCCAGCGTGCGATACATGGCCCCGGTATCGACGTACACGAAGTTCAGGGCCTTGGCGACCAGCCTGGCGTTGGTGCTCTTGCCGCTGGCGCTGGTGCCGTCGATGGCAATGACAACTAGTGATGCGGAGACCTTCACGAGAACAGTTTCAATCCTCACTCAGCCATCAGCTCTCCGGGCGACAGAACATGCCCGGTGCGCGCATCCCGGACTGCTGCTCCGAGGCCCCCGGGGGGGAGGGCCGCAAGCTTCCGAAAGAAATCCGGGAATGTCTTCTTCACGCAGGCCGGATTCTTGATTCTGATCCCGGGGACTTTCAACCCCAGAATCCCGAAGCACATCGCCATGCGGTGGTCGCCGTAGGTTTCAATAGCGGCGCCGTGGAGGCCGGACGGCAGGATGCGCAGTGTATCGCCCTCTTCCTCGATGGCCGCGCCGCACCGTTCCAGCTCCGTGCGCAGGGCGCGCACCCGCTCGCATTCCTGGACCCGTAGCCGGCCCAAATGGGTGAAAGCCGTCGGATGCGCTGCGAGCGGCCCCAAAACGATCGCGGTCATGATGCTGTCGCCCAGGTCGCTCTGGCGCGACAGTCGGGGAGGCAAGGGGATGCAGTGTGGAAAGCGTTCATCGATCTGCCATCCGGAGGCCGGCCACCGGGCGACGCGGACGCGATGGGATTGAGTGTGTTGCTCCTCGCCCAGCGCGTTGACGGCCCAGAAATAACTCCCGCTCGAAGCGTCGGCCTCGATGGCGCACTCACCGCCGCGCGTGGGGGAAACAGGCCGACCAGTTCCCTGGTCATGCGGACATAGGGCGCTTCCTCGGCGCTTTCACCCTCGACCTGCACGGTCCATCCGCCGGCGCGCGCGCTCAGGAGCAGGGCGGACGCGAACTGCGAGCTCTGATCAATTCGCACCCGGCAGGATCCCGGGCGCATCCCGCCGCCATGAATCCGGGCTGGCAGACGGTCATTGGGGGCGTCGATCCGATATCCCAGCTCACGCAGAGCATCGAACAGGCCGGCCTGCGGCCGCTCGTGCATTCGCGCCGAGCCATCGAGCCGGTAGACTCCCGCTCCGAGACAGACGAGGGCGGCCAGGAACCGGGCGGCGGTGCCTGCGTTGCCCACATCCAGATCGAGCGGTTGCGCCACGGAACCGCCCGGCGGCACCGAGCCGCCGCGGCCCTCGACCACGATTGTGCGATTGCTCGATTCGTCCGGATCCGGCGCGACCTCGACCGCGAAGCCGAGCCGCCGCAGGGCCTGGGCCATGAGCTGGGTGTCTTCGCTCCAAAGCGCCCCGCGCAGCGTCGTTGTCCCGGACGCCAGCGCCGCGAGCACCATGGCGCGGTTGGTGACGCTTTTCGAGCCCGGGACCGTCACCTCCGCGCGCACGGGTCCGGCCAGAGGCTCGATGGCGATGAGATCGGGCAGCGGCATTATTCAGGCGAGGTGTTCGAGCCGATCCAGGCGTCGCGACGCTGCTTGGCGCGGGTGAAGAAACTGGCCAAGGCCTCGTGGTTGCCATCCTCGATGAGCCGGCGCGCCGCGCGCAACTCGGACGCCATTTCATCCAGTGCCTGCGCAAGGCTCTTTCGATTTGCGAGGGCGATGTCCCGCCACATCTCGGGCGACCCGGAAGCGATCCGGGTGGCGTCGCGAAAACCACCCGCGCAGAGCAGCCGCTGTTCGGGAGGGCGGTCAGGCCCGAGGACATAGTTGACCAACTGCGCGGCCACCACCTGCACGAGGTGACTTGACCGGCTGACGAGATCGTCGTGCTGTTCGGGCGACAACACCAGGATGCGCGAACCCAGGGCCTTCCAAAACGCCTCGATCTTTTCGCGAGCCCCTTTGTCGGAACGCGCAGTCGGCGTGATGACACACACCGCGCCTTCGTAGAGGTCGGCTCGCGCCGCGCCCACCCCCGTCTTTTCCGCGCCGGCCATCGGGTGGCTGCCCAGAAACAGACCGCCCGCCGCAGTGATCAACGGTTCGACGCCCTGGACAACGCTGGCTTTGACGCTCCCGACGTCGGTGACCAATGCGCCGGGCTTCAAAGCAGGCCCGAAGCGCGTTGCGAGTTGGGCCATCTGGCCAATGGGAGTGCAGAGAATGACCAGATCGGCGTCGCGCACCGCGCCTTCGAGATCGAGTGTCGCTTCGTCCACCGCCCCGGCCTCGAGGCACTCGTCGATGCCGGCCGACCTGCGCACGCAGCCCGTGACGACCGCGGCCAGCCGGCGACGGCGCAACGCGAGCCCGAGCGACCCGCCCAGCAGACCGACACCGACCAACGTGACTTTCTGGAACAACACCGGGCCGAGCATAGGCAACCCGCCAACGGGGCGCAAAGAGCGAAGTGGAAGGACGTGATGAACCGGCGCGTCCCGGGCTGTCCGCGTCCACGGCGAACGCGCCGGCGCCCTCTTCCCGGTCACTTTCCCTGCTTGGTGCCCGCGACGCGGGTGCCGATGGCGTAAAGGCCTTTGCTCGCGGTGATGAAGAGCGTCCGGCGGTCCGGCCCGCCGAAGCAGACGTTGGCGGTCCAGGGCTCCGGCACGTCGATCTGCTCGATCTTCCTGCCCGTGCGGTCAAAAACGGAAACCCCCTTGCCGGTGAGGTAGAGATTTCCTTCGCTGTCGAGGGTCATGCCGTCCGATCCCAGCTCACAGAACAGCCGTTTGTTGGCAAGCTGCCCGTCCGGTTGGATGTCGAACTGATACGTCTTTCCCGCGCCGAGATCGGCGACGAACAGCGATTTCCCGTCGGGTGTGCCGACAATGCCATTGGGCGTCTTCAGATCGTCGGCCACGCGGCTCAGCGTCTTGCCATCGGGAGCCAGGTAATAGACGTGCTGGCCGTCCTGGGGCATTTGGGTGTGCTGCCACCACGGGCGCTTGTAGAAAGGATCCGTGAAATAGAGTCCGCCGCCAGGCCGCACCCAAACGTCGTTGGGGCCGTTGAGCCGCTTCCCCTGGTATTCCTTGAGCAGCACGGTCTTCTTGC
>CAYPUR010000268.1:3855-6268 GCA_964413865.1 uncultured Verrucomicrobiota bacterium
ATGGACCAGAGTTCGTTGTTCTCATCGGCACAGGCAATCAACTCCCCTTGCGCGGCGAAGCACATGCCGTTGGCCCGACCGGCGGGCTGCATGGAGACCGACAACTTGCCGTCGAGGCTCCACTTGAGAATTCGGTCGTTGGGCTGGTCCGTGAAGAACACGTTGCCGGCAGCGTCGGCGGTTGGCCCCTCGGTGAACTTGAAGTCGCCAGCCAATTGTTCGACTTTCGCGCCAGGGGCGGTGACGGCGCCTTCGGCGGCGTTGGCCGCGGCGACAACAGCAAGACAAGGGACAACGACCAGGCCCAACAGAGCGGAACGGCGAATCGCAAGAAACATGGAATTCATAAGATTGGGAGGACCATACGAGACACGCTGCACCCGTCAATGCTCCGAAGGGGGGTGGCACGGCGGCCTGTTCATTCGCGAACTGCGCGGTGAACACGAACCGTTCTCGGAGGGCCCTCGGAGAGAGGACGCTCCTGCAAAAAAAAGAGGCCGGGAAATCCCGGCCTCTCGTGAACGAACTCGGTCAAATGCCTATTTTTTGATCCTGCCGAACATCGCCGGGACACCCGCCTCTGGCGTAAACGTGTACGGAGTGGTTGATGTCACTTCCTGCCACGGTCCGAGAATGCTCGTGGCGGCCTCGAGTGCGCCGCCGCCGGTCCAACTCAATGTAATGGTGCCATCAGAGTTCTTCGTGATGGTGATCTCGGGGCGCACAACTACCGGGGTTTCCATGCGGCCAATCACGCCTGAGACGAAGGCAGTCGCGTCGCCGTTGGCCGGGTCGGCTGCCTCCAGCAGCTTGAACGTGGCGCTATGGTTGTCGCCGCCGCCGCCTTCGTGGTGGATGCCCTGGATGAAGTAGCGCACGCCTGCTTCGAGGTGGATGCCTTCGCTGAACGGCATCGTCGTTCCGCCGTCAGGCGACCAGCTATCCGATCGCTTCATGGTTGTCGATCCGGCAAGCCACTGGCGCGGGTCACTCCAGTTCTGTTCCTGCGCGCACAACCGCTTGGCGTCGGGCTGATCGTTGGTGCTGATGAAGAAGTCGCTGTCGTCATCCGAGCAGGTGAAGAAGACGTACTCGCCGGTCACCGCCGGGATGAAGATGCCGCTGACGGACCGCGAGAAGTTGTCGGCCACCCCGACCGGTCCGTCGAAGCTCGTCCAGTAGTTCACCTGGTCGGGCACACCGACATTGCCGATATTGACGGCGTCGCGATTCGCATTGTTGAAGCGCTCTTCCATGAGCGAGCCGGGGACGAACACGGCATCGCCGAGCACCGTGAGCGTCGCTTGGCGGCTCGTGACGGTCGTCGGATAGCCGGCGAGCGAGACGACGCAATCGAACTTGGCGCCGTTATCGCCTGCACTGGTAAGCAGCGAGTAGGATTTTCCGGTGGCGCCCGGGATCGGAGTTCCGTTCCGCCGCCACTGGTAGGTGGGCGGGTAGAAGGCCTCCGCGGTGGCATCGACGCTGAAGATCGCCCGATCCCAGCCGTGGGCCGTCACGTCCTGCGGCTCGACCGCGATCTGGAGGTTCTTCGGGGCGGGGACCAGGACACCGACACGATCGCCTGTGAGCCTTGTGTAGGCGCCGTCCACAGGTTCGTCCTCATAGGTCGGAGATATCATCATGTATGTCACGGCGAGGTTGTCGCCGCCGCTGCCTTCATTCTGGACGGCCTCGATGTAGTACCTCTGACCTGCGGTGAGGTCGAAGCCCGCGGCACCTGGCGACTCGCTGGTGGTGGGGTCCACGAAGGTATCGGACCTCTTCTGGGTCAAGTTGGAGCCGCCGCCACTCGATACCCACTGGCGATTGTTGCTCCACGCCGTTTCCTGGGCGATGAGCCGTTTGTTGGCCGGATCGGCGTCCGTGCTCAGGAACAGATCGCTGTCGTCGTCCGAGCAGATGAAGAACACGTACAGGCCCGAGACTTCCGGCACGAACAAGCAGCTCAGGCGCTGCACGTAGTAGTCCGCGAAGTCGGTCGTCGCGAAGGAGTTGATGTAGCTGGTGCTCCAGGGTGCCCCGTCGGTGCCGGCCTCGACTCCCGGGCGCGTGTAAATGTCCGTGGCAGCCGGGCCCCAGAGTTCCTGTTTGACCAGGCCGGTGATGAACATCGCCTGATTGACGGTCAGGGTGACCTCGGCAGTCTCCTTCGTCAACGCCGGTCCCGGGAGGGTGGCGATGCATTTGTACTTAGCGCCATTGTCGGTGAGCCGGGCCGTGAACGAGTAGGTCGTCTCCGTCGCCCGGATCACGCCACCGATATTCTCCCACGTGGCGCCGCCGGGGGCTTTGCGCTGCCACTGCAACTCGGGCAGCGTCTCGCTGTCCGTATCGAGAGCCTGTCCCGAAGGGAGCGGGGGTGCATAGGGCTTGATGTCGAGGGCGCAGG
>CAYPUR010000269.1:0-5964 GCA_964413865.1 uncultured Verrucomicrobiota bacterium
CGTTTCGTCTTGGTCAAACGCCCCTCGCTGAAAAACCTCTCATGAATTGGCCCTGTGCCGCCGGGCGTCATGTGGCAATCTCCTTGTCAACGCGGGAAGCGGCGGCTATATGCAGCGTCCGATGCTCACCAAACGGGTCATTCCTTGCCTGGATGTGCACGACCGACAAGTCACGCGCGGCGTCCGGTTCGGCCGGGCGGAGGCGGGCGAATTGCGCAATGTGGGGGATCCGGTGGCCCTGGCCCTCGAGTACGACGCGCAAGGGGCGGATGAGTTGGTTTTCTTTGACATCACGGCCAGCGCCCATGGACGTTCCACGATGCTGGATGTGATCGCCGAGGTTGCGAGCCACTGTTTCATGCCCCTGACGGTCGGGGGAGGGGTGCGCACGATCGAGGGGATGCGCGACATGCTCGAGGCCGGGGCGGACAAAGTGAGCATCAACTCGGCGGCATTGGCGGACCCCGATCTGATCCGGAGCGGGGCTAAGAGATTTGGCAGCCAATGCATGGTGGTCTCGATCGATGCCAAACGAGTGCGTCCAGGCCAATGGGAAGTGTTCTCGCACGGGGGCCGGCGCCCGACCGGCCTGGAGGCCGTGGGTTGGGCGAAGCGCGCCGTCTGCCTCGGTGCGGGCGAGATCGTTCTGAACAGCATCGACGCCGACGGGACCCGGGCGGGCTATGATCTCGAGATTACACGCCGAGTCAGTCAGGGTGTGAACGTGCCGGTGGTGGCCAGCGGCGGCGCGGGCCACTTGGATCACATGGTGCAGGTGCTGACCGAAGGCGCAGCGGACGCCGTGCTGGCGGCCAGTGTCTTCCATTTTGGCACATGCACAGTCGCGGATGTCAAAGAGCACCTGGCCGCTCACGGCATTCCGGTGCGTGCGCCCGCGCCCGGCCTCCTGCCACGGAGCGGCGCGGTCTCAACATGTGGCAATGGATCACACGCATGAGTTTTTTCGACGAGTTGAAGTTCAACGCCGAAGGCCTGATTCCGGCCATTATACAGGAGGAATCGACCGGACGGGTGCTGATGCTGGCCTGGATGAACCGGGGGGCATTGGAGAAGACGCTTGAATTGGGCCAGACGGTATTCTGGAGTCGGTCCCGGCGGAAGTTGTGGATCAAGGGCGAAAGGAGCGGGCATGTGCAAACGGTGAAGTCCGTCGCATTTGATTGCGACGGCGATACCCTGTTGATCCAAGTCGAGCAGGCGGGCGCCGCGTGCCACGAGGGGTACAAGTCCTGTTTCTACCGCGCCGCGGAGGACGGTGGATCGCGGATCCGCATCACGGAACCGCGTCTGCGGACGCCGGACGAGATCTACGGCAAACCGTGAGGGTCCTGGCGCGATGCACTGCCCCACACGGAGCGAATTCGGCAGGCTTGCGGAACACGGCAACCTGATTCCCGTGGCGCGGCGTGTGCTTGCGGACTATGAGACGCCGCTCTCGGCCTACCTGAAGATACGCGGGGCGGAAGAGTCGTTTTTGTTCGAGTCGGTCGAGGGGGGCGAGCATCTTGGGCGCTATTCGTTTGTCGGGTGTGCGCCGCGGGCGGTCATCGTCCAGCACGGGGACACGGTCGAACTGCGCGAGCATGGACGCCGCACGGCCGAGTGGAAGGTGAGGGGAAGCGGGACCGACGAGCCGGGCCGGGTGCGGGACGGGTTGGTGGCGGTCGCTGATGTCCTCGGGCGGTTTCATCCGGTGAGCGTCCCCGGCTTGCCGCGGTTTACGGGCGGCGCGATCGGGTATCTCGGGTACGAGTTCATTCACGATGTGGAACCCGTGGTGCCGCGTGCAGTGCGGGACGACCTTGGCACTCCGGTCCTGTATTTTCTGATCGCGGATCAACTGCTGGTGTTCGATCGCGTGGCGCAAACATTGACCGTGATGGTGAATGCGGTGATCGATCCGGGCGCCGATCCGGGCCGGGCGTATGACAAAGCCGTGACCGAGATTGAGAGGTTGGTATCGCTGCTCGAACAGCCCAGCCACCACCCCGCAGTCACGGCAGATCCCGAGGCCCCACCGCTGGCGTTCAGCTCGAACCAACCCCGCGAGCGCTTTCTCGCGAATGTGCTCAAGGCGAAGGAGTACATCACCGCGGGCGACATCATCCAGGTTGTCGGATCGCAGCGATTCTCTGCCCGTGTGCGGGCGACTCCCCTGGAGATCTACCGCGCGGCGCGCACCATCAATCCATCGCCCTACATGTTCTTGCTCGAGTTGGAAGGTTTCGCGCTGGTTGGGGCGTCTCCCGAGATCCACGTTCGCTGCGAGGATCGGCGCGTCGAGATCCGCCCGATTGCGGGGACCCGTCCGCGCGGGCGAACCGCTGAGGAGGATGTGGAGCAGGAGCGGGATCTGCTGGCCGATCCCAAGGAACGCGCCGAGCACGTCATGCTGGTGGATCTGGCGCGAAACGACCTCGGGCGTGTCTGCGAGTACGGCACCGTGAGGGTTCGGGATCTGATGGTCATCGAGAAGTACAGTCACGTCATGCACATTGTGTCGCAAGTCGAAGGCCGATTGGGGGCCGACAAGACCCCGTTCGACCTCATGCGAGCCACGTTTCCTGCGGGAACGCTGTCGGGGGCGCCGAAGATCCGGGCGATGCAGATCATTTCCGAGCTCGAGCAAACGCAGCGGGGGCCCTATGGCGGGTGCGTCGGGTACTTCTCTTTTGGCGGGAACCTCGATTGCTGCATCACGATCCGGACCGCGCTTGTGAAGGACGGTCATGCATTCGTGCAGGCGGGCGGGGGCTGGGTGAGCGACTCGAAGCCGGAGGACGAACTGACGGAGACCGTCAACAAGTCGAAGGCGATGTTCAAAGCCCTCGCCATGGCGGAGCGCTTCACGGGCCAGGGATCACAAGCCGCGCCCCCTGTGAAGGCGAGCTCAAGCCCGGACATTTCACACCGCTGCGCGTGATCGGATGTCCGGGCCAGGGGTTGATTCAGGCGGGGTCTTGCGTTCGGGCCCGGCTTTGGGTGTTTAGCGTCTGCCCGATTGTTTCCAGGCGCCGTTCCAGGTCTGCGATGCGTTTCAGGAGGTCGGGGAGCCGGTCCATGGCGATGAGTTGGCGCTTCATCTGCCAGTCCGGTCGCGCGGGCGATCCCATCCAGCGGCCCTTGTCGGGGATATCGTGCATCACGCCTGATTGGGCGGCCACGAGGACCTGGCTGCCGATCTTGAGATGGCCGGCGATGCCGGCCTGACCGGCGAGTGTGACGTAGCTACCGAGCCGGGTGCTGCCGGCGATGCCGACTTGGGCGACCACCAGGCAATGTTCGCCCACGACCACGTTGTGACCGACCTGGACCAGGTTGTCGATCTTGGTGCCTTTGCCGATCATGGTGGATCCAAGCGCTCCGCGATCGATCGTCACGTTGGCCCCGATCTCCACGTCGTCGCCGATCACCACGTTGCCGACTTGGGGGATTTTGCGGTGAACGCCCCCGTCCGTCACGTAGCCGTAGCCGTCCGAGCCGATGACAGCGCCCGCATGGACGACGACGCGGTTGCCGATTTGGCTTCTGGGATAAACCGTGACTCGGGGGTAGAACCGCGCGTCCTCGCCGATGCGCACGCCCGTTCCGACGTGCACCAACGCCTCGAGAACCGTGCGGGCGGCAATCCGCGCACCCTCACCGATGACGCAGTAAGGGCCGATGTGGGCGGAGCCATCCACATCGGCCGTCGGCGCCACCAGAGCGGTGGGGTGGATGCCGGGTGCGAATACCGGCTCGGGGTGGAAGAGCGGCAGGACCTTGGCGAACGCGATGCGGGCATCGGGGACACGGATGAGGGCCTTGGTTGTGGACGCCCATTCGCCCGCGACGAGGATAGCGCTGGCGGCGCTCTGTTCGGCGCGAGCGAAGTATGCCTCGTTTTCCGCAAAAGTCAGATCGCCCGGACGGGCGGTGTCGGCGGGCGCGAAGCCGCCCAAGCGAATCGAGCCATCGCCGACCACCTGACCTCCGAGGTGGCGTGCGATTTCGGCGACGGTGGAAGGCATAGCGGAGTGGGAGCTCACTGCTTGCACTCCGGGGCGAGCCCGTTGCTCAAGCGGCGATAGGTTGCGAGGGCGAGGAGCGGCCAACTGTTGCGGTACATGTCGTACTTCAAATAGAAGACCTTGGGGAAGCCGGTGCCCGTGATCTCGTCCTCGGACCAGGAGCCATCCCGGTTCTGAGTTCGGACCAGATACTCGACGCCGCGAATCAGGCTGGGACGATCAGGGTCGCCGAAGGCGCACAGTGCCATCACGACCCAGGCGGTCTGGGAGGCCGTGCTGGGTCCGCGGCCCTTGAACACGGGATCTTCGTACGTATCGACGCGTTCGCCCCAGCCGCCGTCGTTGTGCTGGACGCTTTCGAGCCAATCGCGCGCCCTGAGAAGCCACGGTTGGCGCATGTCGATGCCGAGGGTGTGCAATCCGCGCAGGACTTGCCAGGTCCCGTAGAGGTAGTTCACGCCCCAGCGTCCGTACCACGAGCCGTCGGGCTCCTGCTGACTGCGCAGATACTCGATGGCCTTGACGACCTGCGGGTGGTTGATGGGAAAGCGTTCGTGTCCCAGGACCTCCAAGATGCGCGCCGTGATGTCGGCACACTCGGGGTCAAGCATCGCATTGTGATCGGCGAAGGGAACCTTGGTGAGGACGTTCTTGGTGCAATCCTTGTCGAACGCCGCCCATCCCCCGTCTTTGCACTGGAAGGTCAACATCCATTTAAGCCCCCGCTCGTAGGCTTCATCGCGCCGGGAATCGCCCGTCGGGACCAAGCGCAGCGCCAGGAGCACCATCGCCGTGTCATCCACGTCGGGATTCCATTTGTTGTCGAACTCGAACACCCAACCACTGGGCTCGACATGCGCCGGATTCTTGTGCGGCCAATCCCCGCGAAACCGGATCTCCTTGCTCAGCAGCCACTCCGTGGCCCTCCGCAGGCGCGGGTCCTCGGGCGGCACACCCGATTCAGCAAGGGCGATCAGCGCAATCGCGGTGTCCCAGACAGGCGAAAAACAGGGTTCGATGCGGACCATATCGGACGTCTCGTGCTCGAGCTTTTTGAGGTTCTGCTCCGCCCGGACAACTTGCGGGTGGTCGTCCGGGTAACCGAGCGCCTTGAGGGCGATCAGGGAATTGAGTATGGCGGGGAAGATGGCTGCCAAGCCGTCGGAGCCCTCGAAACGCTCGAGCATCCATGCTTCGGCACGCTTCAGAGCTCGCCGTCGGAAAGGGTGGATACCGGCCTGGGCAAAGAGTTCGGCGAACTTGTGCAGGCGATCGAGCCAGATGAAGAAGTTCCGCGTTGTGAGGATTTGCGGATCCCGCTGCAATCGCAGATCGCGGTCGTGATAGCCTTCCGGGTAAAGTTCGTCGAGGGAAACGTCCTGCCCCAAGCGGCGAGTCGGCTTGAAATGGTTGATGATGGCCAGGGGAACCAGCATGGCCCGCGACCAGTTGCTCATTTCCCAGAAATTGACGTGGAACCACTTTCCAATCAAAAGCACTTCGCAGGGAATCGTGGGCACATACTTCCACGGGAACAATCCGAACAACGCGAGGTAAAGCTTGGAAAACGTATTCATCCGGGGCACACCCCCGAGATTGAGCGCCACTGAACGCGCCCGCAGCATTCGGGAATCCGTTTCCGGGACTCCAGCCAGCTTTAATGCCAGATAGGCCTTGATGGTGGCGTTCACCTCGGCGGGACCGCCGTAATAGATATTCCAGCCGCCGTCGGGCAGTTGCATCGAGAACAGTTGGTTGATCGCCTTCCGCTCCCACTCGCGGTCCACCTTCCCATTCCAATGGTGGTAGGCCAAACGGTCGGCGACCAGCGTGCAATCCACGATCAGTTCGCCAACCCAGTAACCCTCGGGCCGCTGTTCGCCCAAGAGGTACTCTTGCGACCGCCCGATGGCAGTCGCCAGGTCATTCAATC
>CAYPUR010000269.1:5974-6230 GCA_964413865.1 uncultured Verrucomicrobiota bacterium
GGTCTGGCCGACAGACACTTGCAACTCCTGCGCCTGCTGGCCGGCACGAAAAGCCAATCGCATCGTGCGGCATTGTTGTCGAAAGCCTGCCGGCGATTCAAGCACAATAGCCCGCGCCGATTTGACAGTGGCGGGAGGGGACACTATACATTGCGTCTATCGCGTTGTGGCCCTGCCACGAAACCAAAACGAACCGAAAACCACAATCTTATGGCAATCGCTGTCGGCTCCAAAGCACCGGACTTCTGTCTCAAAT
>CAYPUR010000270.1:0-5422 GCA_964413865.1 uncultured Verrucomicrobiota bacterium
ACTTTTTGCCACCGCGAAGCAGGAGTTCACAAGAGAAGTCAGCATGCAGGCTAGGCCGGGTGCCCTCACCCGGCGGCAAAGCCATGCACCTGGAATGAGAACCGCCAGGGGAACACAGCCCGAACAGGTCAGATGAGCGCGACGCGAGATAAGGAAAGACCCCGCAGGGCGGCAAAGCCGCAACCAAAGCAACGGAAACCTCGCGCACGTCCGGTGGCAGCGAACGCGCCGGTCGCCGCGCTGCGCCGGCGCGGGCGGTCGCGTCCGCCGCTCGAGCGGATGCTGCGGATTCACCAGGCGATCCAGTCGGGGCGGCATCCCAACGCGACCACGCTGGCGCGCGAACTCGAAGTCAGCGCCAAGTCGATTGTCCGTGACCTGCAGTTCATGCGCGACCGCCTGGACCTGCCCATCGCGTACGATGATCGCCGCTGGGGGTATTTCTACACCCAGGAGGTCAGCGCGTTTCCGAATTTGCAGATTACCGAAGGAGAACTCTTCGCGCTGCTCGTGGCCGAGAAAGCGGTCCAGCAATACCGCGGCACGAATTTCGAGCGTCCGCTCGTGAGCGCCCTCAAGAAGCTGGCCGACGCACTGCCCGAGACCGTGTCGCTCCAGTGGACGGACTGGGACCAGACGATCTCGTTCCGCACCAGTGCCGAACCGGTCCTGAATATTGAGGTGTTCGACGCCTTGGCCAGAGCGGCCGCGCGGCGCGAACAGATCGAATTGACATACCGGAAGCCGGGACGCTCCGAAGCGGACCGGCGGGTGGTCGACCCGTATCATTTGGCCAATATCAACGGCGAGTGGTTTCTCTTCGCATTCGATCATCTGCGCCGCGACCTGCGGACATTCGTGCCCGCCAGGATTCAGTCGGTGCGCCCGACTGGCCAACGCTTCGTCCGCCCCCGAGGATTCTCGGTTGACCGGCAATTGCGGGGCAGTTTCGGCGTCCACTCGGCCGAGGGCCGCTTCGATGTGGTGCTTCGCTTCACGCCCAGGGTGGCCGATTACATCCGCGAGAAGCGCTGGCATCCCTCGCAGATCCTCGCAGACCGTCCCAACGGCGGTGTCGAACTGCGGCTCAAATTGTCGAGTCTCACCGAGATCCGACGCTGGATTCTCGGTTGGGGCGGCGAGGCGGCCGTGGTCGGTCCGCCCGAGCTGGCGGATGCGGTGCGTGAGGCCGCCCAGGCAATCCTCGATGCCAGAAACCTTGACCAGTGAGGTTGCGGAGATCGGAGTTCGGAGATCGGAGTTCGGAGATCGGAGTTCGGAGATCGGCGGAGGTGCGTCGGTGCGTCGGTGCGTCGGTGCGTCCAGGCTCACCTTCTCGAACTCGGAGCGTGCAGCGCCGACGTCCCGTTGAACGGAGGCGAGATCGCCTGCCTTGGCACTCTGTTCGAGTTCGGCGCACAGGCGCGCCAATCGCTGGGCGCCCAACCCGCTCGCGCTGCCCTTGAGACTGTGGGCGGCGCGGGCGAACCCGGCGAGATCTCCCGCCGCGGCGGTGGCAAGGAGGCCATCGCAGAGCGGAACGGCGCTCTGAAAGAAAAGCTCGGCCATCTCCACAACGGCATCGGTCTCGCCGGGCACGTTCAGTTCGGCAAGGCTGCGCAACATGGAGAGGTCGAGAGTTTGCTCATCGGAACCCGGCTGGGCCCCGGGCGCAGCCGGGCGCAGGTCCTGGTCGGCGGTCAGCCTTTCACGTGTCCGCTGCAAGGCGGCTTCGAGGTCGGGAAGCCGGACGGGCTTGGAGATGTAGTCATCCATCCCGGCGGCGACGCAGCGCTCGCGATCCCCTTCCATGGTGTTCGCAGTCATCGCGATGATCCGCAAGGGGCGCCGGGGCGCGCCGACCGTGCCACTGATCAGCACCTCCTGCTTGCGAATGGCGCGGGCGGTATCGTAGCCATCGAGCTCGGGCATCTGACAATCGAGGAGCAGGAGATCGTACGTCTGCCGTTCCAGGGCCTCGAGCACCTGCCGACCGTTCGAGACGGCGTCCGCGGCGTGACCCAACCGGCGGAGCTGACGCAGGGCAAGGCGCTGGTTGACGAGGTTGTCCTCGGCCACCAGGATGCGAAGCGGGACGGACGGCATGGCTGAAGGAGACGGACTGTGGAGTCGGGCGGCGAGACTTGCAGGCTCGTGTGCGCCTGAGGGTGTGGCGGCGGCCATCACCTTTACCAGGCCGTCATAGAGGCGGCCCTCGCGCGGCGGCTTGACGAGGCACGCGGCGATTCCCGCGCTGCGCATGGTTGCCACATCGAGCCGATCCCGCAGCGAGGTGAGCATGATCAGCCGTGTCTGGCTGGTGTTTGGATCCGCTCGAATGCCCTCGGCCAGGCTCAGGCCGTCCATCTCGGGCATCTCCATGTCGATCAAGGCCAGATCGTACGCGGTGCCGGCGCGGGCGGCGCTCTGGAGCAGGGCCAGGGCCGCGGCACCGTTTGCGGCTTCATCGGCTTGAACGCGCCAGCGGGCGAGGGTCTTCACCAGCAGCCGCCGATTGAGCGGGTGGTCATCGACAACCAGGGCCCGCACGCCGGCCAGAAGGTCGCGGCTCGGCTCGGCGGCCTGGCCGCTTTCGGGTTGGCGCTCGAACGAGGCGGTGAACCAGAAAGAGGAGCCGCGTCCGACCTGGCTGTGCACGCCAATCTCTCCCTCCATCAACTCGACGAGCTGCTTGCAGATGGCCAGACCCAGCCCGGTCCCGCCGTACTTGCGCGTGGTCGATCCGTCGGCCTGGCTGAAGGCTTCGAAGATGCGCGATTGCGCGTCGGAGGCGATGCCGATGCCGGTGTCGCGGACCTCGGCTCGGATCGACGTGTGAGTCTCCGTTGTCTCGCGCGGCTGGAGATCGAGGACGATTTCGCCGCGGTCGGTGAACTTGATGGCATTGCCGATCAGGTTGGTCAGGATCTGGCCCAGGCGGCCCGGATCGCCTCGCAGTCGGCGAGGCAGCGCATCGCCCAGGAAATAGACCAGTTCCACGCCCTTGGCATGGGCGGACTCGGCCAAGAGATCCACCGTCCCCTCGACAACCTCCTGGAGATCGAAGTCGACATGGTCGAGCTTCATTCGGCCCGCCTCCATCCTCGAGAAATCGAGGATGTCGTTGATGATGTTCAGGAGCAACTCGCCGCTCCGGCGGATGGTCTCGGCGCCGTCCCGCTGCTCGACCGACAGCTCGGTCTCGAGCAAGAGGCCGGCCATGCCGATGATGGCATGCATCGGGGTGCGGATCTCGTGGCTCATGTTGGCCAGGAACTCGCCTTTGAGCCGCATGGCCTCGACGGCGGCGTCGCGGGCCTTCTCCAATTGCCGCTCCGCCTCGACGAGCACCGTGATGTCCTTCGAGACGCCGATCGTGCCGATGATGTTCCCGTTGCGGTCGCACAACGGCATCTTGGTGGTCAGCGCCCAGGTCTGGCGCCCGTCGGGCCACGTCTCCAGCTCTTTCTTGCCCACGATCGGCTCGCCCGTAGCGATAATCCGCTGCTCGTCCTCGTAAGCCTGACGGGCATGGGCTTCGTCGAAGAAATCGAAGTCGGTCTTCCCCACCACCTGGCTCGAATCGCGCGCGCCGAACATCCGCGCCATCTCGCGGCTGACCCGCAGGAAACGGGATTGCCGGTCCTTGAAATAGATGGCGTCGGGGATGCTGTCCAGGAGCGCCTGGAGCAGGTCGCGCTCGTGCTCGATCGCCTCCTCCATCCGCTTCCGCTCGGTCACGTCCCAGAAGATCCCCTGCACCCCGGTCACCTTGCCGCTGGCGTCGTAGAGAGGCGTCTTGAGCACCTGGACATAGGTCCGCTCGCCATTGGGCCGAACATTCTCCTCGATCGCATCCAGGACCGTGAGCGTGTCCATGACACGCTGATCGTCATCGCGGTACTTGGCCGCCAGTCCCGGCGGATAGAAATCGGCGTCCGTTCTGCCGAGGATTTCCTCGGGCGGACGGCCCACGGTGCGACAGAACCGCTGGTTGACGAAGGTGAACCGCCCCTCGGTGTCCTTGCGAAAGATGCTCTGCGGCAGGCAATCGACCAGCGAATGATAGAGCATTTCCGAGTCCCACAACGCCTGCTCGGTCTCGCGGCGGCTGCTGTCCGCTTCGGACGACGCGCTCATGCGGGCTAGGCAGATACCAACGGCGCCGTGTTCGGATCGCCCAATCCGATCTCGCGCGCCAGGAGGGCCGCCTGCTTGCGCGCCGCCGCCATTTTCGGATACCGGATTTCCCGGTAGCCGGTGACGGCCTCGGGGAGGCGAAGCATACGGACACAGGCATCATAGCCGCGGGGTGTGCGGGACGCCTCGTCGAAGCCCGCCAAGAGGCCGATGTACCAGTCGCGGAAGTCCTTCTCCTGCCTGTGCCAGTCGGGCATGACGCGGCGCAGCCAGCGCTGGTGCTTGATCAACGAGAGCATCCAGTCGCGGGTCCGCAGGTTGAAGGCGACCTCGCGGCCGAGCAGGGCGAACTGCGGGCGGTTGAGGTGCCGATAGACCAGGCGGTCGCCGCGGGCGGGATCGACGTTGTACCAGGCCCGGTCGCGGCGGTGTTTCTCTTCGCTGGTCAGGAGGTGGGCCACGTACACTTCGTCCTTAATGAGCATGACCTTGTGCAGATTCCAGATCACGGCCACGGTGGCCTCGAAGTCCCGGTTTGCGCTGTCGGACGCGCGAATGCGCCGCACCAACTCGACGTAGCGCGCCGCGTACGCGGCATTCTCGAACTGAATGAGATCGTAGACGCGCAGTGCGAAATCGGCCAGCGTCCGGTCGTCCATCGGCAGATCGCGGACCGCCTCCTTGGTCATCGCTCGGTAGGCTGCGGCCAAAGCCTTTCCCCGGCGCCGCGTTCGTGCGAGAATCTCGGCCTTGTCCGCCAGGATCCCCGCATAAGTTGCCGATTCGCTATGCAGGCCGGCGCTTTGCCGAACGGCCTCGATATCATGGGCCATCAACCGCCCGAGCGTGAATGCCTTGACGTTTTCGGACCCGGCGGCGCCAAGTCCGCTCCGGATCGCCCACTCGAGGGTCTCGATGCGGAGCGGGATCAGGCCGCGTTGGAAGGCCAGGCCGAGCATGACAATGTTCGCGTACAGTTGCGTTCCGAAGTAGCACTCGGAGACTTCCGAGATGTTGCAGCTCACGTAGGCCCCGGGCCGCGCGTTGCGCCGCAGCAAGTCTTCGAGAACCGTCACCTGGAAGTCGTCCTTGCCCAGCAGACTCAGGATCGTGGGCGTCTTGTGCGTGTTGACGACGAAGGCCGTCCGATGCCGGCTGCCCACGCGCTGGTTGGTCGAGGGATCAATGGCCCGAGCCGCTTCGAGAATGTCCACCCCCAGCACCAGATCCGCTTTGCCGTAGGGGATCAGGTTCGAGCAATAGGGCGCCCCCTCGACCGCAT
>CAYPUR010000270.1:5432-6195 GCA_964413865.1 uncultured Verrucomicrobiota bacterium
CAGAACCGGACCTGATACCCTTCCCGATGGCCGGCCAGCACAAGAATGGCGGTGGCGGTTCCAATCCCCATTCCGCCCACTCCGGCCAGATAGCCGTGCCAGCGCCCCTCGATCGACGGCGGTGTGGGCACGGGCAGGGCCGAGGCATCGAGCCGCTCGAAGAGTGTCGGCGGTTTCTGCCTGCGCAAGACCGTGACCTCCTCGAAAGAGGGGCACGCCTGGACCCGCGGCCCGTCATCGGGCGTTGACACCATCGCGCGGGCGCACGCCCCATCCGTCACGCACCACGAGAAGTCAATCTGCACTTTCCGCCCGTACGGAGTCTGCGCGAACGTCAGCCCGGGGCATCCGGTCGCCTTCGTGCATTCGAGGCAATTGTCACAGACCTCGTGGGTAATGTTGATGAACCGCTTCTCGGGCAAAAAGCCCTTCTCCCGGAGGATCCTCCGTTCCTCGCGCGCCGCCCGCCGATGAAACGTAATGCCGCACTCCTTGTCCGCCACGACAACCTTGACGCCGTCCTGCAGGATCACCTTCTCGAGCAGTTCGCGGTAGCTTTCGCGCTCGGCCGGATTCACCCGCACAACCGTCGCACCGGAGCGCGTCTGGTCCGTGATGCCCGCGATCACCGAGTCGATATTCTGCGCAAATGTCCGCTCCCCCATCAAGCCCTGGTCCAAAGCCGGCGTCGTCTGGTGTCCGGTCATCGCGGTGGTCTTGTTGTCCAGCACGATGTAGGTGATGTCCTGGCCGTTCTTGAGCG
>CAYPUR010000271.1:0-6081 GCA_964413865.1 uncultured Verrucomicrobiota bacterium
CGCCAACGCGGTCATCCAGCGCTCGACCGCGGGGCGATACCCCAGGGTAGATCGCAGGCGTGCCTCGAGATCCGTCATATGTCCCGCGCCGTAAAAGATCGCGATCGAACGCGGGGGCTGTTTGGCATCGAGAGCGTGTCGAACATCCTCGACCACCTTCTCATTCCGCTCCTCGATGAGGACCCTGAGCAGATTCTGAAAGCCGGGAGGCAAGCCGGGCATCTGCGGCAGATCGACCCGCGCCAGCGCGCCAAGAAACCCCGTCCCCTGCATCGCCGCCAGCAGATGGTCAAATTCGGCGCCGCCCCCTTGTCCGGATCGAGGTTCGCCGCCTGGCGTGCCTGGCAGGCTTGGGGTGCCTGGCGTGTCGGGCGTGCCTGGCGGGGCATTGGAAAAAATGCGCGCCAGTTCCGCCACGGAGAGGTCGCTGTTCTGGAAATGCTGCGGCGTGTAATCGATCGCGTGCAGTTGGAATTCGAGTCCCAAGGCCTTGGCCAGCGCGGCCTGCAGGTTGAAGCCGGCCTCGCGCTGGAGGGCGAACGACTTGTTCGTCGCACCCACACCCTCGAACAGCACCAAGCCCTGCGCGTCAAGGAAACGCTGAAGCCTCGCGTAGTATTCCGCCGTGCCAAGGTGCGTCACACCCACCAACCAGACAGTCGGGCCGCGTCCGCGGGCCGGTTTAAACGCGCGCAGCGCAACCTCGAGCTCCGCCGTGCCATCGGGGCCATGGGCTGCCCGGATGTAAGGCGCCGGACGCGCATCAGCCGGCGGCGCAACGGGGCGCCGCGCGGCGCAACCGGCCAGCACCAATGCCAGGCCGGCCAGCAGGAACCGTTGCCGCAGAGGATTCCAGATCACGCCCGATGCTGATCCTCCCGATGCCGTCTGGCGAGTCCAAAGGGTGCGCACTGAATTGCCCCCTCTGAAGCACATCAGCGCCCGGGACCGCGGCTCAGGATCTCTCCCTGCGCTCTGCCCTCCAACTGGTCGCGGACCGATTGCTCGCGACCGGCGATGAAACGCTTGATCTGGTGGACTGGCGCGCGAGGTCCTTCGGGGGCGCCGTCCCGCGGACCTTCGAGCCAGTTGGTGCTGATCGCGATGTCAAAGCGCTTGAGCCGGAAGTCGGACTCCGCCGCCACCGCGGGCCGGATGATCGCGCCGATGCGATCGATCTGGGGATAGAGGCGGTCGACTGTGAACGGCCCTTCGAGCGCGCGTTCGAGGTGGCGCCGATAGAGGTGGCGGAAGGCCTCGACCTTGAGCATGCGATCGAGAAAGCGGTGTTCATAGGTGCTCGGGCGCCAGATGCACGCCCGCTCCCTGCGCTCGTCCGTTCCTATGTAGCCGAATTCGCCCCAACCATGATCGTGGTCCCAGGGAAGGAATCCAAACTTGCCCGTGCCGGGGTCCATGTACATGTAGAAATTCTGGCCGTTGCTCAGAAATCCGTCGTAGCTCGAAATCAGAACATTCCCCGCCAGAAACCCGGCAAATTCATTGAGGCCGATATAGTCCGACACCCGCTGCGTGAATTCGGAGTCGTCCGCTTGGGCCAGGAGCCGGGCGAAATCGACCAGCCGGTCCAACTGCTGCGGCGTGGCTCTGGTCTTGAGGTCGTATATGTCTGCGTAAGCGCTCCAGTCCTCGCCCAGGTATTCGAAGAGTTGGGTGGTCACGGGCTTGAAGATCGGGACGTCCGGAGAGCCGAAGCGGTCCGCGGCGAAATCGGCATCGACGTTCTCGACCAGCACGTACAATCCAAGCGGCTGGCGCTGGAAATGGCCGGGGACATCGAGCGTCAGGTAGGCGTACGCGGTGCGGGGACCGGGGACGCCGAGTTCGTGGAACAGGTGCTGGGCGAGAGCGTCGTGCATGTAGCTGTTGTCCGGAATGGCGTTGACGAAATTCAGGGTGTGGATCCCCGCGAGATGCTGGCCCTTGACGAACTTGTCCAGGCCGACCTTGAAAGGTTGTTTGAGGCCGAAGAGCGAGTTGAGGTAGGTGCCGTTGCCCCGATACCGAACGCCCACCGAGGAGAACTGTGCGCCGGCGAATTCGAGATGCGCCCGCGCCCAGTTGAAATCGAGGCCCACGACGCCGGCCAGGCCGCTCCGCCGCGCCTTGGGATTGCGCAATTGCATCATGCCATCCGGCCGCATCAGGTTAGGAACGGGCGGGACGCGCGACGGTGCGAGCGCCTTCCACTGCCCGGGCGTGAAACTGAGCCGGGCCGTCCAGACATTGGTGAGTCCGTAGAGCGCGGCGGCACTCCGCGGTGGGGGCGGCGTCTCACCCGAGGCGTCTGGCGATCGAGCCGGCCAGGGGCGGGCAGGCTCGGCAACCTCGGGCATCTCCTTGGCCAGGCGCCGGCTCGATTGCTCGACGAACCATCGTGTGAGATGCCCCTGCCGGAGCGACCAGACAAATGCCGCGACAATCAGGATGAGCAGACACACGCCTGACCCCAGGACGGCAACAACGCGCCGCGCGGCCCGTTCGAGGGCAACCCACCGCCAGGCGCGTCGAATCCCGCGCACCAACCCGCTCTTTCGTGTCCGCGGCGACCAGTCCTCGACCTGGGCCAGGGCCCCGCATTCGAATTCGGTCGGCATCGTGCGGGGGACTTGGGCCAGGAGCTTGGGCAGATCGACGCCGGGCGCCCGGGTTCGAAGCGCCTTCCGCAGTTTGTCCAGGCCGCGGTCCCTGAGCGCGATCGCGCGGGCCGCGTGGCGGCGCAATGCCCTCGCGGTTTCCGGGATGTCCGCCTGCAAGACACAACCCAGGACAAGCGCATCCTGAAGGCCTCGACGCATCCGAACCAACGCGCCGAGAACGGCTGTGCTCACGCCGGCTGGAGAGGCCCTCGATGGCGTCGGGAGCTTCATGCGCCTGCGTTCCCGTCGGACCGCGAGCCAGGTGGACCGGAGCAGCCACGAGGCGATGACGGTATTCCGGGGCAGCCGGCGCCACTGAGATGCGAATGCGTGAAACACCCCGACGAAGACCCGATCGAGGATCTCGCTCTGATCCGGGGCCAGCAGCGACGCGCTGCCGAAGACCAGCGGCGCAAAGGCCCGGACGAGACTCGGGAACTCAGGTCCGCCCGGCGCCGTGGACCGGGCACGGCGCAGCTCGCGAATCGTCATCGCGATGTGTCCGCGGCACGTCCCGCCGTGCACGGGCGCGCCGCCTGCAGGTCCCTGCAGGATTGGTGTTGCAGGCGCGTCGCGGGCGACGGCTATCGTGTCGGCCTCATTTCTCAACGGTTCCCCCGTTGGATCGCGCGGCGTGGATTCGGGTTTCGTTGCCCTTCTTCCATTCCTCACCCAGCGCGTCGAGCGTCTTGCCAGTCCGCTCCTCCCAAAGCGCCCGGGCATACCTTCCCTCGCGCGCGGCGCCGTTGAGCTTGGGCACGATGTCCCGATCGTAAGTCCGCGTCACCCAGTCGAGGAAATTGCCGCTGATGCGATAGCTGGCGTCGTAGGTGGCTCGATCGAGATTGCGCTCGGTGATCTCGGCGCCCCTGGTCTCCGGCTCGTAAAGGAACCAGCGGATGTAGTCGGCGATGCCTTCCACCAGCCAGCCGGGGGTGCGTGCGGCGCCCGGGTTGAGGCGCCGTGCGCGCCCGTAGTCCTGGACGACATGAACCAGTTCATGCACCACGGCGCCGAGCGCCTCCCGGCGCAGTTCGCGCCGGAACCATCCGCTGTTGAGATTGACGCGGTTCCCGCCAGCCGACGCCGGTGTGCCGCCCATATCCGTTCGAAACCGCAGTGTGATGTTTGTCGCCGGCTCGAAGCCGTCGCTGGGCAGCATCGCAACAATCTTCGGATACCATTCCTGGACGACCGGCCGCAGTTGGGCATCGGCCCACTCCGCGAGGTCCGGTGCGGCCGTCGCATCGATGGTGAACTTGCATTTGCCCTGGGACGCCCCGAACGGGATGAGAATGGACTCACCCGTTTGACCCACTGCGGGCTCGGGAGGCGGCGCGTGGGCGTTGAGAACGTCCACTTCGCCGTAGAAGGTGTTGCCGAAAGCGTCCTGGGCCTCGGTGCGGGCGACGTCCAGCAGCAGATACCGGTAGTCGCCCAGCTTGCCCGAGGCGGGGTCAGACACCGCCACTCCATACTGCCCGCCCGCAGACCCGTGCCGCTCTCGGGTGTCCACCGCCGCGACATGCGTCCATCCGCACGACTCGGGATCGGTTCCTCGGCGCGGGCTCGGGACGAATCCGGAGGCCGCGCCGTCCGCCGCATAGAGCCTATAGACCTGCGGAGCGCGCGCCCCCGTGTGCCACGAGTACGTGTTGACCTGTTTCACCGGGATGACGCTCTTGAGATCAATCCGGATCCGGCCGCCGTCCGTCCCGGCGCGGAAGAAGACGTTCGCCGCAGGTTCGTCATCCTCGACGGGAAGCCGTCCATCGTGCAGGACAGCGAGCAGGCCGCCGTTCGAGTCGCGTTCGCCATCGACCAGGGTGAACTCCGCCGTGGACGCCGCATCGTTCCTGGCCGGGAGCGGCAGCGAGTCGAATGCGAAGCCGGATCCGGCGGGACTATGCCCGATCGAGACGGTGGCCGCGGCATGGGAGACCGGCGCGGCGGCCAGGATGAGAGCGGTGGGGATGAGCAGGAATCGAGCTTTCATGAGGGAAGGCAGGTGTTATGAAATGGCCGTTCATGTCGAGTGCGTGATATTGGCCCGAGCCGCCGCGCGCCGTCCAGTGAATGCGGTCGGCCGGGTTGGCCCGCTGAGCGCACTCTGCGCTCGCCAAGAGAACGATCCTGGCCAAGAGTGGCCTCGAGTCTTTGTGACGCGCCACGCGCCAGCCATTCCGTTCATCCTGGTGACCCTGTTCCTGGATGTGCTGGGCATTGGGCTCGTCATCCCAATCCTGCCGCGACTGATCGAGGACCTTTCCGGAGGGGACGTCTCGTCCGCCTCGACCACATTCGGCCTGTTGGCGTCGCTCTACGCGCTGATGCAGTTCATTTTCGCGCCGGTGCTGGGAAGCCTCTCCGACCGCTACGGCCGGCGTCCTGTGATTCTGTTTTCGCTGCTGGGGTCGGGGCTGGACTATCTCGTGCTGGCATTGGCGCCGACCCTGGGATGGTTCTTTGCGGGGCGCATTATTGCGGGTGTCACAGGGGCGAACATCGCAGCGGCCAGCGCGTATATTGCGGACGTCAGCCCGCCCGAGAAGCGGGCGCAGAGTTTCGGTCTGATCGGTGTGGCGTTCGGGCTCGGGTTTATTGCCGGACCGGCGCTCGGCGGCCTGCTGGGTCAGGCGGGGCTGCGGCTGCCGTTCTATGCGGCGGCGGCCCTGACGCTTTTGAACTGGTGTTACGGGCTGCTGGTGTTGCCCGAGTCGCTCGACGCGCGGCATCGGCGCGCGTTCGACTGGGGCCGGGCCAGCCCGATCGGGTCTCTGGCGGCCTTGCGGCGGCGTCCGGTGGTGTGGGGGTTGGCGGGGACGTTCTTTGTCCTGCACGTGGCGCATGCGGCCGTGCACAGCACCTGGGTGTTGTACACCGCCTACCGGTACCAGTGGACGGTGGCGCAGACCGGGGTGTCACTGGCCATCGTGGGCGCCATGACCGCGATCGTCCAGGGCGGTCTGGTGCGCGTGGTGGTTCCGAGGCTTGGGGAGCGCCGCGCCATTGCGACGGGTCTGTGGATCGGGGTGCTCACGATGACCGGTTACGCGGTGGCGACCGAGGGCTGGATGATCTATCCCATCCTGGTCTTCGGATCGCTGGGCGGCATCACCGGCCCGGCGGCCCAAGCCCTCATCTCGAAAACCGTCGCCCCGAACGAACAAGGGGCTGTCCAGGGCGCGTTGTCGAGCCTGGGAAGCGTGGCCGGGTTCATCGGGCCACTCTCGGCGACAGCACTGTTCGGCTACTTCATCAGCGCGCGCGCGCCGGTGATGCTTCCCGGGGCCCCGTTTTATGCGGGCGCACTGGTTTTGCTTGGGGGGCTGGCCCTAGCCCGGATTTCTCACTACCGGGAAGATGACAACGAAATCCGGGCTGTGGCAAAAAGTGGGTAGAAATCCGGGCTAGCGTCGCG
>CAYPUR010000272.1:0-6070 GCA_964413865.1 uncultured Verrucomicrobiota bacterium
GGTCAGAGGTCAGACTGATCTTTGAGGATAAAGGGGCTGGAGTTGTTGATCATGCTGCCCAACATTGCGCCCACTTCGCCACAGAGCGCCTGCATCCGCGTGTGGTCGGCAACCGCCAAATAACCGCAGTCACGGGCAAAGTCCAGCCAGGTGTCTGTTTCGCCGTTCTCGCCGTCGGCGTCGGTCAGTTTGCTAACGAAGTGGGCTTCGTATCGGCGCTTGGACCAGGCTTCACGGAGGTTGGCGCAGACCGATCGAGATGAGCGCCGGACCTGATCGGTGAGCGCATATCTCTCTTCCTTCGGGAAACTGCTGCTCGTGCGAAACACATCCATGGCCAGCGAATACGCCTTCTGATACACCGTCAGGTCCTTCGCTGACTTGATCTGCATCCACTCCTCCCCTCCGATTCCTGACCGCTGACCGCTGACGTCAGATTCCCCGCTCTGACCGCTGACCGCTGATTTCTGACCTCTGATTCAAGCCGGGCAGACTTCGTCCCGGTCGATTCGCACCTGGTGCGATCTATGGCACAGCGGACATCTGCAACACCGCATTCAACTGACTCGACGCGCCCCCGCGCGGTTGCCCTCGATCAGGCCTCCACACCGCGCCACCCAAAATCCACTTAACTAATCGTTCGCAAACTGCCAACGAAAAATGAAGCCAAAGCGCCGGTAAACCGGCGCACTCCAGACGCTTCGCGACCTCGCAGCCCGCGCTCGAATGGACGCCGTCCTGCCTCCGACAGTGACACTATTCGATTCAGGGCAGGACGCAGCGCCAAGGAAACTTGTCAAAACCGTCAGGTTATTTGTCAGTCTTCGAGGCATCGCTGGTAAAGTTGGTGCGTCGGTGATCCGGGGGCGTCGTTAAATGTCCGTCTGCAGCCTGGACGGCAGGTAATTGTGATAGCGATTCAGGACGGCAGCCACCCTGGCGCGCGACTCGCCCAGGAGCGACACACACCGTTTCGCCTGTTCCTCTTTGGTCCGCTCGGACTCGACAACCAGGAAGGTCATATCCATCAGGCCGCACACCTTGGCGGTGACGCTGGTCTGGCTGACGGGCGGCATATCGAAAATGATATAATCGTAGTCGCTGGCTTTCATGGTGGGCATGAGATTGGCGAATTTCTTGGGTATGATGCCCACTCTTTGGCCGTTGTTGCCGCGGAAAGACACGACGTACAGGTTGTCCTGGACCATTGCCGGCGAGCGTTTGTCCTCTTCGAGCGCGTCGGTCAGGGCGCAGGCGGCCTTGCCCCGGTAAAAGGGATGCACCGAAGGCCCCCGCTCGGGATTCATATTGACCAACAAGACATTGCCGTCACCGGTTTCGGACAGCGACTCGGCCAGGCCGGCAGCCAAAGTCGAGACGCCCGCGCCCCGATGGGTGCCGGTCAACGCCACCAGCTTGGGCTTGTGCGTCAATCCGAGGAGTTCGAAATGCATGATCAACCGATCCCGCAGCGACTCGTGGTAAAGCCGGATCGGGTCGTCAGGATCGACAACGGCAAGGGCGGTCTCGCTCTCCCCCTGACCCGGGGCCGGAGTGTCCGCGGCAGCGGCGGTCGGGGCATCGGCCAACTGCTTGAGCCTGCTATGGCGGGCGTGCCCGTTCCGGGTGAAATCGGGAATCGACAAGAACAAGGGGAGCCGGAGCTTCTTCTCGATGTCGTCGGGGCGCCTGACAGTCTGGTTGAGCATGAACTCGATGAGGAATGGCAAGGCCAAGCCGGCGCCGATCCCGCCCAACAGCGCCATCAGCGCCGCTTTGAGCATCGGCGAGGGGGCCCGCAACGCGACGGTGGCGTCCTGGACGATATTGATGTTATCGAACAGGTTGGCGGTGCCGATCGCCTCGTCGACGCGCGCCTGGTCGAGCCGGACACTGAAATATCGGTAGTTGGTCTCCTGAAGGGCGCGGCTGCGTTCGAGCTCATTGATGCTCTTTTCCGCGGCAATCAGCGTTGCGAGTTCCTTCTGGTTGCGGTTCAGGTGCTCGGTGAGAACTTTGATTTTGGATTCGAGCCCCACGACATGGGCCTGCTCGGCTTCGAGTGTGGTCGGCTGGCCCTCGGTCGACAGGACGCGATCGGACTGGAGCTTCACGCCCCCCTGGACGAGCGCGGTGGCCCGCAAGCGCGGTTCCTCGGCTTCGAGTTGGGCTTTGGTCTTCTCGACCTCGGCGATCTGGTCGCGGACCTGAGCGACAGGCTTGCTTTCGGGGGTGAACTGGAGCGCGAGGTCGAGCTCGCGATTGCGCAAGGACTCGAGCCGGGCACACACGAATCGGTATTGCTTCTCTTTCTCCGGGTCGACAGGCACAGGAATGTCGACGACGGCCTCGGCGTTGGTGGCGGCCGGGAGGGCGGCCAAGCTCGACTTCAGGAGTCGTTCGAGGAACGTGCGCCGTTGGGCCAGTTCCGCCTCGACGGCGATCAGGTCCTGCTGGAGTCTGGCGGATTGTTCGGCGATCGCGCGGCGCGATTCGTCGACGGAGGTGACGTTGGCATTGAGCTTGATCTTCTGGAGGTCGCCTTCGGTCTGGGAAAGCCTCGATCGCCATTCGTCCGTTTTCCGGGTCAGCACGTCATCGAACAGGCCGACCGAACGATGGACCTCGGCATGCATGCGTAAGTAGCTCTTTAGCAACTGCCGCAGAACTTTCTGGGCAACTTCTGGGTCACGGTGGCTGTATCTTACCTGAATAACCGTACTGCGGCGGGGTGCCTCGAGCCGCAGCCCCAGCCTGATCGCGTGAGCAGCAGCGTGGATGTTGGTGCCGCCGGGAACGTTGCCGAGAATCTGTTCCGGGCCGATCAACTCCGCCACCTGGGTCGCCAGGTCCCCGCTGCTCAAGATCTCGAGTTCCGAGTTAATGATGCTTTCGCTATTGCCGGGAGACCTCACTTCACCCTGCGTGGCACCCGGCGCGCTGTCCACTGACCTCATATCGCGGACGTAGCGGACCAGAAGCTTGGCTTCTGAAGTGTAGAAGGGCTTCTGAGTGAGGTAGAGCGCGCCGGCGCCAAGAACACCCAACAGCGACAAGGTCAAAGCCAGCCACTTGTGCCGGAACAACGCGTAGACGACATCGGCAGCCCGAATGGTTGGCGGTGTCGAGCCAACCGGTCTGGATGGCGGCGTTGAGGTTCCGGGCTGATCAGTCATGATAAATTCGTTTCTCCGGTTCAGGTCAGATGCCGGTACAAGAGGCTGCCCAGGGCGCGCAGGGCCACGATGGGCAGACATCGGAACACGGCGTTGTGCCAGCCCGAGGACCGATCGCGATCCGCCATGTAACGGCTGCGCCGCAGGTCATACTTGAAGTAAGAAAGCCGGGATTCGACCGCGCCCCAGCCGGTCTTGAATCGGCGCAGGCCCTCGTTGGCCATCGAGGTGCGCCCGAAATCCAGCGTCGCGAAACCGCAGCCTGCATAGAACCGAATGGCGCGCCACATGACCAGGTTGTTCGCGCGCAGATCCTGACGCGCAAGGTCTGACGCCCCGAATTTGTAGAAGGCCCTGCGGCCCGACTCGAAGAACATCGCCCCAGCCACCGGCTGGCCCAGGCGATAGGCGAGAATCACACGCCCGGCACCCCGCGCAATCACATGCCGGGCGATGTTGTCGAAAAACGCCTTGGGCTGGACCGGCATGCCCTGTCTGCGCCGAGTCATGCAGTGGAGCCGGTAAAAGGCGTCCACGGATGCGGCGGAGTCTTCGATGCGCACTTCGAGTCCGCTGCGGTCGGCTTTCCGGATCGCTCTCCGGACCGATGGGGCGAACCCGGACGCCAACCCGGCCTCGCCGGCTGTGAGATCGAGGGTGTGCGTGTAAAAGCTGAGCGAGAGGCGCGCGTCGGGCATCCATTGGGCCCCGCCACGGCATTCCCAAGTGCGCCAACCGCGGATCCGGCCCAGAGCGATGAGTCCATGCGCGAGATTCAGGAACTGGGTTCCATCCTCGACCAAAGGAGCGGAATCGTCGGTGAATGGCAATCCAATGCCGCGTCTGCCCCCGATCAGGCCGTCGACATCCATGCAGGGGAGCAGGCCGGTTAGGCGTCCGTCGTCGAAGACGGCCATGTAGACCGGATCGAATCCGTAGGTGTCGTGGAGCACACGCGCCCAGGCGGCCGTGTGAAAGAACGTCGAGCCCGGATGCGACAGCACCATGTCATCCCAATCGAGCGCGGCCAAAGGGTTGAGCGGGATGGGGAGGGCGGGAGATCGGAGTTCGGAGATCGGAGATCGGAGTTCGGAGATCGGTGCGTCGGTGCGTCGGTGCGTCAGTGCGTCGGTGCGTCGGTGCGTCGGTGCGTCGGTGCGTCGGTGCGCCGGTGCGTCGGAGTTCGAGGTTCGGAGTTCGGAGTTCGGAGATCGGGGAGGCAGGGTGGCGGCGGGCGAACTGCAAAGGGGGAAGGGGGAAGGGCGGATGTCGGCCATCGCGCCGCGTGAGGCCACGCGGCCTACAACATCGCTGACTGCCACGCTGTAGGCCGGGTCCCCCGACCCGGCGCCTGTCTCGATGTCGGCCATCGCGCCGCGTGAGGCCACGAGGCCGCGGAACCCGAACAGGCCGGGTCCCCTGCCCGCGCCACGCGCATCGCGGCAGGCAGGCCCGCCCCGGCGGCACGGGCTGACGAGGCTTTGTGCGGTTGAGGCCCTCATCGGCGATTGGTTAGCGCGAGGCGCACGCTGTTGCGACTACGCCGGCGGTTCTGCTCGCAGGCGCACCCGTGCGCCCCACGCAGTTCCTGACCTCGCGCACGACGAGGTCGATTTGCTCCTCAGTCAGTTCCGGGAACATCGGCAGGGAGAGGGATTCCTCGGCGCACCGTTCGGCGACGGGCATCGAGCCTCGCTGGAACCCGAGGGACTGATAGGCCTCTTGCAGGTGCACAGGAATTGGGTAATGGATGCCGCACTGTACACCCCGATCGGAGAGATCGGCAAGCACACGATCGCGCTCCGCGACGCGGATGACATAGAGATGATAGACGTGGCGTCCGTGCGCGGCTTCGTGAGGCGTGATGAGGCCGTCGACGGACGACAGAGCCTGGGTGTAGGCCCTCGCATGGGCGCGGCGGCGGTCATTGTTCTCGGCGAGATGTTCGAGCTTCAACCGGAGCACAGCGCCCTGGATGCCGTCCAAGCGGGCGTTCCATCCGATCATGGAATGATGGTATTTGCGGGATTGGCCGTGGTCGCGCAGGGCTTGGATCTTCTGTTTGAGATCCTCATTGCTGGTCACCACGGCGCCTCCTTCGCCGAACGCTCCCAGGTTCTTGCCCGGATAGAAGCTGAAGCAACCGGCGGCGCCCAGGGACCCCGCCTTTCTCCCCTTGTACTCGGCGCCGTGGGCCTGGCAGGCATCCTCGACCACAGGAATGCCATGACGGTTCGCAATTTCGAGAATCGGATCCATGTCGGCGATTTGCCCGAACAAATGGACCGGCACAATGGCCCGGGTGCGATTCGAGATGGCCGCTTCGAGTTGCGCGGGGTTCATCGTGTAGGTCTGCCGATCGATGTCCACGAAGACCGGGAAGGCGCCGCAGTAGCTGATGGCCTCAGCCGTGGCCATGAATGTGTTGGGGACGGTGATGACTTCGTCGCCCGGCCCCACGCCCAAGGCGAGCAACGCCAACCAGATCGCGTCCGTGCCGTTGCCGACGCCGATGGCGAAGGGCGTGTCGCAGAAAGCGGCAAAATCCTGTTCGAATTTCGCCACGAACGGGCCGCCGGCAAACGCGCCCGAATCGATCACTTCGCCGATGGCGGCCAAAAACTCGGCGCGCCGCGGCGCATGATGCGCCTTGAGATCGAGAAAAGGGACTTGGGCGTTCATTGAGAGTCCTTGAGAGCTTGGAGTGAGTTTGCTGAGACAGAGTTCTGCGCGCCGTCCTTCATGTTGTCGCCGCGACGGCGAGATGTCGATCTTTACCGTTCGGGCGCGTTGGCACGCCGACATCCACGTGTTGGAAGGCCACCTCAGCCTGGTACGAATCCCCGTCGATAAAGGACTGTGCACCTCGGTCGTCCGGAATCCGGTTCGATTCG
>CAYPUR010000273.1:0-5990 GCA_964413865.1 uncultured Verrucomicrobiota bacterium
GGTGCACCGACGGAGTGTGAGCCATGCGGGCTAGGCGGCGGTCGATGTCCCATTTAGGGCGTTGGGGCAACGGCGTGGTCGCGCTTGGTTCCATCACCTCCTCAGTCGGGTCCGATCCGGCGAAGCGAACAGCCGAACCCGGGGTCTTGTCTCGGCCGCGTCTATTCCTCCTCTGGGGACAGGAAGAGGTATCTTTCTCTCACGATCTCCCAGGCCCGGTCGTGGGCTTGGCGCGGCGTCAAGCCCTGCTGGACGAAGTGTCGGCGCAACGAGTCCAGTTCCGCCCCGATCTTTTCCTCCGCCTCCCGCAACCTCGTGTGGAGTTGGCCCTTGGCCTCCAGTTCGGCTCCAATCGCCGATCGCCCACTTCAGGACGGGTCGAGGACCGGTGAGGACTCCGTCAAACAAGGATCCGAGTTCAAACCAACGTGTTGCTTCGGCAAGGCTGCGGATCGGCGAAAAAGGCCGCGGCGGGCTGGGCGGCAGGCCTGTGAGGTGCCCCGCATGGCGTCGGCGGTGGCCGACGCTGCCGAGGGGGGGATCGGGTGCCCCGCGATGGGGTTCAGCTCGTGTTGATGGCCGCCAGCGCGTGGTGGTAGTTCCAGGGCAGCCAGGCGGCCGGGTTCTGCAAGGCGGCTTTGGCGTGCTGGCGCAGTGCGGCCAGGTAGGCGACGGGGTTGGCGCGGTTGAGCCTGCAAGTCTGGATCACGCTCATGAAGAAGTCGCCGACCAGGGCGCCGCGCAGCGTCTTGAAAGAGAGCGAATTCTTCCGGTGCTGGATGGCGAACTTCAGGCCCTGTTGGCAAATGTTGTTATCCAGCGGGGCGCCGGGGACCTTTAAGAAGCGGGTGAGCGGCTCCCAACGTTTGAACATGTACTTGATGGCCTGACCGAGACCGGAGTTGGGTTCGACGCGCTTGTGCTCGATCTGGTCGTTCATCCACTGGTGGAGTCGGTCCATGACCGGTTGGCTCTGCTCCTGGTGAAAGCGCAGGCGCTGGTCATCGGAGAGTTGCTGTTTGCGGGCTTGGGCATCGTGATGATAGACCAACCTCAACTGCTCGATCACCTGGCGGCACTCGACGGGGAAGCCCTCCCGGACATCGGTGAACTGGCGCCGACCGTGAGTGGCACAATTGCAGAGGATGGTCTCGAACTCCTTGGACCCGTTGCGGGAGAGTCCGTCACACATGTGCAAAGGTGGGCCCAACCCGGCGGCGCGGTGTTGGAGCACGTGATCGAGGTTTTCGCCGGCGTGACGGGAGCCGGTGAAGTAGAGCGCGACCCGTTGTCCGGTGCCCAGTTTGGCGATCAGGCCGGTGGTGAAGATGCCGGTGCGCTCGGCCTGGTCGCCGGCTTGGGCGATTTCCCGCTGCAGGCTCTGCACGCGCATGGGGGTGTCATCGGTGTGGAGCAGCGTGCCTTGGGCGGCGGCCTCGATCATGGCCTGGAAGAGCGGTTGGCGGGGTTGGACCGCCGCGGCCATCAGTTCCCATTGTGTGGAGGCGGGCAAAGGGACGCCCAGGTCCTGCTGCCACCGAGCGGTGCGATACATCGGTACGCCCAGGCCGAAGCGGAGCAGACCGAGCATGTCGCCGACGCTGGGGTCGTACTTGGCCTGCTGGGCGACCGGGGGCAAGGGGGCGGCAAAGACTTTCTGGCAGCGGTTACAGCGCAAAACCTGAGCTTCGTAAAGGGTGGCCCCGAACAACGGTTGGGCCTGGATGCACACTACCTGGTTGGGTTCCCTGGCGCCCAGGGTTCCCGAACAGTCTGGGCAGGGATCGCCGGCGTGGAGGCTGGGATGGGGCACGGCGACCCGCTGAGCTCCGGTGTAGGTCTGGGCGCTGCGCCGACCGTGACCGCGACGTTTGGGCTTCTGGCCGGGCGGGATCGCGGGATCCGCCGACGTCGCGCCGGTCGCGGAGGGTGCGGACTCAGGAAAGAGTTGTTTGGTTTTCTCACTCTGGAAACCGAAGAGCACGCGCTTGAGGCGGGCGATGGTGGTGGTTTCAAGTTCCATCGCCTCCAGGACCCACTGGAGGGTTTGCAGGGCGGCCTGCACGAGATCGAAGACGGGGCTGGGCAGGTGGGCGCGCAACTGGGCCAGGAGTGCGTCCAGTTGGGCGGGACTCAGGCGGATGACTGCAGGGGCGGGTTTGGCCATCGGAGCCCAGGAGGTGTTGGCGGAAGTGGGCCGAGAGGGGATAGACCCAGAGTTGCTTGCGCGAGCGGTTGGGGCGCTGGCTCCAGGTGCGATGGCCCCGACCGGTGGAGCGGCCCAGGTAAAGCCAGTTGGCGGCGCGGTAGCAGGTGCCGTTAAAGCGCCCCGGATCGATGAAGGTCTCCAGCAAGTGGATCGGGTGGTTGTAGAGCGCTTGCCAGTCGGCGGAGAGGACCCGCGCGACGCGGCTGAGCAGATGGCTGGCCAGGCGCGGAACCTTCACCCAAGGAACAATCAGGAAGCGGGTGTTGTACGCAATGAGGTGCAGGCTGCGAAGCCGCTGTTCCTTGGACCAACCGATGAACCGGTCACGTGGACCCAGATGGTGCGGGGCGGAGGACCACGCCAGGCAAGCGATCGGGCGTCCTTGGGCCCAGGCGAGGTACTTGAGATGCTCACCGACGGGTCGGCAGTAGCCCAGATAGTGATGCCTGCGAAAGGAATTCGGTTCACTGGTGGCAGACTCCGGCGACATTCACCAAGCCATGCTGCAACTGCGCCACGCAGGCCTTCACGTGTTTTCGTCGAAACCGGCTCGATTCGCCCCCGGTCCGCGCGGACTTGGCCCCTGGCAGCCCCGTAGGCGCGTCTTTCCGAGGCGTCCGGTATCCCTTTGACACTCCCCGGAGTCGGCAACATGCACGGCCTGGCACTGAGCGCCCCCTTTCATCGGTGGCGATCCGCGCGGGGCTTGACGGGATGGGCAATCGTGCCACATGTTGTTTCACATGAAGACAGCAACGATTCGCGAAGTGCGCCACGATTTCCGCGCCGTTCTGGCTTGGGTCGCCCAAGGGGAGGAAGTCACGGTCTTGAACCGGACCCGCCCCGTCGCCCGGATTCTGCCCCCGCGCCCCGAAATACCCGCTAAGGTCAAAATGCCGGACTTCGCCGCGCGCGCGAAGGCCATCTTCGGGAAGAAACGCACCCATTTTTCAGACGGCGTGCTTCAGGAACGGGAAGCCAGCCGATGCTAGCCTACGCCGACACCAGTTTGCTCGTGTCGCTCTACGGGCAGGACGCCAACAGCGCCCCCGCCCAGCAGCTTGCCGCCGCGTGCAAGACCCCGCTCGCCTTCACGCCCTTGCTCCGGCACGAAGCGCGCAACGCGGTGCGCCTCGCCGTCTTTCGCAAGGAAATCACCGCGTTGGAACGTCAGACCGTCCTCGCCGCCATCCAAGCGGACGTAGAATCCGGTGCCCTGGTGGAAACTGCCCTCGCCTGGGCAGACGTGTACGCCCAAGCGGAAACTCTCAGCGCGGCCCACACCGAACACCTTGGCACGCGCGGAGCCGACGTGCTCCATGTTGCCGCCGCCCTCGCCCTTGAGGTTAAGGAATTCTACACGTTCGACACCCGCCAGAAGGCCCTCGCCACCGCCGCAGGACTGAAGGTCAAACCGTAGCCTGCTCCCATCCCGCGCAGCTTACTGCGCGGCCCCTGACAACGGCAACTCCAGCGCGGTGGGCACCGGGCCAGAGGCGCGCGGCGCTTTCTTGAACGTCGCCCCGACCTGCTTGATCGGCGGCATGTCGATTTGCTTCCCGGCCAACAGATCGGCCACCGTCAATAGTTGAATCTTCGGGTAGCGCCGGCCCCACGTGGCGGACTCGTGGAAACCGGCGGTCACGGCTTCATCGTGCATCGGCCCGGTATGGTCCTGCATCGTGATGAGAACCCCGAGCGCGGCTTTCTCGCGCTCCACAACCCCGCGCAAGTCCCGCACGTGCGCAACGCCCGTGTTCCCCGCCTTCACCGACAGAATGACCGTCTCAAACTTCCCGGCGGAATCGCCCTGGAAGACAATCTTCCCGTCAATGCCCTTGTCCGCACCCTTCTTGCCTTCCACGGGACGCGCGCCCACGAGGCCCAACGCCCACCACTGGAATTGATACGGATCGGACGCCGCCAGCGCCGCCGCGTCCGGCGCGCTCAGCGGCTCGCCCACAACTCGGAACGTAGGCGTGCTTGCCGGGCCGAAGCCTTCCGGCGGAAGCCGGTCCGCCACCGTGGAGTAGGGCGCTGGCGATTCGCACAGCGTCCCCGACGCCGGCTCCGTCTTGGCCGAGTGCGTCACAGCTTCGAGTCCAAACGTATCTTTCAACCGTTGACGCATGAGGGTTATGGCAAGGTGGGTTATGTCGATTCCAATCCATCGGCGGTTCAACTTCTGCGCGGCGACAACCGCCGTCCCGCATCCGCAGAACGGGTCAAGCACCGTGTCCCCTTCGTTGCTGCTCGCCCGAATGATCCGTTCCAACAACGCTTCCGGTTTCTGCGTCGGATAGCCAAGGCGTTCTTTGGCCGTTTGATTGATACGGTCGATGTCAGTCCACAAATCGCCTACCATGATGCGGCGAGAATCTGCGTCAAAGGGCTGTTCCGATCTTCGGCGCGGGAATCCTCCATCTTTCGGAAAATGGATAAGCCCGGCTTTTGCCCATCCTTCCATTGTTGCGTGAGCGGTTCCCCAGTGGCGCCCCATTTCCGAGGGGTTGAAGTCGCGCCAAGGCCGACCGCTCTCACCCTCCCGCGTCAATCCGGGACCCGTAAGCTCATAGGTCTGATACTCGCGCCCGTCGGCGCCGGTAATAAGTGTGTGCGGGAGCTCCTTTCGTCTCCTTTGACCTTCGTTGGGTTGAACGTGAATGCCTCGGTTTTCGTATAGTAAAGAATCATGTCATGCACGTGCGGCCAGTTGTCTTCAGTGCTTCGTGCGTTGTGGCGCTTCCACGAGATTTCAGCCTTGAACGATGACACCAAGAACACCGCGTCGCACAGAAGTTTGAGGTAGTGCGAGGCCGTGGTGTCACAATGAAGGTACATGCTTCCCGAAGGTTTCAAGACGCGCCGGCACTCCATGAGGCGCGGGGCCATCATGACGAGATAGGAGAGCATGTCGCACGGGCCAATGAGTTGGCGGAAGGCCTGGACCGCATCGGCCACCTTGCCCCCCGGCAGTCACCAAGTCGGCGACGACCGCCTCGTCTTCCGCATCCCAAGACCACGTGTCTTCAAAGGCGCGGATTTGCGACGCCGCCCGCGCGCCGTCCCGCTCCTTGAACAGCACGTTGTAATTCTGGTCGCTCTTGAACGGCGGATCGGCATAAACCAAGTCAACCGATTTGTCCGGCAGATAGCGCCGCATGATTTCGAGGTTGTCTCCGAAGTAGAGCGTGTTTTCCATGTTGCCCTCCGAGGCCTCCGCGCGAAGACGGAAGCTCGCCATTCTCTGTTTTTGCTGTGCGTCGGGCAAGGCATAGCAAATGCCCGGCGCTTTTCGAGAGTTTTCCCCGTCCGCTCTCGCTCCGCACGGCCCCGGCCCTTTCGTCGAAACACCCCCGATTCGCCCCCGGTTGCCGGCGGTTAGTGGCGTTTGTCCGTGGACAGTGGCGTTACGTTCCCGCCCGTTGGCATCCGCCGCAGCCCCCGGTCCCATCCCGCGGAAAGGGTGAAAAAAGCTAACTTAGACGGCATTATAATGGACATCAGATAATTGCGAAGGTGTTTGTTGCAGACCGAAGATGAGAAGCCGAATCGAAGCGCGGGAGGCGTGAAAAGGGTTGGTTACCGGCCCTCTTGGGGTCGGAATTGGCCGGCGAGGCGGTCCGGCGGGTACACGGCGCGAACCGCCCTAGCTCGCCAAAAGTGCAAAGGAAACGCAAAAGTGGCTTCCTAAACCCACCCAGTAGATTCTCTGTAACTCCTTGGCTATCAATTGGCGCGTCCGGCAGGACTCGAACCTGCAACCTTCTGATCCGAAGTC
>CAYPUR010000274.1:0-5986 GCA_964413865.1 uncultured Verrucomicrobiota bacterium
GACCTCGAAAAGACAAGCTTACCTAGTGGTCCGAATTTTGGGGTCCAGGGCTGCCCTCTTGGAAGTGGGGCTGTTTGACGAACGTATCGACTTCGAAGAGGACTGGGACCTATGGCTCCGTTTGCATGAGCGCTATGGTCGTGATGCTTTTGCGACTACGACCGTTCCTGTTTGCTACTACTGGATCGAGGAGCGAGAACGCCGCGAGAAACACCGCGAAGCCACAGTCGACGGGTTGCCCGTACGCGAGTATTTCCGTCAGCGCTATGGAGCGAATCCGGGCGGCCAACCTCTCCGCCGCACTGTCGTCCGCGACCACGGCGCAAGCGGCACGGCGACCGAACCGTGTCGCGCCGCTCCGGAAAAGACGAGCCCGGGGGCCAGCGATACGGCCGACGACCTCGTTTCCTGTCTGATGGTGACGACGAACAGGCTGGAATTTGTCAAGCGTTCGGTCCGCTGCTTCCTGGAGCAGTCGTACGCGAGGCTTGAGTTAGTGGTCGTGAGTGCTTCAACCGATGGGACCGAAGAGTACCTCGCGGCTTTGGGTGACGCTCGCATCAAAGTCGTGCATCTCGGTCAGTCGCGCCTGCCGTTGGGCACGTTGCGAAACGTGGCCGTTTCTGCGGCGACTGGGCGGTATGTCATCCAATGGGACGACGACGACTGGTACCATCCTGAGCGGGTCCAGCGCCAGATGGATGCGCTGAGGACAAACAACGCCGAAGCCTGTGTCTTGCAGCGGCTCACCCTCGCGTGGCCTGAGAAGGGACTCTTCTGTTTCTCCAAGGCCCGACACTGGGAGAATTCGCTGCTCGCTCTGCGTTCGCGCTTGCCTGCCTACGCGCCGCTCCGGATTGGGGAGGACTTCAGATGCGTGGAAGACATGCTCCGAGAGCAGGTCCGATTCTCCCCGTTGGACGATCCCGAACTGTACATTTACGTAGTCCATGGGAGCAACACGTGTGACGCCGCCCACTTCACGACAAACATCTTCAACGAGCACACCGGGCAACTGAGCGAGTCACAGGTGGCTGAGGTCCTCCGAAAGCTGCATCTGAGCCGGGTGATGGACTTGGTGGCCCTGGCGTAGCGGCGGTTGCCTGCGTCACCTTTCGCCTCACCCAGGCCGGCATGCGCTGGGTGGCTCGCAGGGCTTCGCACATGGCGGGCCATTGGGTCTCGCACTCGGCCTCGGATTTCCAGTTGCGCAGTTTGCTGTAGGACAGCGCCAGGATTTCCTCCATGTCCACCGGTTTGAACGTGCGCGGTACGCGACGGCCCAGCAGGCAAATGGTGGCCGCGTCTTCTTTCGTCGCCACCACGTCGAACATGGTTTCTTCGATGGTGCCCTGGTGCAGGACACACCAAACGCGCACCTTGCGCGGGCCGTCCGGCTGCCACCCGCCCAGGCTGGTAACCCGCCACACGCGGCCTTTGGCCTGGTGCAGCGAGCCGTAGAAACACTCCAAACTCGGAACGATGTGCTACGGGGGTTTGCTACTTGGGACCTACAATTGAGTCCACAGGAATTCCTTTGGGTCCAGCACACGCGCTTTCTCGCGAACGAGCGAGCCCCGCCAGCCCACTTGAAGGACTATGGTGCTGTCAGGACCGATCTGATTATGAGGCAACTGGCCTGACCGGTGGTTCGACCCGCTTGGCGGCGCTCGGCGAGTATTGCGGTGGACACCGCTGAGTAGCTTCAGCGCGAGCAACGCACGGCCACGACCGAGGTCCCCTCACACGAAAGGTACGAATGTTGTCGCCAGATGCTTCGATCTCAGCCCGCCTCCTGCCGAGCCTCGCGGAACAAGCCGAGATTTGACTGCATCAGGGCTCCGACAATAGTCTCAGGTTCTATGCTGAAACCCGTACCCGATTATGCCCAGCAGATCGATGCCAAAACACGTGGGTTGATGCTGGAGTTCTTCGACCACGTGCGAGAGGTACAGAAGCTCCCGCCCAGGAAGCACGATCCCCGGAAGATATTCGAAGGTTGGGCCATACAGAAGATCGCTGCTCTCCAGTTCACGGTCTTGCAGTTGGGCGATCAACTTGACCGTCTCGAACGCCGGGTTTCCCGCAAACGATGACCGGCCAGTTCGTTGCCTGCCCGCCCGGTCGGCTCAGAGCAACTGGTGAGGCGCGCTGCCTGGTGTTTCGCAAAGAACTCACGATCCACCGGCATCGAGGTGCCAGCCACACACGCAGCCACGCCATCGTCAACCGGATCGAGGAAACCGCGGTGCGATTACCCCGGACCATCCGCGGCGTCACCACTCGGCTATCCTCATCTGGGGCGCGGAAACCGGGCATTCATCACTTCATCCATTCAGGAAACCGAATGGCGCGGTCCGCATAGGTGACGTCGAAGGTCCGATGCCAGGGCAACGACCAAAGTTGGCGGGTGCGCACCGCGCGCGCGGAGGTGTCGAAGAACAAGAGTTGGCTGCCGCGTCCATGGCGACGGATTGCGAAGTGGTTGAATTCGGCGCCGTAACCGCGCCATTCGCCGTTGAACGCCGGCGGGCGCTCGTTGTGATGCGGTCCCCCGCCTCGCCACATGGTATCGCCGAACAACGGCGTGTTGGACGGTTCGAGGGGCGCGGTGAATTTGCGCCAGTTCCATGCCGTGTTGCGCCCTTGGATGACCCCGACGCCGGGCGGCGGATCATAGATCCAGTTGTTGATCCCGTAGCTCGAAACGATGTTGCCCTGGCGTCCGGGCTGCGACCCGGTCGGGTCCAGCACCGGGAAATCGTAAGCGGTCGTCGGACCGCCGTACTCGACCGCCGTCGCGCTGCGCGGCGGCACGCGCGTCTCCTGTGCGCCGGGGCCGCGGCGCGAGGTGGCGACGGGGCAGAGGAGAAGGTCGGGTTTGTTCTCGTAGTGCTTCTTCAGAGCGTAAAGCCACTCGCCGCGCGCCCACGAGACCGCGGTGCCCTGACTGAACGAGTTGTTGTTCTCATCCGCGTAGATCGTCCACGCGATGCCCCATTGCTTGAGGTTCGACAGGCACCAAACGGACCGCGCCTGTGCCTTCGCCCGCGCCAGCGCCGGCAACAAGAGCCCCGCCAGAACGGCGATGATCGCGATCACCACCAGCAACTCGATCAGGGTGAAGGCCGCTGGACGGCTTCGGCTGCGTCCGGCGAACCTCCGTTGGATGTCCGCTGCGCTGCTCAAGCGAGCCTCCCGCAATGACCTATCGGCGTTCCCTTTCGCGGCACGTCCGGAGGATGCTGGAGCCAGAACGGGCAAGCAAGGCGAAGACGCGGGCGAGATCGAGAGCGACAGGTTGTCTTGCGCCGCCGCCCACAACCCAGAAGCTGAACCGAACTCGGGAACCGGTTCGCCAAAGGCCGATGCGCGTCAAGGCAGGCCATCGCGGAGCGGCTCCGGCTTGCCCTTGCCTGTCGGACCCGAGCGTCGTCAAAAGACGCCCCGGCTGCTCATCTGGCAACCACCGTACAGAACCCAATCAACCGCCCATCCATCCGCGGCCCGACATTGACGTTTCGTCGCTCAGGCGTTGTCTTGTCACCCCGTTTTGTCACCCGGTGGAAATTATTCGGGGCTTCCAGGTCCAAGCAAGTCCATCGCCAGACTCCCTGTAAGACCTTGTAAACACGCGCGTTGTCCACAGTGGCCCCGTTGGGGGATAATGGGGACAAAAGGCCGAATTGAATTTTGAGCCCTTTGCTCGACCCCGGCCAGAACTGCCTGGACGCAGTGCAGCCACGTTCCGGCTGACCGACTGGTCTTAACTTGGGGATCGGGGAATTGAGGTGCAGCTCGGTGAACGCGGCGGTGAAGCCCTGCCACGGCTTGAAGACCAGCGCCAAGGAACCGCCACTATGCCTGATTGACCGCAAGACGAATCGAGACCGCCCCGCATCAATTCACCTTGGCGGTCCGGGGCGCGTATTCCGCCAAGTGCTGGCGTCCGCGTAGACCAGACCAGTCCCCCAACCCAAGGCGCGTCGGCAAGCGCCGATGGTCGCCCCGGTCGTGATGACGTTATCCACAAAGTAGACCGGCCAGGCCTGCATCGGACCGGCGGTGCGGACGATGGCGTGTTCGGCGGGGCTGAGACCGAAGCGGCCGTCCACACGGCGCTGACATGAAGACTCGACCGGATGCGCACGTGCGACCGCACAGTTGACCTGGGAGCCGGGGACCAACGCGGCGATCGCGTTGGCCAATTTGAGGTTCGCCGTGACGCTGCCGTCGCTGGCGGGGACCGGAACCAGCCAGCAGGGGCCGTCAATGAGGGCAGCCATGCTGGGCGCGGCCAATCGGATCGCCTCCTCGGCCCCAGTTTTCAAACCCCGAACGATGCAGCGGGCCTCGTGCTCCTCCCGGTTGACGGTTCGCGAGCGAACGGGCACATACTTCGAAGCGTACCGGTCCGCCCGAATCCAGACGGAGATTTGAGCGTCAAGAACGGGGGCGAAGCGGAGACTTGGGCGCACGCCGCCCAGGCTGTGTCGGAGGTTTGGCCGTTCAGCGTGAGGCTGACGCAATTCTCGCTGATGGCCGTCAGGTGCGGCATCTTGCCCTCGATCCCCACCCCGGTTATCAAGACCCTCGCTCAGACTTGGCACCGTCAAAGCCGAGAGACCGATACCGACGGACATTGGCCGGGCGATGTGATTGCATTTCGCCCTCTGGTCGGCCCACATACCCCCTCCTTGATTCTCCCCTTATGCCACATCGGGCCGAGCCGATCAAACGACGTTGCGCAGTGTCAGTAGAAGACGCCTCCCACCACCCTGGCGATGCCTGCTCCGGTCGGACGGTTGGGACCAAGACTCGCGCCGCGCGAGACTAGGCCCCAACCGCTCGGCCCGCGCAATGCAGGGCGGCACGGCGCAGACTTGGGCCGACCCGCACGCACCCCTCCCTGCAACGGTGCCCCGGCGTCCTTGGCGGGTCGGCCCAAGACTGCGCAGCGCCGATCGCCATTACGGTCGCCCCGTCCTTGTCTCAGCGCGGCCTGCTCGACATGATCCGTCGATGAAGACCGGGGCGACAGCGGCGCGAGCCGCGTTGGCTCGTGAGACTTATCCGGCCTTTCGATGGGCTGCTGGACTGTTGAACGTGCATCTCAATTCTCGAAAGACAGAATCATGAAACAACGAAAACTCGGGAAACATGGTCCACTGGTCTCGGCCCTTGGCTTGGGCTGCATGGGCATGTCGGAGTTCTATGGCCCTCGCGATGACCAGGAATCCATCGCCACCATCCACCGTGCCCTCGATCTGGGGATCAACTTCTTCGACACCGCCGACATGTACGGCTGCGGTGTGAACGAGCGATTGGTGGGGCGGGCGCTGAAAGGCCACCGCGACAGGGTCATCCTGGCCACCAAGTTCGGCAATGTCCGTGATGCGGAAGGGGAGTTCCTGGGCGTGAACGGGCACCCCGAGTACGTTCGCACCTGCTGCGACGCCAGCCTGCGGCGCCTGGGCGTGGACGTCATCGACCTGTACTACCAGCACCGGGTCGATCCCCAGGTGCCCATCGAGGACACGGTGGGCGCGATGAGCGAGTTGGTCCGTGCTGGCAAAGTCCGGCTTCTCGGCTTGTCGGAAGCCGCCCCGGCCACCATCCGGCGGGCTGCCGCAGTGCATCCGATGACCGCGCTCCAGACCGAGTATTCTCTGTGGACCCGCGACGTGGAGACGGAAATCCTGCCCACGTGCCGTGAGTTGGGGATCGGCTTCGTGCCGTACAGCCCGCTGGGACGCGGGTTTCTCAGTGGCAAGATCAAGCAGCTCGGCGACTTGGCGGTCGACGACTGGCGTCGGCAGGCGCCGCGTTTCCAGGGCGAGAACCTCCAGCGCAACCTCGCCTTGATGGGGTGCCTGGAGAACCTGGCCCGAGGCAAACGATGCACCCCGGCGCAACTAGCCTTGGCGTGGGTGCTGGCCCAGGGTGACGACGTTGTCCCCATTCCTGGAACGAAGCGGCGCTCTTA
>CAYPUR010000275.1:0-5955 GCA_964413865.1 uncultured Verrucomicrobiota bacterium
CCTCGGTCACAGCCCGGATTTCGTTGTCATCTTCCCGGTTGTGAGAAATCCGGGCTAACCCGCACGTTTTCACCCCGACGGTGCACAGGGCGGTCAGACTCCGCAAGAGGACTGCTATGCGGGCCAGCCGAGGCAGCGCTCAAGCCAACTGCAATTCCCTCTCGACCTCGCTGACCAGGCTGGCCAACCTGCGGCCGTACTCGACGTAATTGGCGTATTGCGCCTCGGACGACGCGCGGGTGCTCGAGTCATGGAACACTACGGCCATGTGCGGCTCGATCGAGATCCCGCCGCCGTACCCGCGGCTCAGCGCGTCTCTGACAATGTCGCGGACCCGTCCGTCGCCCTCGCCCGGCCATCGGTAATCGGCGTCGTTCTTCTCCGGGTTCCAGGTGGCGTCCTTGATGTGAATGTGCACCGTCGCTTCGCGGACTTGCGTCCAGAAATCCCAGGGATCCTGCTTGCTCCACGGTTTGGGCCGGGAACGGTCGGGATTGAAGATTGGGTTGGCGGTGTCGAACACCCACTTGAGTCCGGGGACGTTCTCGAGCAATTCGAGCGCATGCTGCGCGCTCATGCCGCCGTGGTTCATGCAGTTCTCGTGGACGGGCTGCAGGCCGGCATCGAGGAACATCCGCGTCACCTCCCTGACCCGCTCGAAAACCACGGCGGGAATCGTGTCAGCGTCATCGGCCGGCTTGAAGCTCATGATGCGAACGAACTTCGTGCCCAACCGCCGCATCCGCGGGATGGCGCGTTGCGTCTCGGCGAGGGTCACTGCGAAGGGGGTTTGAACGGTCTTCGCCCAGTTCATGATTGTCGATCCGAAGCAGCAGACGCCGATGCCCGCGGACTGGAGCTTCTCGACAGCCAGGTCGAATGCGCGCTCGGGGATCTCGTGGAGATTGCCGCCGGGGAAACCTTCGACCTCGACCGTCCGGGCTTCGAGTGTGCGCCATCCGAGCTGCCGGGTCGCCTTGATTTGAACATCGATGGATGCTCCCGCTTCGTCGCTGATGCCTGTCAGGTAGTACATAGGCCGTAACAATGGTTGCTGGGACAGTCGAGGCACGCCCTCAGCCGCCCCTGAGGTTTTGGACAATCCGCGTCGTGGGCTCCGCCCGGTTCAGCGTGTAGAAGTGAATCCCCGGCACCCCCTGGCGCAAGAGATCGGCGCACTGGCGCGTCGCGAACTCAATCCCCAATTCCGTCACCGCCGCGTCGTCATCGCCCAGGGCATTCAACCGCCCGGCGAGTGCGGACGGGATGGTCGCGCCGCACAGAGAGACGAATCTCTCGACCTGGCTCGAACTGAGGATCGGGATGACGCCGGGCACAATCGGCACTGTGACGCCCAGTGTGCCGACGAGATAATCGCGGAATTGGTAAAAGAACGCGTTCTCGAAGAACAACTGCGTGATGACGAACCGGGCGCCACACCCGATCTTCGCCGCCAGGCGGCGCCAATCAATCTCCTTGCCCTCCCGGCACTCGAGATGGCCTTCGGGAAATCCCGCAACTCCGATCGAAAAGCCTCCAAGCTCACGGGTCAACGTCACCAACTCGTGGGCGAATTCGAACCCGCCGTCAGGTCTGACAAAGCGCCCGGTCTCCTCGGGCGGATCCCCGCGCAAGGCCAGGATGTTCCTGATTCCCCTGCTGCGCGCCTCGTCGAGCAGGGCCACGATCTGGTCTCGGGTCGACCCCACGCACGTGAGATGGGCCATCGCGGGCACCCCGAAATCGAATTGAATGCGCTCGACCATCTGCAGGGTCTTCGGGCGCGTGCTGCCTCCGGCGCCATAGGTGACCGAGCAGTAGTCCGGCGCCAAACGGCAGAGCGCGGGCAGCGTCCGCTCGAAGATCGCCCGATCACCGCTCTCGGTCTTCGGCGTAAAAAACTCGAACGAGAGCACCGGCCGCCCTGCTTGCCGAGCGTCGCTGTAGATGTCGTGAATGAACCGCATCAAGGACGGCTATCATGCGCGATGGGCAATCGAAGCGCAAGCGGGCTATGGACCTGTGCCCACGGCGAAGCCGAAGACTCCAAAATGCGGACCACTGCGGGCTAGCCCGGATTTTGTTGTCATTGTCATTGTCATCGTAGTCGCAGTCTCTATCTCGATCTGCCTTCGTGGACCCGCCCATGCGGCGCGCGTCGGCTACGATTGCGATGACGATTACCAGAATCCCAGAGCGAAGACCGTGAGATGCCCTCCCGACGTGGGTGTCGATTCGACTGGCACCGCCCGTGCAGAGCCGCTACCCTTCCACGCAATCGAATCATGTCTGCCCGCCTCTTCCCGATCGTCCCGCACGCTCCGCGGCGGAGAATGCGTCACATCACAACCTCCCTCCTGGCGCCGGTTTTCGGCACGCTCATCGGAATGATGGGCCTCGCGCAGGATTTGGCGAACGACTTCGCCAACCCGCCCGATTCGGCGCGCCCGGGCGTCTATTGGTACTTCATGGACGGCAACCAGGATCGCGAGGCGATGACGACCGACCTCGAAGCCATGCACCACGCCGGGCTGCGCAAAGCCCTCTTCCTCGAAGTCAACATCGGCGTGCCCCGCGGTCCGGTCGATTTCATGAGCGCGATTTGGCAGGACAATTTCGCCCACGCCGTCCGCACGGCCGACCGGCTCGGCATGGAGATCATCCTCGGCACCGGACCGGGCTGGAGCGGCGCCGGCGGTCCCTGGATCGATCCACCCCGCTCGATGCAGCACCTCTGCGCCAGTTCAATCACGGTCGTCGGCCCCGGCCCCTGCACCGCCATCCTCCCGGTTCCTCCCCCGCGCGCCCCATCCCCATTCGCCGGGCTGTCGCCCGACCTAGCCGCCCGGCGCGACGCCTGGCACGCCGATGTGGCTGTCCTGGCGTTCCCGACGCCGGCCGCGGCCGAACCGCCGGAGCATCTGGCTGTCAAGGCGCTCTACGAAACGCAGCCCTACTCGATCTGGAAACACGTGCCGCGCTTCATCCCGGCCCCGGCCACCCACAGCGAGCCGCCCGCGGACGCCATCATCGACCCAGCCCAGGTTCTCGATCTGACAACACACTTGCGCCCCGACGGCTCTCTGGACTGGAGTGTCCCGCCGGGCCAATGGACAGTGATGCGATTCGCCGCCCGAAGCACCGGGGCAACCACCCGCCCGGCGCCCACGCCCGGACACGGCTTCGAGACCGACAAATTCGATGCGGCGGCATTCGCTCTCCAATTTAGTCAGTTTCACAAAAAACTGCTTGAGCGGGTCGGGCCACGGCGCCCCGGGCGTGGCTGGACGGCATTGCATCTGGACAGTTGGGAGATGAGTTCCCAGAACTGGTCAGCCCGCTTTCGCGACGAGTTCCAGCGCCGGCGCGGTTACGATCCACAACCGTTCTTCCCCGCCTACACGGGGCTGACCGTCGGCTCGCGGGAAAACACCGAGCGCTTTCTTTGGGATTTGCGCAAGACGGCCCAGGAGCTGGTGATCGAAAACCACGCCCACGTCATCCGCCGCCACGCCCACCAAAACGGCTTCTACTACTCGAATCAGCCCTACGACATGAACCCCGCCGGCGACATCGAGTTGGGCGGAGTCGCCGACATTCCGTCCTGCGAGTTCTGGATCGCCGAGGTGGACACGGTTTATAGCTGCATCGAGGCCGCCTCGATCGCCCATACGATGGGCCGCCCGGTCGTCCGCGCCGAGGCCTTCACCTCGCCGCCCCGGCACGGTTACCCGGATAATCCCGCCGATCTCAAGGACCAGACCGACTGGGCCTTCGCCATGGGAATCAATGACCTCATCTTTCACACGTTCCAACATCAGCCGCTGGGTCTGCATGCCCCCAAACCAGGCCTCGCCATGGGACCGCACGGCATCCACTGGCACCGCCACCAAACCTTCTGGCCCATGGTCCGCCCCTATCACGATTACATCGCCCGCTGCGGCCAAATGCTGCGTCAGGGTGTCTCGGTGGCCGATATCCTCTACCTGGTGCCCGAGGGCGCCCCGCACATCTTTCTGCCGCCAGACGACGCCTTCGATGGTCAGGGATTGCTCCGCGAAAAGAAGGCCTACGGATTCGATGCCGTCAGCCCCGGCATCCTCATGGCCCGCGCCAAAGCGGACGGCGGGCGGATCGTGTTCCCGGAAGGCACCACCTACCGCCTGTTGGTCCTGCCAATCCTCGAGACCATGACCCCGGAGCTGCTTGCCAAACTCGGAGCCCTGGTCGAACAGGGCGCCACCGTCATCGGCACCCCCCCCATCAAGTCCCCCAGCCTGTCTGAGTATCCCGAGTGCGACGCGCGTGTCCACGCCCTGGCCCGGAAAATCTGGGGCGGACTCGATGTTCCCAACGCAACCGTCGAGCGCAGTCATGGAAAAGGCCGGATCGTTTGGGGCGGCTCGGCGACTGCCCCGACACACGCCAGTCACCCCAGCCTCATGCACCGGCACAGCCACTGGATCTGGACGCCCCAGGACAGTCCCGCCACACGCGCCCCGGCCGGCGTGACGCGCTGCTTCCAAAAGACATTTCAACTCGAAACCGGACGCACTCTGCGGAGCGCGCGTCTGCACGTCACAGCCGACAACGGGTTCGAAGTCTGGCTCAACGGTGTCGAAGTCGCCTCGGGAAATAACTTCAACGAAATCCAACAGGTCGACATCCGCCCCGCCCTCAAAGCGGGATCCAACCTCCTCGCCGTGGCCGCTTCCAATGCCGGGTCCGAACCCAACCCCGCCGGTTTGATCGCCTTGGTTCACATCGAGTTCGCGGACGGACACGATGTTCTGATCGGCACCGACGACGCCTGGCGCGTCGCAGACGACCCCGAAGACGCCTGGCGGAGCGAACCCAAGGCCGGTCCCCACTGGCGCGCCGCACGGGTCCTGGGGCCCGCCTCGATGGCACCCTGGGCCAATGTCATCCCGAAGTCCCGCCCGGATTCACTCTACCCGAGCTATGACGCCACGGTCGCGCTCCTGAAGACATGGGGTGTCCCGCCGGCCTTCGACACCACCGGTCCGGTCCGCTCTCACCAGCGGCGCACCCAGTCCCGCGACATCTTCTTCGTGGGCAATCGCACTGCCGAGCCGGTCGCAATCGACTGCGCGTTCCGCACGGACGGCGCCGCCCCCCAACTCTGGGATCCCGTCACGGGCGCCCGCCGGTCGCTGCCCCGCTACACCATCCACGACGGGATCGTGTCCGTGCCTTTGCAGTTCGCCCCGCGCGAGAGCTGGTTCATTGTGTTCGATCGCAGTGCATCAGGCACAGCCGCGCATGTCCAGGGGGAGAATTTCTCGGCTGAGACGATCCTGGCGACACTGGATGGACCTTACGAAGTGACGTTTGATCCCGCCTGGGGCGGCCCCGACAAGCCGGTTGCCTTCGATACGCTGCTCCGATGGGACAAACACGCAGACGAAGGCATCCGCTTCTACTCGGGCCAGGCCGCCTACCGGAAGATGTTCGATCGTCCGCAGAACCTGCCGGACGCGGAGCGCGTCTTTCTGGACCTGGGAACTGTCCACAAAATCGCGGCAGTCAAACTCAACGGAAAAGACCTGGGCATTGCCTGGACCTTCCCGTACCGCGTCGACTTCCACGCCAGCCTGCTCCGTCCCACCGGCAACCTCCTCGAAGTCACAGCGGTCAACACCTGGGTCAACCGGTTGATCGGAGATCAGCAACCCGCCCACAAGGCGGTCCGCCACCTCGAGTGGAAGTCCGGTCTGCTCGGCGGCGCCCGCCATCCGGCCGGCCGCTACACCTTCACAACCGCCGCGGACGATTACACCGCCAACTCGCCTCTCGAGCCATCCGGCCTGCTCGGTCCGGTCACGCTGCGGGCCGCCCGATGAACCATCGCGGTGCCGAAATGACGTGCCGGTTGCCAACTAGCCCGGATTTCTCACCACTGGGAAGATGACAACGAAATCCGGGCTGGGGCAA
>CAYPUR010000276.1:0-5940 GCA_964413865.1 uncultured Verrucomicrobiota bacterium
GCGGGGCGGGGCGCCAAAATCGGAATTGATTCTTGCACAGACCCTTAGCCCGGTTACGGATCCTCGCGAAGCGTGTGAAATAACCGGGCTAATCCCTGCGCGCGACAAGCGCCGCGCAGTTCCACGCCAACACCTCGCGCAGCACCGGGATCTTCATCAGAGGCCACAGCTCCGTGTAGTAGCGGGGAGCCACAGCCACCACATCGAGATGCCGTTGGGCCCGCAGCAGCCGCAGAGTGCGTCCGATGTGGGTCACGAAGAGGTTCTCGAACGGCTTGAGCGCGCGCGGTTTGCCGACCAGCCGGTCAAAAAGCCGCGGACCAAGCCGCGGACCCAGGTAGTGCCATGGCGAAAAATCATGCCCCCCCCAGGGGGAGAGCCAGTTGGTCCAACTCAGGTAGAGATGTCCCCCGGGCCGCAACACGGCTGGAAAGGACCCAATCAGCCGCTCGGACTCGCGCAGATGCTCGAGGACATTCGAGCAAATCACCAGATCGTGGCGGCCCAGCGAATCCAGCGATTCCGCATCGAGATTGATCCTCCGAAAAGACGTCCGCGAAATCTCCGCCGGCAGCCAATCGCTTTCATCGGCAAAGGTGACCTCGCATCCCATTTCGAGCAGTCGCTGACCGAATGTGCCGGAGCCGCACCCCAGATCAAGCGCCGTCGTGCCCTGGCCCATCGCGACGCCACGGTCCCCGAGCCACCGGACGGCGTCGTCCACCTGCATCCGCGAGAACGCATGGTCATAGCCGTGTTTGGCGTGGTGCGCGATGAGCTTGTGCAGAATCATCGGCGCAGACATCACCAGAAAGCGCCCCTAGCGCCAATCCCCAATTCTCTCCGGGCTTGGCGAGGGCCGGGTCCGGCATTACACTCACCCGCATGGCCACCAAGTTCCTGTCTTGCGCCCGGTTGTTTGCCGGCTGCGCTGCCTGTTTCGCGTTCGCTGTCGCCGCGGATTCCGCCGCTCCCCGCGCCCTGCCGCAGGGGCAGCTCCCCCGCGACGTGCGGCTCGAACCGCTGAAAGATCTGGACGGCTACTTTCCCTTTGCCACCCCCACGAACCGCGCCGCCTGGGATGCGCGCGCCGAGAGGGTCCGGCGCCAATTGCTCGTGACGCTCGGTCTGTGGCCGGCGCCGACCCGAACGCCCCTCAACGCGGTCGTCCACGGACGGGTCGAGTGCGGCGATTATACGGTCGAACGGGTTTACTTCGAAAGCCTCCCGGGCTTCTATGTCACCGGCAGCCTGTATCGGCCCAAGGGCCCGGGCCAGGCCAAACGCCCCGCAGTGCTCTGCCCGCACGGGCATTGGGCGAACGGACGTTTCCTGGACACCGGAGCCGATGATGTGCGGCGGGAGATCGCGGCGGGTGCGGAGCGATTCGAGGACGCGGCGCGCAGCCCACTTCAGGCGCGCTGTGTCGGGCTGGCGCGGATGGGATGCGTGGTCTTCCACTACGACATGATCGGGTACGCCGACAGCGTGCAGATCACGCAGGCGCTGGCGCACGGGTTCGCAAAGCAGCGGCCCGAGATGAACACAACCGAGAACTGGGGCCTGTTCAGTCCCCAGGCCGAGGCGCACTTCCAAAGTGTCATGGGCCTGCAAACCTGGAACTCGATCCGCGCCCTCGACTTCCTGACCGGCTTGCCCGACGTGGACGCGGCCCGGATTGGCGTCACCGGCGCCAGCGGAGGGGGAACGCAGACGTTCATCCTGTGCGCGGTCGATCCGCGGCCTGCGGTCGCTTTTCCCGCCGTGATGGTCTCGACGGCCATGCAGGGGGGCTGCACCTGTGAGAACGCCTGCGGCCTGCGGGTCGGGACGGGCAACGTCGAGTTCGCCGCCCTCTTTGCCCCGAAGCCGCAGGGAATGACCGCGGCGGACGACTGGACCAAGGCGATGGGCACCAAAGGCTTTCCGGAGCTCAAGCGTCACTACGCGCTGCTGGGGGCGCCCGACAACGTCCTGCTCAAAGAGGCGCTGCACTTCGGCCACAATTACAACAGCGTCAGCCGAATGGCGATGTACGGCTGGATGAACCGCCACCTCAGCCTCAGCCAAGAGGAACCAGTCATCGAGCGCGACTTCAAAAGGCTCGCGACAGCCGACCTCACGGTCTGGAACGAGCAGCATCCCAAGCCGGAGGGCGGACCGAAGTTCGAGCGCAAGTTGCTGCGCTGGCTGACCGGGGATGCCGCCGGGCAATTGGCCGAAGCGGCCGGGTCGCGCGACCAGTTCGAGCGCGTCTACGGGGGCGGCATCGATGTTGTGATCGGGCGGGGCTTGAAGGATGTCGGCGAGGTCGTCTGGGAATCGAGTGCCCAGACCGACCTCGGCGCCTGTCACCAGACAACCGGCCGACTGCGCAACCTCACTCATGGCGAGGAGTTGCCCGCGATCCGGCTCGAACCGCGGCAACACAAAGCCGGAGTTGTCATTTGGGTCAGCGGCTCCGGCAAGGCCGGCCTCTCCACCAGCACGGGCGAGGTGCGGTCCGAACTCCGGCCTCTGCTCGAACAGGGGTGGACGGTGCTCGGTCTGGATCTGCTCTTCCAGGGCGAGTTCCTGGTTGATGGCAATCCCGTGACCCAGACCCGGCGGGTCAAGAACCCCCGCGAGGCAGCCGCCTACACGTTCGGATACAATCACAGTCTGTTCGCGCAACGCGTCCATGACGTTCTGACAGCCATCGCCTACGCAAAAGGGCAGTGGGGCGGCACAGGGCGGCTCGTTTTGGCGGGGCTCGAAGGGGGCGGACCGTGGGTAGCCGGCGCCTGCGCCCAGGCGCCGGGCGCACTCGACGCAGTCGCTCTCGATACGGGAGGTTTCCGGTTCAGCAGGGTCCTCGATGTGCATAGCCCGGACTTCCTACCGGGTGGCGCTCTCTACGGGGATCTCCCAGGGATGATCGCGCTGGGCAAGCCGCGCAGGCTCTGGCTGGCCGGCGAGGGCGATCGCCCGCCCGTCCTGGCAAAGGCCGCGTATGACGCGGACGGTGAAACGCAGGCCATGACATTGTCCAGCGGGGCGGGTGCGGGGGCCTCCTCCGAGTTTACACGCTGGCTGCTGACAGTAGCCTGGCCTTGAGATCATGGCTCTGGGGATTCCACCCGGATTGCACGCGCTCGCCGTCCTGCTGCTGGCGGCGCTCGCCGGGTGCGACCCGCGGCCCAACCACCCGAGCGCAATGGATGACCAGACGCCCCCTGACTCGGACCGTGTGTCCGAACGGCATCGAATGGTGCAGGAACAGATCGCAGTGCGCGGCCGCGATGTCCGGCATCCGGGCGTTCTCGACGCGATGCGGACGGTGCCTCGGCACGTGTTTGTGCCTCGGGATGCCGCCCAGAGGGCGTACGAGGATTATCCGCTGCCCATCGGGCATGGTCAGACCATCTCGCAACCGTACATCGTCGCGTTCATGACCGAGCAACTCGATCCCCAGCCCACGGACCGCGTGCTCGAGGTCGGCACCGGCTCGGGCTACCAAGCCGCGGTCCTCTCCCGCCTGGTCGCCGAGGTCTACACAATCGAGATCGTGGAACCGCTCGCTGCGCAGGCCGCGCAGGATCTCCAACGACTCGGGTATACGAACGTCTTCGTCCGGGCGGGGGATGGTTACGCCGGTTGGCCCGAGAAGGCGCCCTTCGACGCCATTATCGTCACGTGCGCGCCCGACCATGTGCCGCAGCCCTTGGTCGAACAACTCAGGGAGGGCGGGCGTATGATTATTCCGGTCGGCGAGTTTGGGGATCAAAACCTGGTTTTGATCGAGAAGCGGGACGGCCAGATCGCGCGCCGCACGGTGTTGCCCGTGCGGTTCGTCCCTATGACTGGTCCCCACGCGCGCTGAATCCCGGGCGCGGTGTTGCCACAGCCCGGATATGAGACACCGCGAAGCCTTGTGAGAAATATCCGGGCTAAGGGATTGCGGCCTGAAGCTCCGCATGCCGGTCAGGCCCAGCAGCAGGACAAGAAGTCCGAAACCCAGCCGGGCGGCGCTGCCAATCCTGATCCGTCGCTCGCTGGCCGTCAGGTAACCAATGAGATCGCGCATGCGCCAGGGGGAGATCGTGAACCAGAGCGCGAGCACAATCCAGAGATAAGCCCAGACCACGATCACCAATCGCCACGAGGTGTCGACCCAGCGCGCGGTGTCGAGGGTGAACTTGGCAAGGAGCAACACCACAACCGCCCATCCCCGCACGGCCAGGAAATCGCGCACGAAAACGCACGCCCCGAATCCAACCACGGCGAACCCGATGAACATGATCGGCTTGAATGCGGCAAAATCGGCGATGTCGTCGGTCTTGAGGTTCCAGAGAAACCAGACCGTGCCCAGTGGCATCAGGATCAGCCCCCACGCCTCCGAGCGCGGGAACTTGCGCAGGGCGTCGCCGAACGCGCCGGGCTTGAGCAGACCATAGATTTGGGGCACGGCCATAGCCAGGCCGAGCAGGGTTGCGAGATGCCAGAGTTTCATGGGTTAGTTGGGATTCGGGATGGGTGGATCGGCGTACAGGGTGAATGCCGAGGCGCGATTGATTCGCACATCCAGCAGTTGCCCGATTAGCCGCGGTGGGCCTTCAAAGACGGTGATCTGGTTTCCGCGCGCGCGTCCTTCGAGCCGCTCCTTGTTCCTGCGGCTCAGTCCCTCGACGAGAATCTGCACCCGGCGGTTCACCATGTCCTGGAGTTTCCGCGCCGCGATCGCGTTGACCACATCGAGCAGTCGGGCCAACCGCTCCTCGCGCACCCCCAGGGGGACCTGATCGGGCCGGGCCGCCGCCGGGGTGTCTCGCCGGGGCGAGTACTTGAACAGAAAGGCATTGTCGAACTCGACCTCCCGCGCCAACGCCATCGTGTCCTCGAAATCCTCATCGGTCTCCCCAGGGAAACCGACGATCAGGTCCGTCGTGATGCTGATCTCCGGACGGACGCAGCGAAGCCGTTCCACAAGGTCGAGGTAGCGCCCCCGGGTGTAGCCGCGGCGCATCGATTCAAGCACGCGGTCGCTGCCGCTCTGGGCCGGCAGATGGGCGTTCTCGCACAGTTTATCGAGCCGCCCATAGGCCTGCACCAGATCGTCGCCGTACCCTTTGGGGTGGGGCGATGTGAACCGGATCCGTTCAAGGCCGTCAATGGCGTTCACCGCCTCGAGCAACTGCACGAACGGCGTGAGACCGTTGCGCACCGGGATCTCCCGTCTCCCGTAACTGGTGACAATCTGGCCGAGCAGGGTGACCTCTCTCACCCCTCGAACCGTCAGGGCGCGGCACTCGGCCACGATGTCGTCGATCGTTCGGCTACGCTCCGCGCCCCGTGTGTGCGGGACAATGCAGAAGCTGCAGTGTTGATTGCAGCCCTGCATGATGCTGACAAACGCCTTTGGAGATGCTCCCGCCATGTCCGCCGAAAAGAGATGGCCGCGAAGAACCGCCTGGCTGCCACAATCCGAGGCCGTATCGCAAACCGCCTGGCATCGGCCGGCCAACAGATCGTCAACGCACTCCGGTGCGCGGTGGAGTTTCTGGGTGCCAAGGACGAGGGTCACGCCCAGGTTGCGATCGAGCAGATGTTCGCCGCGACTCTGAGCCATGCAGCCCAGGTAGCCCAGCAGAACGCGAGGACGCTCCCTGCGCACGGTGCCAGCCAGGGCGGCCATCTTGCCCAGCGCTTTCTGCTCCGCGGCGTCTCGAACACTGCACGTGTTGAGCAGGATCACGTCGGCCGTCGCCTCCGAGGGGGCGAGGGTGTAGCCGTGCTCGACAAACCGGGCGGCGACTGCTTCCGAGTCGCGCTCGTTCATCTGACATCCGTAAGTCTTGATATAGACGCTGGGCATCGAGTCGAGGCGGACCGCACCGTACGGCAGTCCACCCCCGATGAAAAGCGGGAAGATGATCAAGAAATCCGGGCTCTGGCAAAACC
>CAYPUR010000277.1:0-5937 GCA_964413865.1 uncultured Verrucomicrobiota bacterium
GTGGCGGCCGCGACCCAGAACCAGGCCCTCAATGCCCTCGTGTTCCTGTATCGGGGAAAAGCGTTGGGGTCGCATCTTCATATTTGACAATTGTCCGTGCGTCGAGGCATCCGGTCCCGGCGGGTGTTTTCCCGAGGAATCCCCGGACGAACCGGTCTGATGCTCTGGGCCATTCTCAGCACAATGTCAAATATGAAGATGTGACCCCTTACCTGCCGTGTCCTTTGGTGGCAGCGCGGTTCCCCTAGGACGAATGATCCCGTGCTGAACATCCCGCCGTTCGAGCCTATCACGAGCGGCGACCTCCGATGCGTTTTGGCTCAGCAGTTGTTGAGTGTGAACCGGTTCTTGAATGTAGGAGAGTTGCTCGATATCGCTCCAGGCTTGAAATACAGCTACGCGGGTAGCGTCGACGGTGATGTAAAAGCATGGCCCCGTGGGGGGGGCAATTGGCGACCGATGCAGCTTCCATTGACGAACATCGTGACAGTAGCCACCGGAGTTGGGCAGCTTTGCGTGGCGCTCTCGTCTGATGGTGAGGTCATCACATGGACAGCTGACAACATTCTCACCGTCACCCGAAATGGGTTTGGAAGTCCCGCAGTTGGCGTAGCGGCTGGACGCGATTTCTACCTGGCGTTGGCAGAGGGTGGCGATGTCGTGGGCTGGGGTGGAATTGTGCTTCCGCCTCCGAACCTCGATGACGTCGTCGAACTGTCCGCGGGTGGAGGACACGCGCTGGCTTGTCGCGCGGGAGGTGAGGTTGTTTCCTGGGGTGACAACAGCGGCTCCCAGTGTCAAGTGCCTGCATCCCTCAAAGACGTGGTGGCCATCGCTGGCGGCGCGGGCCATAGCCTCGCTCTGAGAGTTGGCGGAACAGTGGTGGCGTGGGGGGCTAACCAATACGGGCAGTGCAATGTTCCGACCAACCTCCCGCCTGTCGTGGCGATCGCTGCAGGTTATCATCACAGCGTTGCGCTGCTCTCTGACGAGACTGTTGTGTGTTGGGGGGCCAACGCGTCGGGACAGTGCCACGTCCCGGTTGGTCTTTCTGAAGTCGTGCAGATCGGAGCCGGCAAGTCTCACACCGTGGCATTGCGACGTGACGGTGGTGTGTCCGCATGGGGCGACGTTGGGGCCGGAGCGGCCGAGGTGGGCAATTGGTCGAACATCATCGCGATCGCTGCTGGGGGGCTGAACACAGCGGGCGTGAAGGGCGATGGCACAGTCGTCATTTCCGGAAATGACGACTATGGACAGGCGGGAATCCCCCCTGAGCTGAAGAACGTGAGCGCCATGGCCGTTGGTGACTACTTCGTATTGGCGGCGGTGGGTGAAGGGCCACTGGCAAGTGCCCTGGGAGACGGCGGCGATTACCGGTGGCGGACTGACGACGAGTTGCCTTGGGTTGCACAGATGCTGGTCACACAGGATGGGAGGCTTGCGGCTCAGAGCGCCGACTTGATGCCTGGCGAGGAGTCGTGGCTGGAGACAGGCGTCCACGGTCCCGGCACCCTGCGCTTCTGGTGGCGCACGGCTTCCGCCAACCCCGAAGACGCACTCGAACTCGTGCTCAACGGCGCCACCGTCGGGCGTGTTACTGGCAACACCGACTGGGAACCGGGACGACTCGCGGTCCATGCGGGGTTGTCAACTGTGCGCTGGCGTTACATTCGGGCAGCCGCGAGCACGCAGGGCGCTCCTGCGGCCTGGCTGGACGAAGTCACGTTCGAGCTGGCACCCAGCCCGGCCTTGGTCATCACCGAGGCTGAGGACTCCCAAATCACCGTCCGGTGTGAAAGCGTGCAGGGCTTGTTCTACACGCTTCAGAGCGCGTTCACACTCGAAGGCGCCCACACCGAATGGGAAACAGTCGAGACGCTCCTCGGCACCGATTTGCCCCTGGTCTTCGCGCAGCCTTTGGGCATGGGGCACGCCGAGTTCTTTCGAGTCCTGGTTGAATGATTGTATCGGCGGACTGCGTCCACCGCCGGCTTCGGGTGACCGAGTTGTGTTCCCGTGCGCTCGCGCCGTGAGCGGCAAGACGTAGGGCTGTTTCAGTTGTTCTTGTTCGGCACGTATGGGAAGAGCAGCAGGTGGTCTTCCATCGCATCTTTGACTTGCTGCCGCAGCCCAGCGCCGCTGACGCGCCGGACACTGCCGTCCGACAAAAGGATGGTGCCGACGCCGTTGTGCATCGCCGTGGACCACCCCGTCGATTTCATTATCGTCTCCATGAGGTTCCACTTGAGCCCAGGGGATTGCTTACTGTAGGCCGTGCTACCGCCAACGCTCGGATTCAAGGTCGTGTTCGTGATGTCGCGGTCACCGGCGAGGATCACGAGCGGACGGCTCTCGTCCGCGTCAGGATTCACAAAATAGCTGACGGCACCGTTCTTTGCGCCCTTGCTGAAGTCGGTGAGGTTGGCCATAGCTACGAAGTTGCTCGGGGCAATCCGCCCACTGTCGGACGGGCATTTGACCGTCTTCGGAGTAGCCAGCTCATTGGACAAGACTACGAATACTCGAAAGGTATTCGCCGGCAACATGTTTGCGCTTGCGCCCAGCCAATCGCCCGCACCCCCTTGGTTCGTCGTCACAGACATCGGGAAACGTCCCCCGTGGTCCGTGGCGAAGAGCCGAAAGGCGATCCCGATCCGCTTGAGGTTGTTGGCGCAGTTGGCGGGTTGCGCCGTCGACTGGGCCTTGGCAAGCGCCGGCAGCAGCATCGCGCCAATGACGGCGAGCATGGTTATCACAACCACCAACTCGATGAGCGTGAAAGCCCGGGGCTTGCTTCCTCGATGCAGTTGGTTCATACAGTCTGCCTGATCGGTTTGCCGCGGTCTGGGCAGCGACTCCGCCATTCCAGAATCTCCGAAAAGCCGTACTCGGCGCTACCGAGTGAAATCCTGACCGTCCCCACCGCGCATTTCAAGGATTGTCGACTATTCCGATGCGACCCCATTGTGTTGAACATGGGCGAGGATGGCTGCGCGCATGGCTTCACCGGCCTGTTTCGAGACCGCGTGCGTGCTGGGCGGGTCGTTGAAGATCTGCTTGGGCCCGCGCAGGGCGTTGTAGGCCGCATAGACCGAGGTCGGAGGACACGTGGCGTCGATGAATCCGACGGTGACGATGCCGGGGCATCGGACGCGGGTGGCGAAGTTCATGGCGTCGTAATAGCGGACGGCTTCCAGGACAGGCGCGGACGGGGCGGCGGGCGGGTTCTCGAGGAACTTGGGCCAGCCGTTGGCCCTGTGCACGGCCACGCCAGTATGGTCGCACATGGCCGGCACGCCGGCGGCGAAGAAGCTCACACGCGGATCCAGGCCGGCGGCGGCGATGGCCTGCGCGCCTCCCTGGCTGCTGCCGTGGACAACGAGGGTCCGACCGTCCCACTCCGGCTGTGCCGTGAGGAAATCGATGGCCCGCACCAACCTCAGGAACATGCCAAGGAAGTAGATCGTGTCGCGCGCTTCGCGTCCCCGCGTGCGGTAGTCCTTGAGAACGGTTGCGGCGAGGTTGGTGTAGTAGCTCTCGGGCTGTCCATTGGGGAGGCCGTGCGCGTTGAGATCGAGCGCCAGCAGGCCCTGGCCCGCCCACCCGGCGGCGGCGCCGAGATTCGCGCTGCGCACGCCGGCGCCGTGAACGAGGAGGATGATCGGGAGGGTCCGGGGAGGCGCTTTCGCGGGCCGGGCGTAGTAACCCGAGACCGGGGCGCCGAGGCTGTCGACTTCGAGATCGAAGCATTCGATGTTTGTCGAGGCCCACGGCACCGGGGTGATGCGCGCGCCCGCGGGCACGGTGGCCAGTCTCCTCTTTTGTGCCGACCAGAACGCGTCGAAATCCTCAGGCGCCGGCAGGCTCGGCTGGATCTGCGGGGGGTCGATGGCCGCCCCCGCGACCGCGCTGCGGGTCGGCGCGTTGGTGCCGCGGAAGACGACGCGGCACTGGAGAAAACCGGGCTCGTCCAGTTTGCCGACGACGGTCGCGCGTCCGTCCGTCAACTGGGCGACGCCATGGGTGATCGGCGGCACGCCGTCTTTTGAAAGCGTCCACTCGACCCGGTCCTCGCGCGCCGGTCCCGGATCGGCGCGCAGGGTGATGATGAATGTGACTGGCGCGCCCAAGGCGTAGGTGGCATCGGCGCGGTCGGTGGCCACAGTGAGGACGGGGCCGGCGGGGGCCCGATCGGGCTGCGCGGGGGCGGGATTGCGGAGCGCGGCGCGCCCGCTGGGCCGGGCGGGATCATAATGTGGATTCGGGACGGGGAACCGCGCGCTGACCTGTTTCTGCCAGGCGTGGAGTTCGTCGCGGAGCTGGGCGACGCGCTGGGATTCGCGCGTGGCGAGATCATTTTTTTCCGACAGATCCTCCGCAAGGTTGAACAGCTCGGCGCGCCCGTCTTCGAGCCACTCGATGAGCTTCCAATCGCCGCGGCGGATTGCCGCGCAGGGCGCCCCGCCCTGGTTGCCGTAATGCGGGTAATGCCAGAACAGGGAGCGCTCGGGCAGCGCACCGCCCTCGAACAACGGCAACAGGCTCAGGCCATCGAGCCGCTGGCCAGGTTGCGGCTTCGCGCCCGCGACTTCGAGCAGAGTTGGGAAGAAGTCCGGGCTGCTGACCGGTGTGTCCGACAGGGTGCCGGGCCTGACTTTGGCGGGCCAGCGCACCAGCAGCGGCTCGCGGATGCCTCCTTCGTAAACCCAGCCCTTCCCGGCGCGCAGCGGAAGGTTTGATGTGGGCCAGCCCTCGCTGGTGGACAGGCCGCCGTTGTCGCTGGTGAAGATGACAAGCGTATTGCGGGCGAGGCCGAGATCATCGAGCTTGGCGAGCACCCTGCCCACGGCGAGGTCCATGGCCTCGACCATGCCGGCATAGACGGCATGCGCCTGCACCAGCCGGACGTCGCGCTCGTGCTCGCGGCCCCACTGTTCGGCCAGGGCGAGGCGCGCCCGCTTTTCCTCATACTTCCTCCGCAAGTCCGCGCGCGCCATCAACGGCGTATGGACGGAATAGAACGAGAGGAAGGCAAAGAAGGGACGGTCCTTATTCGATTCGATGAATTTGACCGTTTCCGTGGCCAAGCGGTCGGGAAGATGCTCGCCCTCCGGTCCGTCGGGCAGACGGGGGTTGCCGTAGGGCGAGAAGTACCGTTTCCCGCCATAGGGCCCGCCGCGGTCGATGCCGCCCATGTTGACATCGAAGCCCTGATTTTCCGGCCACCAGCCTTCGGGGCCCAGATGCCATTTGCCGGCGAAGAACGTTGCGTACCCGGCAGCCTTCATCGCCTTGGCCAGGGTCGGGGTCTCGATGTGCAGGCGGTCGGTGTAAGGCGCGGGCAGGGACTTGGTGTTGCGCTTCCACTGGTCCGGGCTGGCGGGCGCTCCGATGTAGTCCGTGATCCCGGTGCGCTGGGGCCATTGACCGGACTGAATGCTTGCGCGCGTCGGCGAACAAACCGGGCAGGCGGCGTAGGCGTCCGTGAAACGCGCGCCCTCGCCGGCGAGGCGGTCGAGATGGGGAGTCTCGTAAAAGGTGCTGCCGTAGCAGCCCAGATCCCGCTGCCCGAGGTCGTCGGCGAGGATGAAGAGAATGTTCGGCGGTTTCTGTTCAGCGGCAAGGACCGAGGCTGCCGCGAACAACGCCAACACGGCGGCGAGGAGTATTATGCTTGGACGCGAAGAAGCTGGTGCCCAGGTGCTGTCCGTTTTCATAGGAATTGGCATCCCTAACCCGGAAATCTCACCAGTGGGGCGATCGCGGCATTCCGGACGGTCCGTGGGTGAGATTTCCGGGTCTATGAAACCCGCGCCCAGCAAGGAGAATTGGCTCATCGGTTCAGCAACGCCGGGACGCGCCCCAGCCGCTTGGGCGACCCGGGCACGCGGACACAGTGTGGTCGAGATTGGGTCCATCTGTTTGGGGCGCGGG
>CAYPUR010000278.1:0-5861 GCA_964413865.1 uncultured Verrucomicrobiota bacterium
CAATTGCTACATCGATCATCGACGCGAGGTGATTCTGCGCCGGACTCGATACCTCCTTGGCAAGGCCGAGGAGCGGGCCGAGGTGCTCGAAGGATACCTGGCCACGATCGCCAATCTCGACGAGTTCATCCGGATCATCCGCACCTCGAGAACCCGCGACGAGGCGAAGGTCAAATTGCTCGCCTTCGAGTGGACCCGGCTCCAGGTCGAAAGCTGGGGAATCCGGATCCGCCAGGAAGCCCGGCTCGTCAACGGCCGATACAGCCTCACGGAGCGGCAGGTGGACGAGATCCTGAACTTGCGCCTCTATCAACTGACCGGACTCGAGATCGACAAGATCGCGGCCGAGTACAAGGCGTTGCTCGAAACCATCGGCGATCTGCTCGACATCCTGGCCAAGGAAGCCCGCGTGTTCGCCATCATCAAGGCCGAACTGCAGGCCGTGAAGGCCAAGAACGCCACGCCGCGCCTGACGGATCTGGTGCCCGATGAGGGCGAGATCGCCATCGAGGATCTGATCGCCAACGAGGGCGTCATCATCACGATGACCCACAACAGCCTCATCAAACGCACCAATGTCTCCTCCTACCGCGCCCAGCGCCGCGGAGGCAAGGGGGTGATCGGCATGATCGCGCGCGAAACCTCGGCCGTCGAGGGCGACGCGCCCGATTTCATCGAGCGGCTTTTCACCGCCAGCACGCACGATTACCTCATGTTCTTCACCAATACGGGGCGGGTCTACGTCGAGCGCGTCCACGAAATCCCCGACATGGGCCGCGCGGCCAAAGGACGCAGCATCGCCAATCTCCTCGAACTCCAGGCGGGCGAGAAGGTGACCGCGCTCATCCGCATCGAGAGCAGAATCGGACCGGCCAAGGAGGATGTCACGTGGCAACAGCCCGGTTGCATCTTCTTCGCCACCCAGTCGGGCACCGTCAAGAAGACCGCCCTGGCCGAGTTCGCCAACGTGCGCCGCGGCGGCATCATCGCCATCGGCATCGAGCCCGGCGACACGCTCATCGATGTCCGCTACACCCGCGGCACCGACGAGGTCGTCCTCATCACCCGGGGCGGCATGAGCATCCGCTTCTCGGAGGAGGACGTGCGTTCGATGGGCCGGCCCGCGACCGGCGTCCGCGGCATCTCCCTCGGTCCCGATGACCGGGTCGTGGCGGCCGCCGTGGTGGATCCGGAAGCGACCCTGCTCGTCGCGGGCGAGAACGGCCTCGGCAAACGCACCCGCTTCGAGGAGTACCGCATCCAGTCGCGCGGGGGCAAAGGCATCATCACCATGAAGACCACCGAGCGCACCGGCGGCGTCCTGGGCGCCCTCACCGTCCGGGAAGCCGACGAGGTCATGCTGATCACCGCCGGCGGCCAGATGGTGCGCATTGCTGTCAGGGACATCCGTGAGACCGGCCGCAATGCGCAGGGGGTCAAACTGATTGATCTCGACGAGAACGATCGCCTGCAAGGCATCGCGCCCGTCATCAGCGAGGAGAAGGAAGACTCCGCCGAGGACAACTCGGCCCCGGCGTCAGCGCCCCCGGCGGACTGATTCCTCGAATCAGGTTGCGGCCCTTAATGTCGACCCGGTTTGCCTTTCTTCTAACCACGAAGGACACGAAGGGCACGAAGAAGGAAAGAAGCATCGTAGGTGAAGCGGCCCGCTGACTCCCAGGGCGACCAGGAACCTGGAGGGTGAATGGGACGGTCTCAGCGGGTCCCCTCCCACTTCGTGTTCTTCGTGCTCTTCGTGGTGGTTTGTCTTCACAACAAACGGTGAAGATGCGACCCCGCAGGCGCTTCTTCGCGGTCGTCAGGCCTGTGTGTGCAGGTCGCGGAGTTGGGCCACGGAGGCGGTGCCGGTAGTGCCCAGTTGGTGAATGACAATCGACGCGGCGAGGCTGGCCAGCTCGAGCGCCTCGCGCACCGAGGCCCCCGCCGCAAGCGCCGCCGCGAGGTTCGCCGTGACGGCGTCCCCCGCGCCGACGATGTCGATGCCGCCCCGCAACGGCAGCGCGGGCACATGCTCGGACGTGCCGTCCGGGGAGGCGCCGATCATCCCGTGCTCGGCCAGCGTCACGAACACATCGCGTCGATGGGCTTGGGCCAGGGCGATCGCCGTCCGGCGGGTGGACGCGATGTCAGCCGCATCCGCGGCTCCCCCGGTCAGGGCGGCAAGCTCGCGCGCATTCATCTTGAAGATGACGGGTGGGAAACCCCGCAGCCCGCGCCGGCTGTCGGCCAGAATGGGCAACCCGGGGTGGTCCGCAACCATGCGGTTCACCGACGCCAAAACGCCGCGCGTGACGACGCCGGTGTCGGCTACGTCCACCTGGTCGAGCAGGATCAACGCATCGATTTGTGACGGCAGGCTCTCGACACTCTCGGCCAGCCGCGCCTCGACGTCGCGCGGGGTCGGCGTCCAGTTCTTGCTGTCGAGGCGGTTGAGTTCGACCGGCGGGCGTCCGGGTTCGAGCACGAGGGGTTTGCAGTAGGTGAACGTGCGGCGCGCGCCCGTCGTCATGAAGAAATCCATCCGCACCCCGGGCATCCCGGCCAGGGCGCGCCTCAGCTCGAATCCTTCGCCGTCGTCTCCGCAGAACCCGACCGGATAGAGCGTTCCGAGGCCGAGGGCGGCCAGGTTGTTGAGGATGGTGCCGGCGGCCCCCGGCTGGCCGCGCACGCGGACGACATTGTGGACCGGCAGGCGCGTTTCGAGCGATGTCTCCGTCCGTGCCGGGTCAATCTCGAGATAGCGGTCCAGACAGAAATCACCGGCGACTGCGACGCGGAGTGCGGAGTAGCGCCCGGTGAGCGCGGAGAACCGTTCGGGGGTCATGGTGTTTTCGTCTTCGGTTTGTCGGCGAGCGCGTCGTGGAGATGATGCAGGAAGGCGACGTTGTCGCACTGGGCGTAGTGCATCGTGCCGCCCATGCGCGCGTAGCTCTTGCAGAAGCGGAGGTAGTAGGCGGGGTTGTCGCGCGGGGGCTCGCCTCGGGTCCAGTCCCAGCGCCCGCCATCCTGCAGATCCACCACGTAAAGCGTGTGCCCCTGGACAATCGGACGTCCGGCCTGGATTCGGAGATTGTTCACGCAGCTCAGTGTCTTCTCGAAAACCTGCGGCCCCATGATCGCCGATCCGATCGACATCACCACGCCGCCATCGAGTCCCTCGACCGCCGTTGCGAACCGGGCAAAATCGATGCCGCCCGCCCGCCCGATCGCCGCCCCATTGAACATGGGATGATTCGCGATGATGTCGTAGCCGATTCCGGGATGGACGGTCAGAGGAATCTCGTGCCGGAAGGCATTGGCCAGCACCGAGGCGTTCCGCCACCGATGCAGGACCATCAGGGGACCCGACGCAATCCCGAATTGCCGGATGGCGTGCAGCAATTCGACCCGGGCCGGCGCGAGCGGATGGTGCGGGTCGGCGCGCACCTGCGCCTCGAGATCGTCGGCTTTGGGCACCTGCCCGCCATCCTGGTAGATGAACCGGCCCAGCGCCTGTCCGTACCCCTCGCCCCTGAGCCCGCCGAGCAGCAGCGCCAGATGGATGCAGCGGCCTGTTTCGTCCCACGTGCCGAACGTGCCGGTGGCGACATTGGCGCGGACGCTCTCGGTGGAACGTCCGAGGAACGAGAATTCCCAGTCGTGGATGGTGGCTGCGCCGTTGGTGGCCAGGTGGGTGAGATGGCCATGATCGAGCAACTGGACCAGGAGCAACTGCCCGCCATTCTTGATCAGGTGGGCGCCGTAGATGAGCATCACGCTCGCCCCGCGTTGCCGGGCCTCCCGGATGCGCGCGGCGCACTCCCGCACCAGCCGCGCATTGGCGTCCGAAACGGGCGGCGCATCGTTCGACGGTTCAACGAGGATCTCATCGAGCCGGCTCAGGCTTTGGCGCTGCTCGAGTGGGAGCACGCGCACGCGGCGCAGGTCAAGGGTTTCACGATTCATGGATAGCCCATTTCAAAACGCCGCGCGTCATCTAGGATCCGGGCTCCCCGAGAAGGATGGGGAGCAGTGTCAGGGCGTCCCGGAAGTCCGGGATGACCACGTCCGCGCCCACACCGAGCAACCGCTGCCGCTTCCACTCGTCAAACTGTCCCGAGCCGTTGTTGGCTTCGTCGCTGGCCACGGCGACGGCCAGGCCGCCGACCTCCTTCGTGTTCTGGATCTCGACGTAGCCGTCGCCAAACGAAAGCAACTGGGCGCCGTCGATTTGGTTTTCGCGCAGGATGCGGTCGATCACCATCTTCTTCGAGAATTGTTTGTAGTCGTCGAGGGCCCCGTAGATGCGTGGGCCGAAGTACTGGGTGAGCCCCAGGGCCGCGGCCTCCTGTTTCACGAATACCTCGTCCGTCCCGCTGGCCAGGTAGAGCGAGAACCCGCGGCGCCGGAGCTCGTCGAGGAACGGGCGGGCCTCGAAGACGAGCAAATCGTCCGGCTCGAGCGTTCGATTGGCGAGGGCGTCGATGCGATGGCGGATGCGGGCATCGAGCCGGCGCAGGTACTCGTGCTTGTACCAGAGCGGCTCGCGCGGCTCGCCTCCGCGCTCTCGGATGCGTTCGGCCAGTTGGATCATCTGGTAGATCGTCTGCTTGCCGTTGAGCCGCATGATGTCCTCGAACGCCAGCCGGCGCAGCGCCTCGGGCGTCTCGCCCGGTTGGGCCGGCAGCATCTCGACGAACATCGGCACCATCACGTCCGGCCAGCCCTGCCGGATCAGCGACAACGTGCCGTCAAAGTCGAACAGCACGTGGCCGATGCCGGGGCGCGGCGCGAACGAGGGCGCGAATTCGACCAACCCCTGAAATGACCCGGGGCCGGACGGCTCCGAAGGTGTCGCGGGCGCAGGCTCCGGCCCCGCGTCTGCAACCTCGACGCTCTCGGACGCGGCTTCCGGGGCGGAGACCGGCTCGCTCGGATGCGTCCGTTCGGGGCCGCCGTCTGCTTCCGGCGAGGCGGACGGGGCGCTGACTTCCGGAATGGGCAGTTCCGGGAAGTCGTTTGCGTCGGGAGAGGGGGATTGCGAGGGCAAGGCGTCGGTCGATGGCGTTGCCGCCGTCGTCATACTGGGAGGTTGAACGGTCACCAGGGCGCGCCGGAGCAACTGACTCTGAAACACATGGCCGAGGGCCACGGTCTCGATCACCGTCGCGCCCTCGGGAACCGTCGCGTTCGCATCGGGCAACTGGTGCCGCTCGGGGTCGAAGGGCGTGCCCGGGGCGGCCACAATGGGCGCCATGCCGACGCGGCGCGCGGCATCGCGGCAGGCGTTCTGAAACTGGGTGAACTCGTGGATGAGCCCGGACTGACCGGATCGCACGCCGGCCAGGTAGAGGGCGTAGACATTGTCCAGGATGCGGACCAGGACCTGGAGCCAGTCGCCCTCGGCGCGGCGGAGTTTGCTGACCTCGAGACGCAGGTGATGGCGTTCGGAGTCCTCCGCTTTCTGCATGAAGGCCTGGAAGGCGCGTTGCTCCTCGGCCATGCGATCCATCACATCGCGCGCCGCGGCGACCGTTTTGCCGGCGTGTTCGTGCGCCGACTGCCACTGGCCGGTGGCGGTCTCGATGCGGTCCGCGACATCCTGGACCTGCCCGATCTGCCGGAGGGTGTCGGCCAGGCCCTCCATCTCGACGAGCTTGAGTTCGGCGTGGTGCCGGAGTCGAAAGGGCCACACGGCCAGCATGGCGCCCAGGGCCACGCAGGCGGCAGACGCGCACACCTCGATGGCTGTCATGGGCTGGTGGGCCTGCTGCCAGATCACCAGGGCGGCTGCCACCAGGAGGAGGTCCCCGACAACGAAAGGCAGAAAGAGCTTTGCGCCCAGATTCACGAGAGTGGTG
>CAYPUR010000279.1:0-5846 GCA_964413865.1 uncultured Verrucomicrobiota bacterium
CGCTTGAATCGTCAAGGAAGGGAACCCGCGCCCTGGGACACAGAGAGGTCAGGATTTTGCCCCCGGCACGGCGGTACTTCTCGAAGGCCTTGCCGGCCTGGAAACCGACGTTCAGAGGCAGCGGCAACAGCGTGAAGGCGGAGAGACGGTGCTCCAGTTCCTTTTGGGTATCGAACTTGACAGCCAATTCGGCGAAAATGATGACGTTGTAATACAACAAGCCCTCGTTGCCTCACCGCTCGATCTGTCCGCTCGACCAATCAAACCATTCCGGGTCGCGCGTCAGGACATCAGCAACGACGCTGGTATCGACCAGGATCATGTGTCACCCCGGGTTAGCCGGAGCCAATCCTGGGTGTTTCCCTTGATCTTCCCGCCTCGCAACAACGTGGCGACGGCTCGTCGCCCCGGCGGCAGCTTTCCGGCCTTAACGACGAGGACTCCGTCGGGCTGGTCAACAAACTCAACGGGACACTGTGGTCGGAGCCCGTGTTTGCGGCGCATGGCTGGGGGGATGGTCACCTGGCCTTTGCCTGTCATTCTCATGGAGAGACTGTTACTGTCGGCGGGAGCTGGCGTCAATGCCCGAGCCGACAAAGTGAAGGGGTCGGTTCTCACAATCAACAATGACTGACACGACGAAATCGGTGAGGGGCGCGGTCATGGGTATTGGTCAGTCGGTCGGCGACAGCCGGTCTGCCGGAGGCAGGCAACGCCAAGGCGCAGGGGGCACAAGGAAGCAAAGGAGAGCCACGATGAGAATGCTCGACGTCGCCCCTTTGTGGCTTTGCGCCTCCGCGCCTTTGCGTTCCCCTCGGGCCGGAGTGATTCAACGCAAAGACGCCAAGACGCTAAGGCGCAAAGTAGCAGGGGTCAGTCCCGGAAAGCAGGAATGCTGTAAGACTGAAGGGTCTCGGTGGGAAGGCGTGATGGGCGTTGCGCGTGATTGGAGGGCGTTGGTTGGAAAGCTGGTGAGGACGTGAGTGTTCATATGGGCGATTGAGATGCGAAAGCGAAAAACATGGCGACGCGAAAGCGCGACGGTGATGGAGGACATTGGTAACCTCCAGTCTTGGAGAGGCACACATTTTTCTCGCCCGTGGAGAACGAGGTTCATGGGGACTCCCATTGGATGCGAGAGGAGATGGGGGAACGAGAAGGTTGAGCCGGCGCAACGCGGGCCCGGTCGGTTGGCGTTACAGATCGTCGGGCTTGAAAACCGTGAGGCCGGGAATCGAGTCAAATTGCGGGTCAGCGGTGGCCAGCAGGTTGAGCCCGCTGCGCAGTCCGACCGCCAAGTTCAGCGAATCGTTGGTGAGCAGGCCGTGCGTGCGTTGGAGCTAAACGATATTGGCATCGACGAGTACCCGCGCGCCGACCGGGATGGCATCGAGGCTCATTGTTCGAAGAAGTCCGCCTGCATGCTGGCGCGAAACTGCTCCGGGGTGAGCGCGAAGTCGGGTGTAGAGAGGAATCGCCGCAGGCCCGCGTCGGCGGGGACCTTTGCCGTGGCCGGCGTGTCGCTGCCCGATTCGAGAACCGTCAGCAGCGCGTGGGCCTTAGTGGGCAGCGTGACCGGCCCAAGCGGCGAGACCCGCCCATGGTCAAGTTCCACTTCAACCGTCGTATAGTTCATGGCGAGACCCTACCACCTAGATCCACTTCCACAAGCGCCAGGTTTGCCGGGGCAAGGCGCTTACCACGGCAGTGCGCTCCCGGTAAAGGTCTCACAATCGACAATGAATGACACAGCGAAGTCCGTGAGGGGCGCGGTCATGGGTATTGCCCAGTTGATCGTTGAAAGCCGGTCTGCTGAGGGCAGGCAACGTCAAGGCGCATGGGCACAAGGAAGCAGAGGGGGGCCACGATGAGATTTCTGGACGTCGCTCTTTTGCGGCTTTGCGCACCCGCGCCTCTGCGTTCCCCTCAGGCTAGGGGGATTCAACGCAAAGAGGCCAAGACGCTAAGGCGCAGCGCGGCACGGCCGCAACCGAAGCTACGGGACCGTCGTGCATGTCTGGTGCCGACGAACGCCCCGATCGCCGCGCTGCGTACGCGCTGCTGCGCAGCGCTGGGGGATGCCAAACAACCCACCAAGGCGCAAGAACGCATCAGTCCTCAACCTGAGGGCTCAGCAAGTAATCGACAATGACGGAAACAACCAAACGCGGAGGCCTGGCAGGCTTGCCTTTGAATGCGGTGGCGGTCTTCCCCACAATCCGGGCGCCGTCACGGGCGAAGTGCTCCGCCCACTGATCCCGACGGGGATGGAAGAGCGGACTGACCGCACCGGTATCGGGGTCAATCCCGCTGAGGTTGGTGCCCTTCTGGAAATTGCACTCCGGGCAGGCGAGCGCAAGGTTGGCGTCGTTGTCGGCTCCGCCATGTTGCCCGGCGACGATGTGTTCGACGTGGAACCGCAGGGCAGAGGCGTGCTGCGGGAGGTGGCAATACTCGCAGCAGTTGCCCGCGCGCCCACGCACAAGCTCGCTGGTGCTCTTGTCCATTCAGGACGGCCTGCTTTGGGCGAGAAAAGCGTGGGCTTCCGTCTTGAGCACGCCGAGGAGCGTGTTGGCCCGGACTATGGATTCAAGTTCCGCCAGTTCGGCGGGGGTCAACCGGCCTTCAGTGCGCTTGTCGGCCAGTTCGTCGTAGCGGGCTTGGGTTTCGGCATCCGCCTGGACGCCGACCAAGGCGCGGGCGAGTTCGATGGTGAAACTCTGCGAGAGCGGTCGGAGGAGCCGCTCCAGTGCTGTGGTCTGGCCGTTTGCCATGCGGGAAGAGTAGCGCCAACTGCGCTTGGGAGCGAGAGATGTGTGACAAGAGCCACCAGCATCAAATGGGGGAGCGGGCGGCGCGCTCGTGCCTGCCGGCACCGACAGCGTCAGCCGGCACCGGCTATTGGGAAAGGCCAGAACATATGAGAAAACAACTTTTGGCGCAATTCGTGCGACTCGGAACCAGCAAGGTTTGCGTAACGAACCTGCAGCATTCGCTTTATGCTACGGCCCGGCGGTGTTGCTCGCCCCGCTCCGACCGGGGCTTCTACAACCGAGCTTGCGTGGGCCGGGTCGCCCCGCAGACCCACGTCGGTTATGACTGGATGGTCCATCGTCATTTACCATCGCCGGACTTTCACCGGCTGGACTGGCAACCTTATGGGCTGCGAGCAAAGACGCCAGGCGCAAAGGGGGACGGATGATGGATCCCCCAGCAGCGAATTCTTTCCCCCTGAATCCTCTGTGTCCTCGGCGTCTCTGTGGTTCAATCCAATCGATGACGGTCATCGAGGAGAATCAACCACAGAGCCGCAGAGAGCGCGGAGGGACGTTCTGGAAGCTCACTGGGCAGAAACCTCAGTGCGCAGATCCCCTCTTTCTGCCCTCCCTCCTTTGCGTCCTTGCGCCCTTGCGTCTTTGCGTTTCCCTCGGGGCCGACCGAGTTCAACGCCAAGGCGCCAAGACGCCAAGGCGCAAGGGAAGACGGATGATCCATCCACCTGCAGTCCATTCCCGCCCCCGAAATTCCCTGTACTGCAATCGTTAAAGTTGCTCGCAGGCGGCGAGCGAATTCTGAGGGTGGTTGCTTGTCCTTTTCACCCCGTTCGCAGCGCGTCAGCGCCATCGCAGCGCGGCGACCCGTGTGATCGTCGGGCCAGGCGTGTACGAGGATTCCATTGCTTCGGTTGCGGCTTTGCCGCGCTGCGTCCTCGGCGCCTCTGTTGACCGTGTGGCGTGCGTGGCACCGCTCACGTCGCGAGCACCGGCACTTGGTAACGCGCGAAGATTCGATCGGAGGTCACGATGGTCAGGCCTTCAACCGTGGCCTGGGCAATGAGCATCCGATCAAACGGGTCCCGGTGTAAGCCGGGCAAGGCGCGAAGTGCCGCGGTGTGGGCGAAACGCACCGGCAGTTCGGCGAACCGCTGCTCGATCAGGATTTTCTCGAGATTCTCCGGCGTGCGTAACTTGCCGAGCGCCCGCTTGATTTCCATTTCCCAGGCCGAAGCCGCACTGACAAACACGGTGTTGTTGCCGTCGCCGATGGCGCTCCGGGCTGCCTCGCTGAGCTGAGCGAAATCCCCCAGCCACCACAACAACGCTTGGGTATCCAGCAGGAACTTCATGGCCGGGAACCGACCCTACCCTCAAAGAGGGCGATGATCCGTTCGTCCTCCGCATTGAAGTCCCTCGCCATCCGCACCTTCCCCTTCCAGGCGCCGGGTTTGCGGGGCGACGCCTCGCGCTGAAATGGCACCAACCGCACCATGGGGCGCCCCGCCTTCGCCAGAACAATGTCGCCGCCCGCCGCCGCCTCCTCGACCAGTCGCGAAAGGTGAGTCTTCGCGGATTGCATGTTGACTGTCTTCATACCAGACCAAGTCTGGTCTGGTCCGCGGCACGGTCAAGGGCAAATCCGACGCGCTCTCGCACGTGGAGGCGTCTCACAATCGACAAGGAATGACACAGCGAAGTCCGTGAGGGGCGCGGTCATGGGTATTGGTCAGTTGGTCAGCGACAGCCGGTCTGCCGGAGGCAGGCAACGCCAAGGCGCAAGGCAAGACGAATCATGACGAAGTCACATTCCCACTGGTGGATTTCGCTCGCGTAAGCGGGCACCATTCCGCGGCGGCGCAAGGCGAGCAGGACGGCGTTCTCCAAGCGGCGGCCCCAGTCCGGTGTCGGATTGGGTGTCGGAATCGAGCGTCGAGGCCGATCACTCCCGATTGATCACGGCGTCCTTCAGGTCGCGGCGCGGGGTGGGAAGCGGGTGTTCGGCGGCGTAGCCCAACGGCAGCATGGCCACCGGGCGCTCGTCGGTCGCAAGGTGCAAAACGCGGCAGACCGCGGTTTCGTCGAAAGCCCCGACCCAGCAGGTGGCCAGCCCCAACCCTGTTGCGGCCAACTGGGCGTAGGATGCGGCGATCGAGGCATCCTGGACGCAATAGAGGCTTGCGCCACGTTCGCCGTACTTTACCGACCGCGCCGGCACCGCGCAGAAGACGAGCACGACCGGGGCCGACGCCAGGAATTCCTGACCGAGGGCGGCGACTGCCAAGGCCCTCTTGAGCAGTTCGTCTTTAGCCACATGGATGTGGTAGGCCTGCAGGTTGCCCGCGGAGGGCGCCTGGCAGGCCGTTTCGAGCACGATCCGCAGTTTGCCCGGCTCGAGGGCACGCTGCTCGTACGCACGCACTGACCGACGCGATTGAATGGCTTTGAAAAGGTCCATAAGTCTCGATCCGGAAACCGCCCGGTCCAATGACAATAGCGGGGTGGCGAAGATGCGCAAACAAAGTCGCGCCCAGTGTTTCTCAGAGTGCAGGCCGCGACGCCGGGTGAGGGCACGCGGCCTACAGCAATGGAGAATGCGGCGGTTGTAGGCCGGGTCACCGGACCCGGCGCTTCGAGCGTCGTCAAAAGCAGACTGAGTCACGCCAACCCCCTCTCCATTTGTTTGCGCAACCCGGGCGTTTCACGTAACAGTTGGCCGTGCATCGCATTTCGAAGCGAGAGTTGCCGCGGCTGGCTGTCGTCCTGGCGGTGGGGTTCGCGTTCGGCACAGCAGGTTGCGACCGGGACGGCATCAGGGTTTATCAGGCGCCCAAAGACCCGGTGGCGGAGCCCGCGGCGGCCCGTGAAACGGCCACACCTGCCACGCCGGCATGGACAGCGCCTGCCCATTGGCAGGAGCAGGCTCCCGGCGTGATGCAGGTGGCCCGGTTTCTGGCCGCCTCGGACGCCGGCAGGGCCGAGATCACGGTGTCCATGCTTCCGGGCGACGGTGGTGGCCAGGCGCCCAATGTGAACCGCTGGCGGGGGCAGATGGGCCTGCCCGCCGTGGAC
>CAYPUR010000280.1:0-5827 GCA_964413865.1 uncultured Verrucomicrobiota bacterium
ACGGTGCGGAAGGCGGCGACCTTTTCGAGCGGGACCAGTCCGTGCTCTCCGACCCGCACCGACAGCGATCGGAGGGTATCGATGCGGTCGCGGAGGTCGCCTTCGAGGCGGACGACGATTTCGAACCGGCGATTGCCCTCGTAGATCATGCCGACGGTTTCGCCGGCCAGAGCGGTCGAGATGGTGGCGTTGACGTCCGCGGCGTGCAGGTTGTAGCGGCGAAGCGCATCGCGATCGACCACGATCTCGAGGACGGGCGCGCGTCCCTGGGCCTCGAACTCGATGTCGCCCGCGCCGGGCACGTGATCGAGAAGCTCCTTCACCTGGGCTGCCAACCGCTCCATCACATCGAAATCCGCGCCGGTGATCTTCAGGGAGAGGTCCGACCGAACGCCCTCGATCAGTTCGTTGAACCGCATCTCGATCGGCTGGGCGAACAGGAAACTCTGGTCGGGAAGCTCTTTGGCGACCGTTTCCTCGATCAGTGCGGCCAGGTCGGACTTGGTCATCGGGCGCCCGTTGACGCGGCGCCAGGTCGAGCGCGGTTTGTAGAAGATATAGAGGTCGTTTTGGCTGGGCGGCATCGGGTCGGTGGCCACCTCGCTCGTCCCCAGGCGGCAGAAGACCCGATCCACCTCGGGGATGGTCAGCAGCAGCTTCTCCGTGGCCATTTCCATCGCCAGCGACGCGTCGAGATTCATGCTGTTGGTGCGGTAGACCATCACCGTGTGCGAGCCTTCGTCGAGTTGGGGCACAAACTCGGCGCCGAGCCGGAGGAACGCCACCGTCGAGAGCGCGAGCCAAAGAACGGTGCTGATCCCGACAAGCCAGGGTTTGGCGAGCGCCAGGCGCAGGGACGGTTCGTAGGCGCATTTGATCCATCGCACGAGGACGTTGTCCCCCTCGCGGATGCGGCCGCCGAGCAGGTAGGAGCAGAGCACGGGCATCAGGGTCAGGGCCAGGACCAGCGCCCCTCCCAGCGCCAGCATCACGGTGATCGCCATCGGATGGAACATCTTCCCCTCGATGCCTGTGAGCGCCAGGATGGGCACGTAGACGATTGTGATAATCAGCACCCCGAAGAACATCGGGTGTGCGACCTGCTTGCTGGCGGTTCCGACGGTGTGCAGCCGCTCGACGGGCGTCAGGACGCGCCCCAAATGCTTCTGTTTCTCGGCAAGCTGCCGCACGATGTTCTCGACCATCACAACGGCGCCGTCGATGATCAGCCCGAAATCGATTGCGCCCAGGCTCATCAGGTTGCCGGAGATGCCGAACCGGACCATTCCGGTGAGCGCCCAGAGGAACGACAGGGGGATGGCGGCCGAGACAATCAGTGCGGCGCGCCAATTGCCCAGCATGGCCAGCAGCACCGCCACCACCAGAATCGCCCCTTCATACAGGTTCTTCCGCACCGTCGCCACGGTGGCATCGACCAGATCGGCGCGGTCGTACTGGGTGCGCAACTCGAGACCCGCGGGGAGGAGCCCCCCGATCTCGCGCAGCCGCGCCCCGAACCGCTGCGCCACGATCCGGCTGTTCTCGCCCGCCAACATCATCGCCGTGCCCAGCACCGCCTCCTCGCCGTTCTCGGTCGCCGCGCCCGTTCGGAAGCTCGATCCGATCTCGACATCGGCGAGGTCCCGCACCAGGAGTGGCTTGACGGCCGCGGCGAACTTGACCGGGAGGTCGGCGATGTCCTGTGCGGACTGGACGCGGGCGAGCGTGCGGACGGTGAGTTGGTTCGGGCCGCTGTGAATGACGCCGCCCCCGGCATTCTCGACGTTCTCACGCACCAGCGCGGCCAGGTCGGCAAAGGTCAGTCCCGCCCGATCGAGGGCGTCGGGGCGGGGTTGAACGACGATCTGTTTCTCGAACCCGCCGCTGGCGTTGATTTCGGCGATGCCGGGTGTGGCGCGCAGCAGGGGTTTCACAACGAACTCGTGAACCTCCCGCAGTTCGCGCAGTTCCTCGATCCGGTCGGCGGGGCGGTTGGTGGCATCCTTGCGAAAGGCCAAAGTGTAGTAGTAGATCTCGCCCAGGCCGGTGCTGATGGGCGCCAGTTTCGGCGTCAAGCCCGGCGGCAGGCGGTCGAGGACGGTCTGGAGCCGCTCGGTCACCAGTTGTCGGGCGCGATAAATGTCCATGCGATCGGCAAAAATGAGCGTGACCTGCGAAAGCCCGAACTTGGTGAGCGACCGCATTTCCTGCACGCCCTGGATGCCCGCCAACTCCATCTCGATCGGGATGGTCACGGCCTGTTCGCTCTCCTCCGGCGCGAGGGTGAGCACCTCGGTGTTGACCTGCACCTGGGGGCTGGTGATGTCGGGCACGGCGTCGATCGGCAGGTTGTTTGCCGACCAGAGGCCGATGAAGACCGAGACGGCGGCGACGATCAGGAGGAAGGCGCGTTGGCGCAGCGAAGCGTCGATTAAACGGTGCAGCATGCAGCCTCCTCAGCGGGCCGGGAGTGAATCGAGCGCCAATCCCAGGAGCAACTCGAGTTGCTGGCGGTGTTCGAGCGCTTCCGTGCGTGTGGCCAAAACCGCCTCGAGCGCCTCCAGATACCGCGTCTGCATCTCCATGTACGTCGTCACCGGCACCGCGCCCAGCCGGTAATGCTCATCGGCCAGAACCGCGGCCTCGCGCAATTGCCGGGGCGCGTCGCTGCGCCATCGGGCCATCTCCTTGAGCCGCGTCTCGAGTGCAAGGGCGTGCTCGGCCACCTTGCGTTCCACCTCGAGGCAGATGGTTTTGAGCGAGGCCTCAGCCTGCTGCTGGCGGGCGGCGGCCACCTCGACACCGGCCTGGTTTTGATGCCACAAAGGCAGGGGCAGACTCACCCCCAAACCGACGATGCGCTGCTCGTCATTGGCCTTCTCGGCCGCGTAGAACGGCGCCACGGTGACGCGCGGGTAGCGCTCGTTCCGGGCCAACAGGACCTGAAAACCTTGCTGGGCCAGTTCCGCCTGCCGCAGGCGGATGTCGAAGTTGTTGGTTGCCGCCAGATCAAGCAACCGCGAGAGCAGCGGCAGGTTGGTGGCGACGGTCAGCGCGCCCTCCAGCACAAGCGGGGTGGCCGCCGGCAGGCCGCGCAGTTGGTTGATTTCGAGCAGACCGGCCTGGGCGGCGCGCCGGGCCTCGGCGGCCTGGCGGCTCAGGGTAATCGCGTGCGCCTCGATGATCCGCTGGTCCAGCACCGGCGTCACGCCGACAGGATCGCGCTGCACCAACACGGCGAGAAGGGCCTGGAACCGTTCGGCGACTTCCTCCGCGGCCTCGGCCTGTTCCTGGGCCGCCAAAACGCTCCGTCCCAGCGTGCGCGCCCTGTTCGCCAGAGCCGCCTGAAACTGGGCCAGCCCCAGCTCCGCCATCTCAATTTGCTGGTTTGCAATGGCCTTGCGCAACGCCACCCGCCCCGGCCACTCGAAGGGCTGCGCCAACGCCACCGACCACACCGCGCCGTCCCCCAGCGTCGCCCCACGCCCCCGATCCCAGACCCGCTTGCTTCCCACCTCGACGGACAGTTCGGGATTCTCCCACTGCCGCGCGCCGCGAACACCCGCCCGCGCCGCCGCCACCTCGGCACGGTAAAACGCCAATTCCGGATGCCGGCTCCGGATCTCCTCGACCAACGCGTCCAATGACACCGGCTGAGGCGGTGTCGGCTCGCTGGTGGTTGGGGGCGATTGGGCGTGGAGCGGCGCGGCGAGCAGCATGAGAGCGGCCAGGCCGACAGCCTGATCCCGGGACGAGCACACAGATTGGCGGGCTAAACTGTCTTGTCGTTTCATGGCTTCAAGCGGCGTTCGGAGCCGGGCAAGACAGCCAATCCATCCTGAGTGTGTTGCCCGGGTCCGGGCGGCATTGAAACCGATTGCGTAGAGGCGATTCAAGGCGATTCGTTTTGACAAGCCTCCGGGGCGGTGCATTAGTACGACTCGAGATACGATAAGAGTTTCATCGGGGCTCGCTGTGCCCTTGCTACAAAGTCACGAACATGAGAACCAAACGAACAATCCTGCGTGCCGGGGCCGCCTTGGCCTCGGTCTGGCTCGTCCTGTCGGGGTCCGCGGCCGTCACACCGCAAGGGTGGTGGCATTACGGGGAGGTGTTGGACTACTTTGCGGATTCGAGCGGCAACAACCGCCGATTCAGCTTTGCCTATTCCAGCGGTGGGGGCGGCACCACCGGTGCGGCCATTGTCCCGCTTGGCGCCGGCGGGCCGTTGGGCGCCACCGGCCACATCAGCACCAGCTCGCTCTACTGGACGCCGCCGCACTACGCGGCGGCGGCCATGTGGAATCCGTGGCCATGCGGCACCGCGGACTGCGCGTGGAACCCGCCGGCCACCGATTATGCGATCGAGTGTTGGATTCTGCCCGAGGACACGGGCATCAGCACGACGGCCAACCAGACCTGGTTTTTCGGCAGCGGCTCGGGTGATTTCTCGCAGCCGGACCGGCCGGCTGGCACCGGCGCCGGCGGTGTCTACTTTGCGGTGACCAACAACACCGAACTGGGGAAATCGCAGATTGGGGCGTTTGTGATCCCGAATGCCGGCCAGGGCGTTGCGGACACCGTCCAGATTGGCGATTACGTCGATGCGGACACCAACAGTTGGATGCACGTCGCGGTGGTCAGCGACAACGGGATCAACACGTTCTATGTGAATGGCGTCGCGAAAGGCGCCCCCACGGACAAGAACACGATTCCCAACGGCAACATCTTCGCCGGCGGCAGCCCGGGCACGCAGCCTTCTTTCCGAGGGTACTTGGACGAATTGCGCATCAGCACGTTCGCCCCGGGCCAGTTCCAAGTCAGCGATCTGCTGCTCCGTCCGGCAGGCCCCAGCATTGTTGAACAACCACAATCCGCGACCGTCTGGGCCAGCGGCGCCGCCTCGTTCGGCGTGATTGCCGCCAAGGACGCCTCCCTGATCTATCAATGGAGGCGCAACGGGGCGAATCTCGCCGGGGAAACGCGGGCCAAGTTGTATCTGCCCGTGGTGACGGCGGCCGACAGCGGGGCGAAGTTCGATTGTGTCCTGACCAGTGGTGGCGTTTCCGCGACCACCGCGGAAGCCACGCTGACGGTGGTGACCCCGACCGAAGGCGACATCGCCGATGCCAAGGCGTATCGGGATATCGTCAAGGCCGAATCGAGCCTGGTGGCGTACTTCCCGGCCGACGATTGCGTCGACGCCACCGTGATCAACGTCGTGGACAGCGCACACAACGGCACCCTCCAACTCGGCGCGGTGTATGATGGCCAGACCGATCGCGCGCTGATCCAGCGCTCTCTGGGGTTTGACACGGACGGGATGGTGCAGATTCCAAGCAGCCCAGCCTTCGAGTTTCCGAGCGGCAACGGGACGGTGGAAGCCCTGGTCTATCTGACGCGAACCACGATCCAGAGCCAGACGATCTTCTCCGTGGCCTGGGATAACACGAGTTACAGCTACACGATTCAGGCCAACGGCGCGGGAAACAGCCTGATCTTCGCCAACGGCGTCGACACGCTGAGCTGGTCGATTGCGCCGAGTCTCATCGGGCGGTTGACCCACGTGGCCTTCGTGTTCGAGGACGGCACCAAAGTCACGCCGTATCTGGACGGCAAGCCTCTCGAGACCAAGACGCACGCGGGCCTCGCGGCGGGCGGCTACCCGGCCTGGATCGGGTCTTTCGCCGATGGTGTTCTTGGCGATCCCAACATGCTCGCCGGGACGATTGGCGACCTGGCCGTCTACAGCAGTGCATTGTCGGCCGGCGCCATCCAGTCGCATTACACCAAGCTGGTTTACGGCACGACAGTCGCCCCGCCGGTG
>CAYPUR010000281.1:0-5794 GCA_964413865.1 uncultured Verrucomicrobiota bacterium
GGCGTGCCGTTTGTCTATCTCAGTCCGCCCACGTCCAACCCTGTCGGCGTCTATGGCACGATCCCCGTCCTCGGGGCAACGGCCTGGGTCGCGCCCAACTGGATCGGTCTGCCCGTGCAATGGTGCGGCCTGGTCTATGCCGACGCCCTCTACCGCTTTGCCCGGCACGACCCGGACGGCCCCTGGAAGCGGATCGCCGACGGCATCACCGCGGCCGGAATCCAGCACTGCTACCCGATCGACGACCCCGATTATCGCGGTCTCTTGCCCGATAGCTACAACCTGCGTCCCCAGACCCGCAACGGCCCGGCGATCAACCCCGCCACAGTCCTGGCGCCTGCCGTCCGCTTGCTCGAAGAACCGCCGATCTACGACTTCGCGGCCTTGAGTCGCCACGCCCTGCTGGTGCATGCGCCCGGCGAGATCACGGCGATCGAGGAGCGGACCGACGGGGTGCGGTTCACCGTCAGAGGATGGTCCGCGCGATCCTACTCGGTCCTGATCAACGGCCTGACACGCGCCCCCGCCCTCGAGATCGACGGCAAACCGGTCGGCCTGGGCAGCCCGCATCAATTCCTGGCCGGCGACGGGCGCCTGATTCTCCAGCTCTCAGGCACGGCCACGGTCAACCTCCTCTATCCCGCCATCGCGCGCGTCACGATCGAGCGCTCGGCCCCCCAATCGGTCAAGGTGTCCTGGCCGGCCAGAACCAGCCGGGCGACACTCGAAACCACGGACGATCTCGCGCAATCGAGCCACTGGATCACTCTGCCCGGGCCGATCCTGAGTGACGGGACCTCGGCGTATGCCCTCGAATCGCCGGACACCTCGGGAAAGTTCTATCTGCTTCGGGTAAGCTTCTGAGCCTCTATTCAGGAAGCGCAGGCGCGGTTCGATGCGGTCCGAAACCGAACAGGAGGCTTCCCAGGTGAAACGCTGTCTGCCATCATGCCGGCGCGCTCGCGGCGCCCTTGGCGGCGGGGATCGGTGTTTGAACATTGGTGACCTGCCGCCGTCGGCCCCCGGCACATCCAGACGTGAAAACCTTGCCACTCACCCTCGCCTTGTGCGGCGCCAGCCTCCTGCTCGCCCAACCGCTGCCTGCCTCCGCCGGTCCCCCGGTCAAGATCATCCTCGACGTCGACCTCGCCGAGGACGTCGATGATGCCGGTGCGCTGGCAACCCTCCACGCACTCGCCAACCGCGGCGAGGCCGAGATTCTTGGCATCCTCATCTCCTCGAAAAACGAATGGGTCGGCCCCTGCGCGGACGCCATCAATACGTGGTACGGCCGACCGGACCTGCCGATCGGCTACCAGCGCGGGCATCAATACGGCTACCGCAATACCAAGGACCCCGATCGCGAAACGGGCTCACAATACGCCGAGGCCGTCGCCAGAAAGTTCCCCCGCGACCTCGATCGCAGCAGCGACGCCCCCGACGCCGCCCTGCTCAGCCGCAGGCTGCTCTCCGCCCAACCCGACCAGAGCGTCACCTTCGTCACCGTCGGATTCCTCACCAACCTCCGGGACCTGCTCGATTCACGGCCCGACGAATTCAGCCCCCTGGACGGCGAGGCCCTGGTCAAACAGAAGGTCAAGCAATGGGTCTGCATGGGGGGAATCTTCCCGAGCGGCCGCTTCCCCGATGGCCAAGGCGAATACAACTTCATGTACGACACCGTCGCCTCGGTGCGCGCCGTCAACGACTGGCCAACCCCGGTCGTGTTCAGCGGGTTCGCCATCGGCGCCGCCATCAAGGTGGGTGCGCGCCTGGTCGAGACCCCCGAGGCCAACCCTGTCCGCATGTGCTACCAGCTCTACAACGGACTCAAGGACCGCGAGGCCTGGGACCTGACCGCCGTCCTCTACGCCGTGCGGGGCGCCGACAATTACTGGACTCTCTCGGAGCCGGGCTTCTGCCTGATGCACGCGCGCGTCACCCACGGCTGCAACGAATGGATCCCAACGCCGCGGAAGCAGCACCGTTACCTGATCGAATCGATGCCCCCCGAACAGGTCGGCAAAATCATCGAAGACCTCATCCTCGAACCACCCCGCTCCGGCGTCGCCCGCCGTCCGCTCCCGCCAACCCCCTGAGCAACAGCCTGGGCCCCATCTCCCTGAGCGCAACGACACGATTCTCCTTTGCCCATCCCGTTCGCGGAGTTCGCGGTTCTCTCGGGATCGCACAAACTGTGAACATCGCGTTGTTCATCCGTTTTCGTCCCTCGACACCCGAACGGCGGTTTGCTACTCAGTTTTCGTGCGACGCACGAACCCTCAAGACATCAGCCGTGTGGTCGTGAAGCTGGGAACCGGCATCCTGACGGACAGCCGCAAGCAGCCAGACCTCGGGCAAATGGAGCAACTGGCGGCCCAGGTGGCCGAGCAGCGGCAGGCTGGCCGCGAGTTGGTGCTGGTCAGCTCGGGGGCGGTCGGCGCGGGCATGGGTGTGCTGAACTTCGACAAGCGCCCCGCCGATCTGGCCGAATTGCAGGCCTGCGCCGCGGTGGGCCAGTCGCGCCTGATGGCCACCTACGAAAAGCTGTTCGCCCGTCATCGGCTACACGTGGCCCAGGTGCTGCTCACCCATGAAGACCTCGAACACCACGACCGCCACCTCAACGCCCGAAACACGCTCGTCACACTCCTGCAACGCGGCGTCATCCCGATCATCAACGAAAACGACGCCGTCTCGGTCACGGAACTTAAGTTCGGCGACAACGACCGGCTCTCAGCACTGGTCGCCTGCCTGCTCCCGGCCGATCTCCTCGTCATCCTCACGTCCGTCGACGGTCTGATCCAAGACTACGGACAACCTGACGCCCGCCTGGTGCCCACAGTCGACAAGATCGACGACGCGATCGTCCGCCTCGGACACGGGACGCTGAGCGCGACCGCCGTGGGCGGAATGACCACCAAGATCGAAGCCGGACGCATCGTGACACGCTCGGGCATTGCGCTGGTGATCGCCAGCGGGCGACGCCGCGGCGTGCTGGCGAGGATTCTCGATGGCGAGGCCGAAGGCACGATGTTCGCTCCGCGTGAACGGAAGCTCCAGGGACGCAAACGCTGGATTGCCTTCTTCCATCATCCGCGCGGAACTCTGGTCGTGGACGATGGCGCCCGCCAGGCCGTGCGCGAGGCCAAGAAGAGCCTCCTGTTGCCGGGGGTGGTCCGCTGCGAAGGCGAGTTCCGTGCCGGCGACGTGGTGCGCATCTGCGACGTGGAAGGCACCGAGTTCGCCCGCGGCATCCCCGGATTCGCCGCAGACCAGATCCGCGCCAGGAACCTCACCCGCACCGTGCTGGTGCACCGCGACAACCTGGTTGTCCTTTAGGGTCTGTGCCCCCCCTGCCTATGCCCAAGCCGATTGACCAATTGCTGACCATCATGGCGCGCTTGCGCGGGCCCGACGGTTGCCCCTGGGACCGCGAACAGGACCACCAGACCCTCCGCTATCATGCCGTCGAGGAGGTCTATGAGATGATCGATGCGATCGAAGCCGGCGACGACCAGGAACTCGAAGAGGAACTGGGCGATCTGTTGCTCCAGGTTGTCTTCCACTGCCAACTGGGCCGCGAACGCGGCGCCTTCGACTTCACCACTGTCGCCCAAAGGCTCGTCGCCAAACTGGTTTATCGCCATCCGCACGTCTTCGGCACCGCCAAGGCCAACACCGCCGCCGCTGTCTGGGCCCAATGGGATCGCCTCAAACGGGACGAGAAACGCGGCACAAAGAACGAACGCACCTCGGCGATGGACGGCATTCCCCGCCACCTTCCCGCCCTCATGCACGCCCAAAAACTGTGGAAAAAGGCGCTCAAAGCGAAAGTCGCGGAGCCCCTCCGCGCCTCTCCGCCCCCTGCGGGGTCTCCTCGCCGGAAGGCCTGCCGCACACCTGCCCAAGCCGCCAAAGCGCTATTCGATCTCGCCGCTCTCTGCCAGGATCGCGGCTGGTCAGCCGAGGCCCTGCTGCGACAGGAGGCAAAGCGACGCGAACGGGCATGGCGATCCAGAGAACAGCGCGTCCAAGGCAATGGGGTCGCATCTAAATAGTTGACAAATGGGCACCATGGAATATGCGGGCTCGCGTCTGAGCTCCGCCATTTGATGGCTCACTGATTCAGGGGCATAAGCCTTGTCTCGAATCGGCGCTTGGCTTTCGATCGGCGCGCAGCGCACTCTCCACCCAATGACCACGTTCATGTCCGCAACCGCCTGTCTGCTGGCGGCGCTCTGCGCCGTCGCCATCCAAGGAGCCCCGGCCTTCCAACCCGCCGCCGACGGGGGATTCGAGTTCGACACGGGTGTCCTGCGCGGACGCTTGCGAGCCGGCGGAAGATCGCTTGGGCTTTCCTCCGTCGTTCACATCCCGACCGCCACGCGCCTGGACAGCAGCAACGGTCTTTTCAGTCACTACCGCGTGTTCACCCGGGGCAAACGCCATGGAGGAGGCGCCTGGGATTGGCCCAGCAGCGCCACACTGCGCCCCGACGGCGCGGTCGAAGTCTTGTTCCCAGCCACGCCCGAACGCCCCATCGAGCTGAGGGCCCTTTATCGCTGGGCCGGGCCGGACACACTCGATCTCGAAACCGCCGTCCGCGCGGTCAGTGACCTCGAGGCCTTCGAATCGTTTCTGGCTTCCTACTTCAGCCAGCCGTTCACCAACTCGACCATCTGCGCCCGAGATGCCGCTGGCGGACCGGGCCAAATACGCTTTGTGGCCGCCGACAAGCCCGCGGGCGATTGGCAGATCTTCCCGCGCGACGACGCCGCGGTCGGGGTCATCCGGGACGGACGCTGGCAGCTCGAACCGAATCCGGTCGCCTGGGTGATTCGTCCGCCGCTGGCCAGGCCGCTGGCCGTTCGACGGGCCCCAGGCGCAGGTCTGGCCGCCATTCTGATGGCCGCGCCGACCGACTGCTTTGCGATCGCGACGCCGCACGAGAGCGAGGGGCACTACTCGACCTACCTTTCACTTTTCGGACGCGACCTCAAGGCGGGCGAAACCGCTCGAGCGCGGGCGCGTGTCGTCATCCTCCCCTCACCCAGCGACGCGGAGATCATCCGCCTGTGCGAGACCTGGGAGCGCTCCCGATAATCGGCGTTCGCCGTGTTCAGGCCCCGGATCAGGTTCAGCGCAGAGCCTGTGATCGATTTGGCCTAATGCAAAGCAAACCGCGATGGCGGCGCTTAATCACAGGGATCGGTGAATCCGGTGTTGACATTTCAGAGTTGGGCGGAGATGCGCGATAATGCGCGAGAATCCGAGCCTGGGGTCACTGTTGTGTGGCGCGCGCGCCCTGAACAGTCTCGGGATCGCATTGGGCAGCAGCGACCTGTCGGTGCAGGAGGCGCTTGAGGACGCGACGCCGCTGGACGCGCAAGGGTTTACCCTGGGGCGGCTCCAGCAGATTGGCCAGCGGCAGGGCGTTGCAGTGCAAGCCGCGGTGCGGGGTCCCGGTGCGGCGTGGGTGACGCCCGCAGTGGTTCATTGGAAGGAAGACCTGTGGCGCACGGTTCTCGCTGTGCAAGGGCCCGGTTTCTGGGTCGAGGACCCCACGCGGGGTCGGGTTTGGATGAGCGCCGAGCACCTCGAGCAAGAGGTCTCCGGGTACTGTGTGGTGCCCAGCGGCGCACTACCCCCAGGTTGGCGGGCTGCAACTTCGGCCGAGGCGGCCCAAGTGGTCGGGCGCAGTTACGCTGTGCTTCCCCATGACGCCGAGGATGAGCAGTGGGGAATACCCGACCGGGTCGTGGTCCGAACCGCGGGACGGGGGTTCATCGAT
>CAYPUR010000282.1:0-5385 GCA_964413865.1 uncultured Verrucomicrobiota bacterium
GCCGCAAAGAAGATCGGCACCCAACCCCGGCAGTACAAGGACTACCGAAACCTGATCGAGCAAAAGGACGTCGATGCCGTGGTCATCTCGACCCCGGACCACTGGCACGCGCTGCAGACCATCCACGCGTGCGAGGCGGGCAAGGATGTGTACGTCGAGAAACCGCTTTCGCTGCGGGTGGCGGAGGGCCGGGCCATGGCCGCGGCAGTCCAGCGCTATGGTCGCGTCTGCCAGGTGGGCATCCACCGCCGATCGGTCGATTTTTGCCGGGACGCCGCGGAATTCGTGCGCGACGGCGGCATCGGCAAGGTCACCGTCGCCCGCGCCTTTCACGTCCAGAACGAGTGGCCCAAGGGAATCGGCAACCCGCCGGATGGCGACCCGCCGGCTGACTTCGACTGGGACGCCTGGCTCGGCCCGGCGCCCAAGGTCGCCTACAACAAAAACCGCACGTTTTACCGCTTCCGCTGGTTCTACGATTACTCGGGAGGCCAGGTGACAAACTTCGGGGTCCATTACATCGATTTCATCCAGTGGGCGCTCGGCCAATCCGCCCCGATGCGCGTGACGGCTCTAGGCGGGCATTTCGCCGGCATCGATGACAACCGCGAGATCCCCGACACCCTCGAGGCGATCTGGCACTACCCGGGCGACACCCTGGTGACCTTCTCGCAGTTCAATGCCACCGCCGCTCCGGGAAGCCTGCCCGGATGCGAGGTCGAACTTCGGGGGACCAAGGGCACGCTCTACCTCTTTGGCAACCGCTTCGAGGTGGTGGCCGATGCCATCACCCCGAACGAATTCCCCGCGCGCACTCCAACCGACCGCGCCTACGAACGCCGCTGGCGCCAGGGCGAACAGCGCATGATCGAAAACCGGAAGGTGGCCGGCAACGGGGACACGGCCCACCACGCCCGCAATTTCCTCGATTGCGTCAAGAGCCGAAAGGCCTGTCACTGCGACATCGAGACGGGCCACCGCAGCACGTCGGCGACGCTCATCGCGAACATCGCACTCCAGCGCGGCATGGTCCTCGAATGGGATGCGGACCGCGAACAGTTCAGAAACGACTCGAAGGCCAATCGCCTCTTGGACTGCGATTACCGCGCTCCCTATCGTCTGCCCAAGGTCTGAATCATCGTCGCCTATGAAAACTGCTGTTGTGACGGGAGCGGGAAGCGGAGTGGGACAGGCCGTGGCCCTGGCCCTGGCCGCCCAGGGTTGGCGGGTCGCGCTGGTTGGACGGCGCGAGGAGAAGCTGCGCGAGACAATTGCTCGAGCCGGGGCGTCGGCTCCCGCCCTGCTCCCCTGCCCTTGCGACGTCGCCGATCCCGACGCCGTCAACGCGATGGCCGAACTCGTCCGGCGCGAATTCGGCGCGATCGAGGTCCTGGTCAACGCCGCCGGCACCAACGCCCCCAACCGCGCGCTCGCCGTCCTGTCGCCCGCGGATTACCACGCGATGATCAACACCAACCTCAACGGCGCCTATTACTGCGTCCAGGCCTTTCTTCAGCAGATGCGCGCCCGACAGTCCGGCACGATCGTCAACGTGATCTCCGACGCCGGCAAGGCGGCCAGTCCCAAAGCCGGCCCGGCGTACGTGGCGTCGAAGTTCGGCCTGGCGGGTCTCACGCAGAGCATCAACGCCGAGGAACGGGGCCATGGCGTTCGCGCCTGCGCCGTGTTTCCGGGCGACATCGACACCCCGCTGCTCGAGAAGCGCCCGACGCCCCCCGACGCGGAGGCGCGTCGGCGCATGCTTCAGCCCGCCGACGTGGCGGCGTGCGTGCTCCATTGCATCGAGCAACCGCCGCACGTGATCATCGAGGAACTGCTCGTCCGCCCCAGGTAACCTGCATCTTTCTCATCGCGTTTTTCATGGAGGCGTGGCCACGGCTCGGGCGTGTCGACCGCTACACCAGCCGGTACCAGTTGTCCCGCTGACGCGGCTCGCAGCCGATGTCGCGGATCAGGCGGCGCATGTCGGCGGCGGTCATGCGGAAGGTGGCGCCGGCCTGGGCCACCACGTTCTCCTCGATCATGATGCTGCCCAGGTCGTTGGCGCCGAACTGGAGGGCCACCTGGCCGATTTCCGGTCCCTGGGTCACCCACGAGCTCTGCACGTTTTCAAAGTTGTCGAGGTAAATGCGGGCCAAGGCCTGGGTGCGCAGGTAATCGCAGCCCCCGGCCTTGCGGGCTTCGAGCCGCGTGTTCTCCGGTTGAAAGGTCCATCCGATGAACGCCGTGAATCCGCCGGTCTTGTCCTGCTGGCGACGCAGCCGATCGAGATGCTCGATCCGGTCCTCGACCCTCTCGACGTGTCCGAACATCATCGTGGCGCTCGATCGCAGCCCCAGCCGATGCGCCGTGTCCATCACCTCGAGCCACTCGTCGGTCATCGCCTTGCGCGGCGAAACGGCCCGACGCACCCGGTCCACGAGGATCTCCGCGCCGCCGCCCGGGATCGAGCCGAGCCCGGCCGCCCGGAATCGCCGGAGGATCTCGTCGATCGGCAGGTGAAACACGTTGCGGAAATGGACGAACTCGCTCGGGCTGAAGCCGTGGATGTTGATCTGTGGGAACTTCGCCTTGATCCGCGCCAAGAGATCCAGGTACCAGGAGAGCGGCAGGGTCGGATGATGCCCGCCCTGCAGAAGAATCTGCGTCCCGCCCAGGGCCGCCGTTTCCCCGATCTTCTGATCCATTTCCTCCGGGGTGATCACGTAGGCATCTGGTTGCCCTTCGCGGCGGAAGAACGCGCAGAACTTGCAGCGGACCTCGCAGATGTTGGTGTAATTGATGTTGCGATCGACAAGGTAGGTCACGATCTCGTTGCCGCGCCCGTCGTAGGCGCCGGCCTTCGCGAGTTCGCGTCTGCGATTCGCCAGCAACCCCAGTTCAGCCAGCGGCAATCGGTATAGACACAGGGCCTCGGCAGCATCCACCCGCCGGCCATCCCAGACCTTCTGCAGCAAGCCGTCGAGCGGGGCATCGTTGTCGTCCATTAGGCTGGAGATTGACTCGAACCCGGCGGTTCCACAAGCCCCGCGAACCCCTGACTCGAGACGATGGTGCATCTGGTTGTTGTTGGTGTTCTGTCGCCCGGTGAGGGCACCGGGCCTACAACGGATGGAGATTGGACGGTGTAGTCCGCGTGCCGCCACGCGGCGCACACTCGATTCCCACCGACAACCCCCAGATGCACAGTCGAGACGATGAGCGTCGCCATACACGGTCTCTCCCGCGGCCGCAGGATGGCCCTCCGAGAGAAGTGGCTCGTTGGAAGCGTTGACATTCAACGGTATAATGCGCACCGGGACCATGAACCGGGCTGTAGCGGCCGACGTGAGTCGGCGCTGATTTCCGCCTTTGCGGAGCGAGATGGCGCGGACTGACGTCCGCGGCTACGGCACCGCGGTTCATGGGAAAAGAATGGCAATAAGTTGGGATTGTCTGCCGCCGGTTCTCGGTGTCTGCTTGGTGCATGGCAGATGCCGCGAACCCAGCAGCCGTCAACAGTGCGCCACCGGACTTGCAAGTGGCCCAGCGTCCACGTTCGGGCTCCGCAGGGTCAGTGCGGACCGACCGGTTGCCGCCGCATTCGATCGAAGCCGAGATGGGCGTGTTGGGGTGCGCGCTGATGGCGCCGGGGGAGGCGCTGGGGCGGTGCATCGAGCGATTCAAGCACGGGGCAATGGTGTTCTACGACCTGCGGCACCAGGTGATTTTCAACGCGTTGGTCGAGCTGCTCGATCGCCAGGCCGTGATCGATGTGGTCACCGTCGGACAGCACCTCAAGGACCGGAACCAGCTCGATGCGATGGGCGGTTTTGCCTACCTCTCGACGCTGATCGAGACCGTGCCCTCCGCGGCGAGTCTCGACTATTATGCGGACATCGTGCGGGAGAAGTATGTGTTGCGCCGCATGATCCAGACGTGCACGAATGTCATCACCCGCGCTTACGAGGAGCAGAGCGACGTTGACGGACTGCTGGACGAAGTGGAACGGGACATCCTGCAGGTCAGCGAGGATCGGATCGAGCCCCCGTCGCGGACGATCAAGGACCTGGTGGCCGATTCGGTCAAGACCATCGAGGACTACTTCCATCGGCGGGGGGCGCTGAGGGGGCTGGGGACGGGGCTGGCCGACCTGGACAAGATCACAGGGGGGCTGCATGAGGGGGAGATGATTGTGATCGCGGCCCGTCCGAGCATGGGAAAGACCTCGCTGGCGATGAACGTCGTCGAGCATGTGGCGGCTGAACTGCGGCAGCCGGTCGGGGTGTTCAGCCTCGAGATGACGGCCGAGTCGCTCGTGATGCGGATGCTTTGCTCCCTGGCGCGGGTCAATCTCAGGAGCATTCGGGAGGGCTTCATGTCCGAGCGCGACTTTCCCAAGCTGATCACGGCGACGGGAAAGCTCTCGGGGGCCCCGTTGTACGTGGACGACACGGGCGGTCTTTCGATTTTGCAGTTGCGTGCGCGGGCGCGTCGGATGTGGCAACAATTTGGGGTCAAACTGTTTGTCATTGACTATCTGCAACTGCTCCACTCTACTGCGCGCCGGGCTGATCAGAACCGCCAGCAGGAAATCTCCGACATTTCGAGCGGGATCAAGAGCCTGGCGAAAGAACTGAAGGTCCCCGTCATCGTCCTGAGTCAGTTGAATCGCGAAGTGGAACGTGACAAAAGCCGCAAGCCCCGCCTGTCGGATTTGCGCGAATCGGGGGCGATCGAGCAGGATGCGGACGTGGTGGGGCTGCTGTACAAAGCGGATCCGTCCAATCCCAAGAAGGCCGCCGGAGCCGAGGACGAGGACGAGGAAGCGACTGAAGCGGACGGGGCGCCGGTGAACCTGTTGATCGCCAAGCAGCGCAACGGGCCGGTTGGGGATGTTTTTCTGACATTCCTGCGGTCCTTTACCCGGTTCGAAAGTGCATCGAGAATTCCGGAAGATGTGGCCTAGCGTGACCAAAGCCATGAGATGTCGGCTGAGATGGAGCCTTGCGCTTGGAGCAGCGCTGTTGCTGGGAGCGAACACCCCGTCACTGCGGGCCCAGGAAGCCCCGCGGGTCAGTTCGATCGAAATCAAGCATGTCGGGCCCCCGGCCGTCAGCGACGCTCTCATCCGCGCCCAGATCCGGGTCAAGGAGGGCGACCCCTACAAGCCCGGGAGCGTTGCGGACGACGTCAACAGCCTTTGGAGAACCGGTTACTTCTACAACATTCGCGTCGTCGAGGAGCCGGTGGATGATGGGCTCAAGCTCATCTATCTGGTCCAGGGCAACCCGACGCTCACTCAGATCAACCTCAACGGCAACCGGAAGTTGAGCGACGGGAAGCTCAGGAAGAAACTGACTTCGAAGGTGGGCGAGCCTCTCA
>CAYPUR010000282.1:5395-5789 GCA_964413865.1 uncultured Verrucomicrobiota bacterium
TCTCAACGAGCGCAAGCTCTTCGCCGACACCCAGGAGATACTCAAACGCTATCAGAAAGCCGGCCTGCAGAAGACCGAGGTCAAGTACGTGCCGGTGATCGACGAGGCGCTCGGGAAAGGCACGGTGACCTTCGAGATCGTCGAGGCGCCCAAGGTCAAGATCGACGACGTGGTTTTTATGGGCGCCCAGGGGTTTAAGCAGAGCAAGCTGCGCCGGGTGATCAAGACCCGGCGCCACTGGATGTTCTCCTGGCTGACCGGCAGCGGCGTGTTCAAGGACGAGCAGTTCGAGGACGACAAGGATCGGCTGGCCGAGTTCTATCGGAGCGAGGGGTACATCGATTTCCAGATCCGCGAGGTGAAGTTCGAACAGACCAATCCGAAGCGGATGCTG
>CAYPUR010000283.1:0-5726 GCA_964413865.1 uncultured Verrucomicrobiota bacterium
GAACCCTCCACCCCACTCGATACCAAGTCAAGCCATTGTTATAGTTTGACCCCTTCTCGAGGGGCAGTAGGTCACCGAGCCGGCGGGAGCGTACTCGTAGGACACGCGCACCTCCCCGCCGGCGGGGATGCGCCCCAGCGGCAGGCGCACGAGGTGCCAGGGCACCGCCTCGTCAGTGAAGGGGAAACTCGTCTCCCCTGGACGCACCTCGTAGTCGCGTCCGGCCTCCAGAGGAGCGCCGTCGACATCCGTCACTCGCAGGCTCTGGCCGGTATGCACCAGGTTGCGCAATTGCACTCCGCCGTGCGTCACCCGCAAGTCGTCGAACCAGACGGTGCCGGCTCCGTCCTGGTCCGCAGGGAGGGCCGTTGTCCGGGCCTGCAAGCCCGGCAGGGTCCCGACCACCAGGGCCGGTACGCCCCCGCGTTCACCGTCGGCCACGAACTTCGCGGCGCCCTTGAAGCCCAGGTCCTCCCGCATTAACTCCAGGCTCACGTCACTTCCCTCCAGTCCGGCGAGGAGCATGGGGGTGTCGGCGTCCAGCACGCACCCTGCGGTCTCGCCCGACTGGTAGCGGACCAGGCGCGGGCGGGGCACCAGAAAGCGTCCGGTGTCGGCCTCCAGCGGCAGCGGGCGCTTCTGGACCTTCTCGAGACGCACGCCTGTCACCGTGAAGTCCGAGCCAGTCTCGAGGCCGCTGAAGGCGATCGTGAGGCTGTCGCGGCCCCGACAGGTCGTGCGGCTCTCGACCGGGCGGGAGTAGGCCGCTACGTACTTGCGGGGGAAGCCGTCGGCGCCCCAGAGCAGGCCGCCGCGGGTGACGGTGAGGGCGGCCGTAAGGAGGTAGACCGCCTCGCGGTCGAGAGCACTGGCAGTGCGCTCGAGGCGGTCGTCAGCGCGGGCGCCCGCGACCTGCTGCCCGCCGCCGGCAAGACGGAAGGTCACCTGGCCGGAGGCGGCCGCCGTCGTCCAGCCGTCGGCGACGCCGTTACTGTCGGCATCCGCGTTCAGGCGCCACTCGATCGGCGGCGCCGCCTGTGCAGTGCACGGCGCCGCACCAGGCAGAACGGATCTTCCATAAAGCCTCGAACAGGTCCAGACTTCACGGACCATGCGGGCCAGCGCACTGCGCGCGATGCCGCAGGGCGTGGTCGACCAGGACAAGCGCCGACATCGCCTCGACGAGCGGCACGGCGCGCGGCAGGACGCACGCATCATGCCGCCCCCGGCCTTTGAGCGTCGTATTCTGATAGTGCACATCCACCGTGTCCTGCTCGTGCATTACGGTCGCCACGGGTTTGAACGCCACCCGGAAGCAGATCATCTCCCCGTTCGAAATGCCCCCTTGCACGCCGCCCGACCGGTTCGTCACCGTCCTCACCCTGCCATCCCGCATCCGGAAAGGGTCGTTGTGCTCGCGCCCCGTCATTAGCACACAGCCGAATCCTGAGCCGATCTCGAATCCCCTGGTTGCGGGCAGACTGAGCATCGCTTTGGCCAGATCGGCTTCGAGCCGGTCAAACACCGGCTCGCCCCACCCCGGCGGCACGCCGCGCGCCACGCCCTCGACAATTCCGCCCACCGTGTTGCCCTCCTGCCGGGTCTTCTCGATCAGGCGGATCATCTCCTCGGCCACCGCAGGATCCGGGCAGCGGACAATGTTGGATTCGACCTCCGCCGCGGTGACGCGCTCCGGATCGGCATCGGCCACCAAACGGTGGACCTGCTTCACATAGGCGAGAACCTCGACACCGAATTGCTCGCGGAGGATCTTCTTCGCGACCGCACCCGCCGCCACGCGCCCGACCGTCTCGCGCGCGCTGGTGCGTCCCCCGCCCTGCCAGTTGCGGATGCCGTATTTGGCCTGGTAGGTGTAGTCCGCGTGGGAGGGACGGAACTTCGTGGCCATTTCGCCGTAGGCCTCGGGGCGCGCGTCCTCGTTCTTGACCCACATCGAGATCGGGGTCCCGAGTGTCTTCCCCTCGAAGGTGCCCGAGAGAATCTGGACGGAGTCGCTCTCCTTGCGCGGCGTTACGATCCGCGATTGCCCCGGGCGGCGCCGGTCGAGATCGGGCTGGATGTCGGCCTCGGTCAAAGCGAGCCGCGGCGGGCAGCCATCGATCACCACGCCCACACCGCCGCCGTGCGACTCGCCCCAGGTCGTGATGCGGAACAGCCGGCCAAACGTGTTTCCCATGCCGCCAGAGTGCGTCAGGCGAGCCGCCAGGTCAAACATCGCATCGTCCCGCTCCCGCGACCGCGGGATCGTCCCCCCGAGACTGCTTTTGCATCGACAGTTCGCCCGAAGAAACGTACATCTTCATCCCAAGATGAGATCAATCGACACAACCACGCACAAGAAACTGGCACCTCGGGGCATTGCATGGGGAAGCGCGCTGATGGCCGTCCTGGCGACAGCCTCGCTCCTGGCACAGGGGCCCGACGAGGGATTTGTTCCGCTCTTTGACGGAGAGACGCTGAACGGCTGGGTGAAGCGCGGCGGGGACGCGGCCTACAGCGTGGACAACGGGACGATCGTCGGGGAGTGCCTGCCGAGCCGGATGAACACGTTCCTGTGCACCGAGAAGGAGTTCGGCAACTTCATCCTGAAACTCGAATTCAAGTTCGATGTTCCCGGCAATTCCGGCGTGCAGTTCCGGTCCGCAGCCCGTCCGGAGGGCGAAGGGCGCCAACGGATTTACGGATACCAGGCGGAGATGGATCCGAACCCGCAGGGGGACACCGCCCGCATCTATGATGAAGGCCGTCGCGGGCATCAGCACGGCATTATCTGGATGGACACCACCGCGGAGGAGACGCTCGCCGCCGCGCGCGCCGCGAACAAGCCGGGCGAGTGGAATGCGCTTGAAATCCAGTGTGTGGGTCCGTCGATTCGCACCTGGCTCAACGGCGTCGCGGTCGCCAACCTGTTCGACGATCAGAGCCTCACGGGCTTCTTCGGTTTGCAGGTGCATGTCGGCGATCAAGGCAAGGTCCGTTGGCGCAACATCCGGGTGAAGGACCTGGGCCGCAGCGAGTGGACACCCTTCTTTCTCAAGGGCGCGGACGGCAAGTACAAGCTCAACGGGGCGCATTTCGTTCTGCCCAACGACTGGTCGTTCGAGCATGAGAAGGGGTATCTCAAGGGCGTCCACCGCCAGGACGAGAAGCGCGACGGGCTGGTTGTCTCTGATGGCTCGTACGACAACTTCATTGCGCGGGTGACCTACCGCATTTTCGGCGGGAACAGCGCGCTCTATTTCCGGGCTGAGGAGGTCAACACCCCATGGCTGCTGAAGGGATTCCAGAACGAGATCGCGGGCAACAACAAAGACTCCGCCCTGTGGCACACGGCGGGCGACAAGACACCGGGACGCGGCTGGGTGGCGGCAAACGACGAGTTGGTGGGGAAGGTCCGCAAGGTGGAGGATTGGAACACGACCTGCACGGCGGCTTTCGGCGATCGGATCGTCAGCATCCTCAACGGCTTCAAGACGGTCGATATCGTGGATCCGCTGTGCGAGAAAAGCGGCAAGGTGGCCCTTCAGTTGCACGGCAGCGCGAACGTCGAGATGTGGTTCAAGGATTTCGAGATACTCGTCATCACGCGCGAGATGAAGGCGCTGATCGACCGTTAGCCCGGATTTCGTGATCATCTTCCCGGTTCTGAGAAGTCCGGGCTAAGAGGCGCCGCTGCGCGGCGCAAGACGCAAGAATCAAGTTGCCAAGTTTTCGCTTGAATCGGCATCAGGTTGCTGCCATAAGGCGCGGACTCTGCATGACCGCCCCTTCATAAAGGCGAACGAATCGGTTTAACCATAAACGAGCAGGAGTTAAGGATGACGGACAACAAAGTGAGTTGGGTGTATCCAAGATTGCAGTTGGCCTATTTGCTGCAATTCGCGATTTGGGGCAGTTGGTCTGTGGCGCTCGGAGGTTACCTCAACGGCAAGATGAGCGGCGCGCACGTGGGCGCACTTTACATGGCCATCCCGTGGGGGGCGATCATTGCGCCCTTGTTCATTGGCCCGATTGCCGACCGTTTCTTCTCGGCTCAGAAGGTCCTGGGTCTGCTGCATCTGATCAGCGGGGCTGCCCTGGTGGCCTGCGGCGTCATCTGCGCCCAAGCGGAGACGGCTGCGGCGGGCGGCGCAGTGACAGTGCCGTTCGGATCGCTCATGGTATTGATGCTCATCTCGGGCATCTGCTACATGCCGTCGATACCGCTCATCAACACGGTCGTCTTTAAGCACATACCCGACTCGGCTTCGGCGCCCAAGGTCTTCATTTTCGGGACGGTCGGCTGGATTGTGGTCAACCTGGTGGTCGAGGTGTTTGCCGGAGGCGCATCGAGCCCGACGTTCTTCTTCATCGGGGGCGGTTGCGGCATCCTCATGGGGCTGTATTCGCTCACACTGCCGGACACGCCGCCCAAGGGCGCTTCCACCCAGGGGGCCAAAGACGCATTCGGCCTCGGGGCTCTGGCGATGTTCAAGTCCCCCACGTTCACGATCTTCCTGCTGTGTACGTTCATGGTGAGCATTTTCGGCAGCAATTACTTCTTCCCGTCCGTCGTCGCTTACCTGGGCGAGTACGGATATCCTGCCCCGGTGGCGCTGACGACGCTGAATCAGTTCTCCGAGTTGTTCTTCATGGCGATTCTGGCGTACTGCGTGGCGCGGTTCGGACTCAAGTGGGTGTTGGTGATCGGAATGAGCGCCTGGGCCATCCGGTATTTCATCTTCACACAGGAAGGATTCTTGTTCGCCCTGATCGGGCTGCTCTTCCACGGCATGGCGTACGCCTTCCTCTATACCGCAGCCTACATGTTCGGCGACCGGGTCGCCCCTGCTCATCTCAAGGCGAGCGTCCAGAGCCTGCTCGCCTTCCTCCTTCTGGGGATTGGCCAGGTCCTGAGCGGATATCTCTTTGGCTACCAAATTGACCGGTCCGCTCCCGCGATCACCAAGACCGTAGCGACTGAGGAGGGCAAGGTCGCCAAGAGCCTGCCGGCCTGGAACGTGCCCGAAATGGAGACATCGGCCTGGCGTTATCTCGATCTGGCCAAGTCGGTCAAGTACATCGGAGGCGACAAGACGGTCTTCAACTTCGGGGAGCACCTGGGCAAGTACACCCAAGAGGATGGTTCGATCGCCATCGAGAAGCTGCCCGACGTCTGGGAATCGGGCGGTGTCACCTACGGCAAAGATGAGTTGAAGGCGACGTTCGACAAGATCGGCACGCCCCTCACCCGCGAGAAGTACCTCCAGGCCCAGCGACACAACTGGACCAAGTTCTTCGTGCCGCCGGCGATCTTCGTCGGCCTCTGGGTCTTCCTGTTCATCATTTTCGGCAGGGAACCTGTCAAGGCCCAGGAGGAGCCCGCGAAGGCCTGAAGACTGAGGCGCGGTTTTGTGCTCCGGCCCGGGGGCGATTGCGGCTCCCGGGCCGTTTGTTTGATTCGCCAGCGGAGTTTGCGCCGCGTGGGGGCACGCGGCCAACAGTCGGAGTCTCCATCTGACCGCGTGCCCTCACCCGGCGTCAAGGCCCTCCACGCAAAGTGAGGACTGCTAGTCGGGATTTGCTTGCGGTCGGCGCTGGCCAGCGCATAATGCGCCTCGAACGAAGCGATCGCGGCCGGTTGGCATGCGCGAGTAGCTCAATTGGATAGAGCGTCGGCCTCCGGAGCCGAAGGTTATGGGTTCGACCCCCGTCTCGCGTACCAG
>CAYPUR010000284.1:0-5714 GCA_964413865.1 uncultured Verrucomicrobiota bacterium
TGCCCGCGCCCAGGGCCGCTCCCATCTCCGAACTCCCATCTCCGAACTCCCATCTCCCAAACGGCCGGTTCATGGGACGCAATGTTGCCCGCGACTCAGGCCGGCGCGGGGACCTGGCGCAGGATGTCTTCCACCACGCTGCGCTGGCTCTGACCCGAGTACTGCGCCTGCGGATCGAGGACGAGCCGGTGGCCCAGGGTGGAAACGGCGATTTCCTGCACCTGATCGGGCGTCACGCAATCGAGTCCGTCGAACAGGGCGAGCGCCTGGCTCGCTTTCATCAGAGACAGGGAGGCGCGCGGACTGGCCCCCAGACGCACCCCGGCCGTCTTGCGCGTGGCCGCAACCAGCGCAACGATGTAACGCCGCATCTCGTCGCTCACGCGCACGCCTTGAACCGCCCGGCGCAGCGCCAGCACATCGGCCACCGTCGCGCACGCCTCGACCCGGTCCAGGGGATGATCATGCATCTGCGCTTCCAGCACAGCCGCCTCGTCCTCCGGCGCCAGATAGCCCAGATCCAGTTCCAGGGCGAACCGGTCCATCTGCGCCTCCGGCAGGGGGTACGTCCCGCGGAACTCGATCGGATTCTGTGTTGCGACGACGAAGAAGAGTTCGTGCAGAACGCGCCGTTCGCCCTCGACGCTCACCTGGCCCTCCGCCATCGCTTCGAGCAGGGCCGACTGCGTCCGGGGCGACGCCCGGTTGATCTCGTCCGCCAGAAGGATGTTGGTGAACACCGGGCCTTCGTGGAATCGGAACTCGCCGGTGGGCTGATCGAAGATGGCGACGCCCAGAATGTCCGATGGCAACAGGTCCGGCGTGAACTGGATCCGGGTGAACCGGGCCGACATCGCGCGGGCGAGGGACTTGGCCAGTGTGGTCTTGCCCGTGCCCGGGTAGTCGTTGAGCAGGACATGGCCGCCGCTGGCGAATGCCGCCAGCAGCCGGCGCACCGCCGCCGCCTGCCCCCGGATCACCGAGCAAATCGTCCGCTCCAGACCGAGGTAAACCTCCCGTGCCAATGCAGTCGGCGGGACGTCGCGGTCGCCGTCGGTTCGAGACCCGGGCATTGGGTTGTCGACTCCGCTGGCGGGCGTTGGCATGTCGGACACGTGCGCAGACTAGCCACGGGCAACCCCGCGCGCAACGCGGAAGGTGCAACAGCTTCTTTGTGTTCATCTGGGGCTCGAAATGGCCGCCGGGGTTTGCCACGGATCCAAGTCGGCCACAGATGCCACTGATTGCACAGAAAGAGGCCCTCATCTGTGCCATCCGTGCAATCTGTGGCTGAAGATGGCCGTCGCCAACCATTCTCCGATCGGCTATGATCGCGGCCAGTCATGACACCACACGACCAGGCGAATGCAGCGAGGCGCATCGATCTGCGCAGCGATACGGTCACCTTGCCCACCCCGGCGATGCGGCAGGCGATGGCGCAGGCGGAAGTTGGCGACGACGTCTTCGGCGAGGATCCGACCGTGCGGCGGCTCGAGGAGCGGACCGCCGAGTTGCTCGGCAAGGAAGAAGCGCTCTTCATGCCTTCAGGCACAATGGCCAATCAAGTTGCCGTGCGCGCGCAGACCGAGCCGGGCGATGAAATGCTCATCGAGGCCGAGGCCCACATCCACTACTACGAGGCCGGCGCCCCGGCCGCATTGTCGGGAGTCACATGCCGATGCCTGCCTGGACGGCGCGGCGTCTTCACCGCCGACGACCTCCGCGCCGCACTGCGCCCGCCCGACCAACACTTTCCGCGACCGCGCCTGGTCTGTGTCGAAAACACCCACAACCGCGGCGGCGGAAGCCTGTGGCCTCTCGAGACCCTCACGGCCCTGGCCGAAGCCGCCCGCGCCGCCGGCCTGAAGGTGCATCTGGACGGCGCACGGCTCTGGAACGCCTCGGTCGCCACCGGCGTTCCGGAGCGGACCTACGCGGCGCTGGCCGATTCGGTCAATGTCTGCTTCTCGAAGGGCCTGGGCGCGCCAGTGGGCTCGGCATTGGCCGGCACGCGCGATTTCGTCGCCCGGGCGCGGCGGTTTCGGAAACAATTCGGAGGCGGCATGCGCCAGGCCGGCATCCTCGCCGCCGGCGCCCTGCACGCGCTCGAACACCACCGCGCCCGCCTGGCCGACGACCACGCCAACGCGCGCGCGCTGGCCGAAGGACTCGCCAGCCTCCCGGGCATCGACATCGATCCGGCAAACGTGCAGACCAATATCGTGTTGATCCGCCTGACACGCCTGGCGGCATCGACGGTGGCGCAACGCCTCGAAGCGGCCGGCGTGAGGGTTTTGGCGACGGGACCCCAGACCGTTCGGGCCGTCACAAACCTGAACGTGACCCGGGCCGACATCGGCCTGGCCCTGGCGGCGTTTGCGAATGCGGCAGGCAGTCCAGGATAAGACGAGGCCGATTCCCGAACGGCAGGTCGAGACTTCGGTTGTGCTGGCTCACACAGCCGGCCCGCGCCCGCTTTCGAAGACAGTCGCCAAACCGTGTGGCCCCCCGGGCTATTGTCCGGCGGGGCCGATGTAGCGGCGCGCGATCGCCACGCTGTCGAAGGAGACGATGTTCACCGGGTTCTTCGTCCAGCGATCGGTGACGTAGGTTTCGAGTGTCAGGGCGTTCGCTTTGAGCTGGGCGGTCTTGCGCCAGTTGATCCCCTTCCAGTGGCCCAGGAGCTTCCCGTCAATCCAGAACGCCTGCTCGCCATCGGGTTGGCCCGGGGTGTTGTGCTTGAGCATGAACTCGACGCATATCCAGGAGCCGCGCGCGATGGGTGCGGCCTCCGGAACAGCAAACGAGTTGCCCCAATACTTGCCGTCGGGCGACGCCTTCATCTCGTGCCAATAGCTGTAAAAGTTCCAGCGGCCTGGCGGAGGATTCCTGCCCCAGTCGCCCCACGGCTCGATCGCCGTCGAGAAACGCTCGTCCCCCGCCGGTTTCAACCCAGCCCCGCCAAACCCGCTCCATTTGTCGCTTCCGCGCAGGCCCCGGTTCGCCCGCAACGTGACGAAGTGGTGGACGTAATCGCACGCGCCGTCGAACTTCGTGTAGAACCGGATGAACACTGTGTCCGACGGCTCGAACCACTTGGTGAGCCCCCCGCCGGTGTCCTTGTCCAGATGCGCCTCGACCCGCAGACAGCGCGCCCCCAATACCGCCGCGCCGGGATCGACGCAACTGAGCACCCGGCCCTCCTTGTTGCCGACCTCGTCCCAGCCCTCGCCCAGCTTGCCCGACTCGAAATCGTCCGCGAAGATCACGTCCGGATGACCCCGCAGACCTGCGTCTCCTCCCGACGCGATGGCGATCCCCGGGCCTTGCGGAAGCAGCGCCTGCGCCGCAAGATTGTCGCGAGCCGCCGGGTCGGCAGCCCAGACAAGTGTCGTGAACCAAACCGCCACTGAGAAGAGGGTGAGCGCGCGAAGCATGATGGAGCCAACTATGCCATCCGCGACTCGATGCGCCACCATTTCTTCGCCGACTCGATCCGAAGACAAAGAGCGCTCATGAGACCGGAGAACGGGATGGAGCCGACACGCGCCCCGATGGACGCCTTGCTGGCTGCGGATCAGCCGATCCTCGCGCTGGCGCCCATGCAGGATGTCACCGACCTCGCCTTCTGGCGACTGGTCCGGTCCTATGGCGGCGCCGACCTCTACGTGACGGAGTATTTCCGCGTCTATCCGACCTCGACTCTCGACCCGACCATTCTGCGCGCCGTCACCGAGAACCCGACGGGATGCCCTGTGATCGCACAGATCATTGGCGACGACATCCCGGCCCTGGTTCGCACCGCCGGCCAGTTGCAGGCCTATCCCATCGCCGGAATCGATCTCAACCTGGGCTGCCCTGCGCCGATCGTCTGCCGAAAGCGGGCCGGAGGCGGCCTGCTGCGTGAACCGGAACGGATCGACGCCATCCTTGCCGCGCTCCGCGATGCCGTAACGACACGGCTGACGGTCAAAGCCCGCGTCGGATTCGACTCGCCGGCATTGTTCGACGATCTCCTCGGCGTGATGGCCCGGCACCGGCTTGACCTGGTCACCGTGCACGGGCGCACGGTCACCGAGCTCTACCGGAGCCAGGTGCGGTACGATCTCATCGCCCGGGCCGTCCGCCGCCTGCCGTGCCCCGTTTTGGCCAACGGGAATGTCTCCTCGGCCGCCAAGGCCCTCCGCATCCTCGAGGAAACCCGCGCCCGCGGCGTCATGATCGGTCGCGGCGCGATTCGGAATCCCTGGATCTTCGCGCAAATCCGCCAGGCGCTTCGCGGCGAGCCTGTGCGGCAGCCCGCGGGTCGCGACGTGCTGGCCTATCTCGAAGGCCTGCTCGACGCCACGCGCGTGCCGGGCATGCCCGAGCGCGCTCACGTCCAGCGTGTGAAGAAGGCCGCCACGTTCGTCGGCCTGGGCATCGACCCCGCGGGCGACTTCCTCCATCAGATCCGGCGTGTCGCAACCGAGGCCGACTTCCATCGCGTCTGCCGCGCCTTCCTCGATCACGACGAACCGATGCCCCTCGAACCGTTCCCAATCCCCCTGAAGGAGACCGATGTGCTGTCCGGGCCGCATGCGTAGAGGGGAGTTGTGAGACTGTTATCTATTGATATTTAATACTATCAGCCTAACGTGCCGCAGTGAATGTTTCGTTGCCCCAACCGTGGGAACAGTTCGTGGCCAGCCAGGTCAGCGCCGGCGAGTTTGGCAATGCCAGCGAGGTCGTGCGCGAGGCCTTGCGGTTGCTGCGTGACCGGCAGGAAAGCCGCGCCCTGGAGGAGATGCGCGCCGCCTTCGCGGGCGTCGACCCGCACGGCGGTCAGGGCGAGCCGACGCCCCAGCACCGGGCCCTGATTGCCCAGGCCATCCGGAGGCACCGCCAGGGCAAGCGCCAGCGATGATCGCCGTCTTCGACACCAACGTGGTCGTCGAAGCCATCTTCTGGCAGCGGAGCACCGCCCGCCGGGCGCTGACCGGCTTGGCTCTCCGACGATTCAAAACCGCCGTCAGCCAGCCGATTCTCGACGAATACGCCGCTATCACCGGGAGAATCCGCGCCCGCCTGTTCCCCCAGGCGCAGCCCTCTGGAGCACTGGCATGGATTACGGCCAAGTCCGTGCGCGTGGAACCGGTGCCGGGGCGCACAAAACTCTGCCGTGATCCGAACGACAATGTGTTTGTCATCACCGCGGCCGCGGCAAAGGCGGCCTTTCTGGTCACGCAAGACCGCGACCTGCTCGCGCTCGAGAAACCCTTCGGCGTTCGCATCGTGACCCCCGTGCAATTGATTCGAGAACTCCGGATCTGACGACTGCCGGAATTGAAGGCAATGCGGTCAGATTCACATTGTTGACAAATGAGTTCGGCAGTGTGGGCACGTCTTTCAGGGGCGCTACCGGGCAATCGTGGTGGTGGAGGATGAGAGATGGCTCGCGAGGTTACACATTTGCAAAAGGTATGGCTCTGTTCTCATTGCCCCCGGCGCCGGCTGTGCCCCCGAGTCCACCCGCCCACCGCCAGGATCCGCAACGGTCGCGTCATGCCCCGGAGCTTCTCCAATCGGATCTCATGTGTCAATAATACGGATCTGACCCTATTGCCTTTTCTTCGCCGCTTCCCCAAATGCGATCGGGCTGGCATGGTTCGCGCATGAATTCTCCTCGCACCTCTGCGGCTGGCCTGCGCTGGCTCGTTCTCTGCGCTGTTTGG
>CAYPUR010000285.1:0-5699 GCA_964413865.1 uncultured Verrucomicrobiota bacterium
AACGGATGCCTAGCATAACAGAATCCGGCTCAAAATACCGCCAAAATGTGAGATATAACGAATGACAGGGCCCACGAGTTTCGGTGCGTCGCCGTCCACCGGATCGGGATCGTCGATGAGTTTGTATGTGACAGCGAGATTGTCGCCGCCGCCGCCTTCGTGATGAATGGCTTCGATGTAGTACGGCGTGTCTTTGACCAGGTCGTAACCCTCGGCGCCCGGTTGGGTCATGCCTTCATCGGGGGACCATTGGTCGGACCGTTTCTGGGCGAGGCTGCCGGTGCCGCCGACCCAGACGCGCGCTCCGGCCCAGGAGGTTTCTTGAGCGATCATGCGCTTGTTGGCTGGCTGAGCGTCGGTGCTCAGATACAGATCCGCATCGTCGTCACAGGCAATGAAGAACACGTACTTGCCGTCGGCGGGCGGGTAGAACCAGGCGCTCAACCGCGAGACGTAGGTGTCCGAGAAGTTCGTCGGCGTCTCGAAACCGGTCCCGGTCATGGTCATGTCTGCCGGACCGCAATTGCCGGCTGTGAGGACTGTACGGCTCGAGCCGTCCCAGAACTCCCATTTGGCGTAGCCGGCATACATGGTTCCGTCGGTGACGGTGAGGGTGGCCTCGCGGCTGTCGATCGTGGCGCCAGCGAAAGAGGCCTGGCACTTGAACTTGGCGCCGTTGTCGCCAGCCCCGGCGATCATGTTGAACTTCGAGCCGGTCGCGCCCGGGATGGCGGTTCCATTTCGAGACCATTGGTACGATGAGACGTAGCCGTTGGGGATGGCCGTGTTGACAGCTTCGAACTCGAACACAGCCGCCGTGCCAGCGACCGCCGAAGTGTCCTCGACGTCCTTGACGATCTGGAGGTTGGGCGGGGTTGTGATCTTGGTCACCTTGAGATCCGAGATCGTGGCGATGCCGCCCGTCGGGTCCGCGTCGTAGTGGGCAGTGATGGCGATGCCCACATAAACCTCGGACGGCCAAGCCGTGCCGAACGTGGTCGAGTTGTCCGCGCCGACCAGATCGCTCTTGGACGTGTCAATGTCGACGTACTTGTTCCAGGTCGTGCCGTTGGTGCCATAGTAGACAGTGAACAGGGCTTCGCGTCGCTCGATCTTGAGCCAGGTGTTTGGATAAGACGGACGGATGGTCAGACCCATGGAGTTCCAATCCGCGTTGCCAGCGCGGGCGGTGCGCCACTGCGGCCCGACCTGGTTCTGACCGCCGCTCCGGGTGGTCATGGCGGCGATGAACGGGTCATCTCTCAATGGCATCCCCGATATGCCGTCCGGCATGCGCACCATCAACTCGCACTTGGTCCAACCATCGTCACCGATCGTGCCGGTGCCGGCATCGTCGTTGTTGACGAGGTCGCGGACCCGCACCACGGCGTCCCAGGCAGGGTCGCTGATGGTGGTGTAATAGTAGTACCCCGAGTCCGCCGCCCCCCAGATGTCTGAACCGCCGCCGACGATCTTCATGGTGCCATCGCCGTTGTCGGTTGCCGAACCGAGCAGCAGGGGCGATCCCAGATCAATGCCCGTGAAGGTCTGGGCCTGGATCGCGCCTGCGAGCAGGAACACCGAGGCGGCCAGGCCTATGAGTGTTGTTCTTTTCATGGTTGCCTATCTATGGTGTTGGTTCTTGTGGGTTACTCCGTTGTCGTGCGCGTCTCGAGGCGATGCCCGGACGGCGCACTTGTGGTTTGTGGATGAGCCTTCCGCGGGCTGCGTCGGCATGCATCGAGCTCCTTTCTGACGCACTGGGCGCACGACACCGTACGGGTGTTGAAAACCTTACGGATGGCCATGCGCCAAATCTGAAGACATTACAAGGGCGTGCAAGCAAAAAACTGGCAACAGTAACAAACGGCGACACGAAACAGGGGCATTCACCGCGAACATGAAGGGCACGAAGAAGGGAAGCAGCGTGGCAGGTGAAGAGGCCCGCTCACTTGTTCTGCGAATTCCCGGCCAGGCGGCTTCGGCACAACTCGATGCGCTGTCCGAGTTTGGCGGCCTGTTGCGCGCGTCCGGCGGCCAGGGCGAGCCGATGTGCGGTTTGGGCGGCCGCCAGACCCTCGGCGTAAAGCCGCTGGTTGACGTAATTCCGGCTGAGGAGGTCGTGATAATCGGGCAATCGTGCCAGGCGCGGTTCGGATTGGACCGCGCGCTCGAAGACGGGGGTGGTGGTCGAGGTTTCGTCGAGCCACGCCCTCGCCATGGCCATGAGGTAGTTGGCGCGTGGGTGGCTGGGGGCGCGTTCGAGGGCCGGTTCGAGCACTGAAACGGTCTGCGCGTAGCGTTCGAGCCGGTAACAGACCTCGGCCCAGGCGAGGCGCATATCGACGACGTTGTATTGGCGGTCGAAGCCTCGGGGCAGCAGGCGCACCGATTCTTCGAAATGAACGGCGGCGTTGGTCAGATCGCCCTGGGCCGCCAGGGCGGCTCCCAAGTCAAAATGAGCGAACCCGTTCCGGGGTTCGAGCCGCACCGCGGTGCGCGAGTGGCCGATCGCCTCGGCAACCCGGTTCCTGACCCGGAATAGCAGGAAACCCAAACGCTGATGGGCCATGGCGTTGCCCGGATTCATCGCGAGCGCAATTGTGAACTTCTCGATGGCGCGATCGGCATCGCCGGCCCGGTAGAACTCGTTGCCGGCGCGGGTGAACGAGTAGTCATCGAGAAACTGCTCGCGAATCCGCCCAATCGCGTCCGGACGCAGGGCAACGAACTCGGGGATGTTCGCCGCGCGTCCGGGGGCGACCATGTGTTCGAGCCAGACCGGCGGGCTGGCCTCGCCATTCTCCGCCATGCGCGCGAGATAGAGCTGGGTGTAATCCGAGTGCTCTTTGGACGAGAAGACCAGCCAACGCCCGTCCGGGGACCATGTGTGCCAGGAGTTCATGCAGCCGAGATTGCACTCGAGCCGCCTGGGCTCGCCGCCGTCCGCCGGGATGATGAACAGCTCGCTGTCGGGCTGGAGCAACATGTAATTCGAGGCCTGGCAGAAGACAATCCACCGTCCATCCGGCGAGTACTTGGGAAAGAAGTTGCTGCGCCCGTTGGCGGAGGCCCCGCGCAACGGCTCGGCGAGGCCGCCGGCCCCGCCGTTGAACCGGACGCGATAGAGGTCGTATCGAAACTCCTGACCGCGTTCGAGGAACTCTTCGCATTCCTCGGGCGTCAGGAGAATCCTGCCTGTGTCTCGGGCCTTTTCGAGTTCGTAGGCCCGGTTCCGGGCGAACACGACCCACTGGCCATCGGGACTCCACGTGGGGTTGCTCTGCACGAAGGCGGGATCGTCCGCGCCCGGCAGCGAGAAGAAGAGTTTGGTTTCACGGTCATAGACCGCCACGATGCCCTTGAGCGGGAAAAAGAGCTGCGAAAAGGCCAGGCCGGGCCGGGGAACAAACACGGAACGGTCCTTGACGGTGCTGAGGACATAGCGGCCCTCGGGAGAGATCTGCGACAACAGACCGTAGGTCTGGCGTCCGTCTTCGGGACGGTAGTCGTTCCAGGTGATCAGATCGCTGGTCGCCAGGAGCATCTCGGCAGCCGTCCGCGTAATCACATACGACGCCTTGCTGTTGGCGTAGTCGACGTCCATCGCCAGGAACTCCCCGTTCCGGCTGAACGAGTGACAGTTGCCGCAGACCGGCAGGTTTTCGAGCACCACCGGAGGCGCGGTGGACCGGTCCAGGGCGCCGAACCGCCAGCGAATCTTCGAGGGATCCTTGACCGCATCGACGAACGGCAGATTCACCTCACGGTAGAACAACGGGGTTTCAACGGCCCAGGGAGAGAGGCTGAACTGAACCGAGCCCCGTGCCAACGGCGGCCCGCCCTTGCCGGGCCCCGCGCCGGCCACAATGATCTCGATGGGATCGCCTTGCGCCGCCTCTTTGATGCGGCGCCAGTCTGATTCAGGCGGACGCCAGATCGGCTGGACTCGGTCATAGACCCGCCTTTGCCCGCCGGCTCGGATGCCGACTGCCCAGCGGTCGACGCCGGCAATGTTCGTCTTCCACAGCACCACAGGGGCAGGCATGTTGGTCGGCATGACCGCGCGCAGCAGGGGGTGTTGTATCTCGATGGGCGCGCGTGGACCCGGCCCGGCCAACAAAGGCCAGGCATCGTCATCGCACAACCCGCGATACGCGCTCAGTGCGCCGGCCGCGATCAGAAAGGCGGCCAGAGATCTTTTGCCACCCCACGTCACGGTGGCCAGAATGGAAGGAATCTTCAGACAAGACAAACCGAAACCATCAACGTTTTTCTGGCAGACGTCGGGCCCGGATTTGGGCAAGCTCGCCTTCGAGCGTATTATGAGAACCTCCTTCAAGTCCGTCTGCATTCTGTTCGCTGTTTCCCTGAGCCTGCGATGCACCGCCGCGCCCGACACGGCCCTGGCCTTGCCCCGCAGCAGCCCCGAGCAGCAAGGCGTCTCGTCCGCAGCCCTGCTTGCCTTCGTCGATGCGGCCGACCGTCAGATCGAGGGGATGCACAGCTTCATGCTGGTCCGGCATGGCCACGTGGTGGCGGAAGGGTGGTGGGCGCCCTACAATCCGCGGAGCCCGCACGAGCTCTATTCGCTGAGCAAGAGTTTCACCTCGACGGCGGTGGGTTTGGCGGTGGCCGAGGGCAAACTCAGCGTGCACGACGAGGTCCTGAAGTTCTTTCCCGAGCATGCGCCCGCCGAGCCGAGCGCCAACCTGAAGGCGATGCGCGTGAGCGATCTGCTCCGGATGGCGACCGGACACCAGAACGAACCCGTTTGGGGCACGGGCAAGCTCACGGTCAAACTCTTTCTCGATCACTCGGTGCCCCACAAGCCCGGCACGCACTTCAGATACAACACGGCGGCCACCTTCATGTTGTCGGCGATCGTTCAAAAGGTCACGGGAGAGACCGTGCTGGACTACCTGCGCCCCCGACTCTTCGAGCCGCTGGGGATCGAAGACCCAACTTGGGGCGCCAACGCCGAGGGGATCACACTCGGCGGCTATGGATTGAGCGTTCGGACCGAGGACATCGCGCGGTTCGGTCAGCTCTACTTGCAGAAGGGGCAATGGGGCGGCAAGCAACTGCTCCCCTCCGCGTGGGTCGAGGCCGCCACCAGCCTCCAGGTGGCAAACGGCAGCAATCCGAACAGCGACTGGGACCAGGGCTACGGCTACCAGTTCTGGCGCAGCCGCCACGGCGCCTACCGCGGCGACGGCGCATTCGGCCAGTACTGTGTGATTGTGCCCTGGCTGGATGCGGTGATTGCGATCACGGGCGGCCTGGGAGATATGCAGCAGGTCCTCAATCTCGTCTGGGACCGGCTTCTGCCTGCGTTGGGTGCGCAGGCGCTGCCCGCCGATCCCGAGACTCAGAAGGGGCTCGAACGCAGGCTCGCGGGTCTCGAACTGCCGTCGGCGCAAGGCCAGCCTTCGTCGCCGATGGCATCATCGGTGTCGGGCAAGCGGTTCGCCTTCGCCGCGAACGAGCAGAAGCTGGAGACGATCGGACTCGATGTCGGACCCGACGGCCAGGGCGTCACGCTCGTGACTCGGATCGGCGGGGTCGAACGCCGCCTGGCTTGCGGAAAAGGCGAGTGGAAGAAAGCGCGCCATCCGTTCGGACCCTATCCGGATCAACCGGTTGGCGTCAGCGGCGCCTGGACGACAGACGACACTTACACTGTGAAGATGTGCGCC
>CAYPUR010000286.1:0-5644 GCA_964413865.1 uncultured Verrucomicrobiota bacterium
GTGAGAAATCCGGGCTATCGAGACCGCTCGTCCAGAATCACCTCCGCGGCGAGGCGGACCGCTGTCTTGACGACGCGGCCGCGGACCTCGACGGGCCCTGGGCGGGCAGCCTGGAGCTCAGCCAGTTGCGCCGGATCGGCGGGATCGTAGCGTTTCCCGAATAGCCGTTCGACCAACGCACCACACTGGGTGCTGCCCATGGCCTGTTCGAACCGGACCCAGAAGACGCGAGCGGGCCCAAGCGAAGCGCGCCAGGCGCCCCAATCGTCGATCCGATCCCGCCCAAAGACCAAACCCAACGCCATCAGGGCGCCGATGACCGCACCGCATTCTGCAACGCTTCTCTTCGCGCGCGGTTGCAGCTTGCTTGGGTTAAGAATCCGGTCGCGGACAAAACCGCGCCAAAACGGCGCGTTTGCCCGTTTTGCGCGGTTGATTCACGGTTTGGGACTGGCTGGCACAGTCCGTGCATCATCGGGACTTGTTCGATCGTCGTGCAGGGTCGCATAGACAACCGGGATGTGTCTCCCAGGGGAGAGGATGAGAACAGGCGATGCAGAAAACGTTCATGAGATTTGCGAACCAGACAGGCACAAGAGGCGCTGATCGCCCTGGCGGGGCGTTCACCCTGATCGAGTTGCTGGTCGTGATCGCCATTATCGCAATCCTGGCCGGGCTGTTGCTGCCGGCGCTCGGGCGGGCCAAGGCCAAGGCGCAGCGCATTCACTGCCTGAGCAACCTGAGACAAGTGTCGCTGGGGCTTCAGTTGTGGTCGCACGATCGCGAGGGGAAGTTCCCATGGATGGTTGGGACGGAGGAAGGGGGCACGCGGGATCTGCCGGTCGAAGCCGCTTATCAGTTCCTGCCGCTCTCAGGGTTGATCGAGTCCCCCAAGATGTTGACCTGCCCAAGCGACAAGGCCGTCCGGGGCAAGACGAGCTGGGACGAGTTCACCACCAATGCACTCGAGAGCCTTTCCTATTTCGCGGGCGTCTGTGCGAATGGGCAGACTCCGGACTCGCTGTTGGCCGGCGACCGGAATCTCGGAGGCCTCTCCCCGCTGAGCGAATGCACCAACGCGCCGGGCATGGTGGCCGCGGGCATTCGGGATTCGACCTATTGGGGCAGGGAGATTGCGATTCACGGCATGATGGGCAATGTGGGGTTGGCCGACGGCAGCGCGCATTTGACGACCACGCGTGCTCTTCAGACGTTGGCGTCAGGCACCAGTCCTCGAATCTGCACACAGAACCATGTCCTCCTGCCCTGCCCGGAGTGTTCCGAGTAGCGGCGCCGCTTCAACACAATCGGCCGAACACAACCCGAAGTGGCGGGCATAAGCCCGGATCGAGGCAAAGGCGGCAACTCCCGCGAACGATCGAAACCTGTGATCCGGGTTGGGGAAGGCAGCGGGCAGGCGGGATTACTGGCCGACGACGGCGGTCGAGCGAGCGATGAACCACTGGTAATCGCGCAGTTGGGTCGTGAAGAAGTTGAAGGAGTTGTAGACGCGCCGGATCGGTTCGAGAGTCGTGCGGTCGAGCCATCTCTTGACCTCCGCATGGCCGTCCGCGAATGCGAAGCCGCACGCCCCATTGTGATAGCTGGCGGGCAGATCGCGCCAGTAGGCCCGCCCGTTCGTGTACATGCGGACAGCCAACCAGCCGTCGTTGATCCCGTCCGGGTGCTCGTCCACCATCACCCAGGCCATCGAAGGACCTGGAGAGACAATGTCGGTCATGCGGTGAAACGAGTAATACTGTTTGCCGTCTCCCCGGTTGTCTTCGTTGGATCCCGCCACGAGGGGAAGCGAGGGATTGCCTTCCATCCAACTGTTCATCGAGTAACTCCGAACCCGCTGGTGGATGCGATTGCCGATCTTGACGTACGATTTGTCCGCCGGGCATTTGTAGATCCCGGGCGAGGATGTGTACGGAGCCAGATACGATTGTTTGGGATCCATCAGGAGCACGGTATTGGTGTTGTCCGGATCCGAGCTGAAATCAAGGACACCGGATACCCACCAGCGGCTGGGCACGATGAAACCGTTGAAGTCGTCGGCGTACATGGCCCAGGCGAGCTGAAGCTGCTTGCCGTTGCTGATGCACCCTGCGCCCTGGGCCTTGGCCTTGGCCTTCGAGAGCGCCGGCAGAAGCATGCCCGCCAGAATCGCAATGATCGCAATCACGACCAGCAGTTCGATGAGGGTAAAGCCCGCGCGGGAGACGTTGCGTGAGATCTCGGGTATCCTTCGCATACGGTGCGAAGCATTGAGCGCCACTTGCCGGCCTGTCAAGCCGACTCGACAGCCCCTGATCCTCGCCTTGGATTGTCTCAAGACTGGCCCTCTCCCGCGGGATCGCCTGCCTGACAACATTTCCTGCGAGATCAGCAGGTGCGACAACCCGATTCCTGGCGTTGTCGCGCGCGCCGACGCCACAGAGCGATCGTTCCAGCCACCATCCCGCCAAGCACGACCGAGGCTGCAAGAACCGGCAGGGACAAGGAGAAGACGCTGCCTAGAACGGCCCCGCCCAATTCCGCCGAGGCCACCAAGGCGTTCCCGAGGCCCGCGGTGGCGATTGTGGAAGTCCCGCGGAGCAGTGAGGTTGTGCCTTGGACCACACCCGCTGTGCCCCCTCCTGCGATCAAAGCCAGTCCCCACTGGAGCAGTGGGTTGAGCTGGTCCAACTGAGATGCGGTGATCAACGTTCCGGCCAGAACCGCCGCCGGCCCGCTGAGCGAGTCGAGAAAATTGTCCAGCCACGGCACGAAATAGGCCGCGACTTCGATGAAAGTGGCGACGATGAGAGCCACCATTGCCGGCGGGGATGCCACCCACTGAAAGCTGGGAGCCAGGGGAATCCAGCCCAAATGCGACGCGACGCTCAGACTGAGCAGCGGCAAGAACACGCGCAATCCGCACGCCGCGCTCAGGCCGATGCCCAGACACAGCCCCATCATGGTATCGAGTGTCGTCATACCATCTTCTCAGACACCCTGGGCGCGCCAAAGTTTCAACGAAAGCGATCGTGAGATCCCAGCCAGACTCAGACCCAGGGCGCACATCGCGAACACCAGCGCGCTTGGGGTTCGAGACGTCCACTCCGTCCAGGGCCAGGGGAAACGGAACATCGCGAAGTTCAGACTGAAGAAGAGCCAGGTCATGCCCAGCAGGGTGTATCGCGTGAATGCCTGTGCGCCGTCCGGACTCTCCGCCCGGCGCGCAAACCACAGGGCGGTCGCACCAGTCAACGTCAGCGGAATGCCCAGGCAGAACACCCATCCCGCCACGGGGGAGAGATCCTGCGATCCCATGGCGATCTGCATGAAGGTTTTCGCTGCAATGGGGAGTGTCACAAGGGGCAGCGATACCAGATACGGCCAATAGCGCCCGGCGGCAACCGCAAGAATCGGGATGATCGCCGTCGGGATTGCGATGTCGAGCAGCCCTTCGAGAGGCGCCGTCGCGAGGAACTGCCAGCTCAAGACCAAGGCGACGTGGAGGCAAAACAGAGATCCTTCAAGCCAGGGTGAGAGGCCGGACGACACCTCCTTTTGAGCCAGGAACACCAGCCCGCGGTTCAGCGCCAGACCCGCCGCCAAGACCACCCCCCAGATTGCGCCAAAAACGATCTCCATGGCATTCCACCAGTTGATCAGCGGGTCGATCGCACCCCACCATCCGTTGCTGAACAGGTTGGCATTCCAGGCGTGGAAAGCCTGAATGCCCTGGCCCAGGCTGAAGCCGAGTCCGCCTCCCAGCATCCCCCAAAGCGCCAGCCGCCAGGCCAGGCGATCCCCACGGACGCAGCGTGCGTACACAAGAACCCCGATCAGGCAAAAGAGCAGCCCGCCCCAACGTTCACGCCGCGGTTCCAGGTCCGCCGTGGGCTGCCAGCGCCAGTCCGCCGAGAAATAGAGGCGCGGCAAGATTCGGTGCGCCGGGTCGAATGGTTCGTTGAGCAGCCACATGCCGGCCAGGTAGAGCACCAGCATTGTGCCGAGTAATCCCGCCCAATCCCGCGGCTTGTAGGTCTCCCGCCCCAAGGCCATGCCAAGAAAGGCCCCGAAAAACCCGATCCAGATCGCGCCCTTGACGAAGAGGCCAAGCAAGCCCCAGCGAAGCGCCGCCCAGTTCCCGATCAGCGCGACGTCCTGGGTCAAGCCAACGGTCTGGCCGTAGGTCATCGAACCGCCAAACGAAACAGCTATGGTGCCCAATGCCACGGCTCGCGCCGCTGATAGCGAGGTCCCCGCAGGACAGAAAAAGCGCACCAGGGCGAGACTGACCAGAAGGCCTGCAATCATGGCGCCCGTCTCGTGGCCGTATTGGCCACGTATTCCCCAACCCATTCCCCCCGCCATCGCGCTCAGGAGCAGCACCAGCCAGAGCGGCGAACGAGGCGGGCCTGGCAAGGGCATTTGGGGCTTCACGGTTGCCAGAGTCGGTAGAAACGCCTGGATCCGGAGATCGAGTTGGTCTGCCGGACAACGGTGCCGTCATTGGTGGGGATGGCTTCGGCGACGGTCCAGAGCGTGTTGCTCGAACGGAGGAGGGTGGTCGTCTGGACAACCCAGCCGGCCCATGGCGCAGGCCACTGGGCCACCATTCGATTGGGCGGCACGCGGGTCAGATCGATCCGGGGCGGGGGGAGTGGCGGCGGGCCCCCGGTGAGGGCTTCATAGACCACTCCAGCCATCACGGCCATTCCTCGCGAATTCGGGTGCACGGTGTCGGGAAACCAATCCGCATGCCCAGCCAGGCGCACATGCAGATCGATCAGCCCCAGTCCGAGCCGGGCGGCCATCTCGCGCACCGCAGGGGCTATCTCTCCCGCGACGGTGTCGGGCTTGATGTTGTAGGCGCCGGCGCCATACACCGGACAAGGCGTACAGACAATGATCTGAGGCGCATTCGGGAGACTCTGGTAACTCGACACGAAGTCTTCGTAATCCGCGACGAAGTTCGTTCCGTGCCGCCAGTTGTAGGGTTTCGAATCGTTCGTGCCGAGCTGGATGATGACGATGTCCGGAGACCATTCGTGGCTTTGGCTGAAGAAAGCCTCGTTCCAGTAGGGGAAATCGCCCTTCCTCAACAAGGTTCGTCCGCTGATGCCATAATTGCGAACCACGCAGCTCGTGCCCAACAGTCGTTGAAGCCTGGCCGGGTAGCTCTCCGTCGCAGGACTGGACAAACCCGAACCGAACGTGATGCTGTCCCCGATGCAGGCGACCTTCAGAGACGCGCCCCAGACCAGCGAGCCAGCCGCGAATGCAAACCCCAGTACGACGAGATGAGGACAGGACATAGGTGGGAGAGTACCCCGCCCGGCACCCTTCGGTCAAACGTGCTGGCTTGTAAATCAGGAACTCCTGCTTTGATCACGTTTGGAGCGCCGGGCCCAGCCTTGCCGGGCGCAACGGGCACGGCGCAGGCGGCGGACCAGGCCTGCTGCATCCTCCGATGCTGTAAGCCGGTTGCCTTCACACGGAGGCAAAGCCTTGCACCCGCGGATGAGACACTGCTGCCCGGAATGGTGGCTCGGCCACGTGGAACTGCGCCTACCCCACGACATTGACCTGCAAATCCCGCATCGTCGCCAACTCACCCAACGCACCCAACCCACGCAGCGGTCGCGCC
>CAYPUR010000287.1:0-1249 GCA_964413865.1 uncultured Verrucomicrobiota bacterium
CGATTACGACCAGAGGCAGCAGTTCGTTTGGCTACTGACGCACCGACGCACCGACGCACCGCCCACCGACGCACCGACGCACTGCCCCCCCATCTCCGATCTGCGAACTTCCATCTCCGCGCGCCTCAGGCCGGCTGCAAGCCGGCGGTTCTCGCGTAGTTGAGGGGCACGACCAGCACGGCGCAATCGGCTTTGCGCACGATCTTCTCGGCCACGCTGCCGAAGAGCGCCTGGCCCACGCTGCGGTGATGGCCGTGCCGGCCCAGGACGATGACGTCCACCCGCGCGGCCCGTGCAAACTCGAGAATGGCCGGGGCCTCGGAGCCGATGCGGAATTCCACCTTGCAGTCCTGGCCCGCCGGGATGCGGGCGAGGTAACTGGCGGCCACTTTGGCGTCGATGGCCTTTTTCGCCTCGTCATCCACATTGTCGATCCCGGCAATATAGCTTTTCCAGAACTGGGCATCGGGCTCGTGGATGACGTGCAACAGGTAGAGTGTCGATCCGGGCCGCCGGATGGCGGCGTCCAGAGCGAACTCGAAGGCGGCATCGGCGCTTTCGGAGAAGTCGGTGCAGAACAGGATGCGCTTGTACGCGGACTCGGGCAGTGGGGAGGAGTGCATGGGACCTATGTCACCGGGTGAGCGACGGCAGGTAGGTGGCGATTGAGGGGAAGATCACAAGCAGGATGGCGGCCAGCACGAGCGCCCAGAGGAAGGGCAGGCTGCCCCGGAACACTTTTTCGAGCGGGACATCGCGGGCCATGCCGCTGACGACGTAGACGCAGACGCCCACGGGCGGCGTGATGACGCCCATCATGGTGACGACCACAATCATCACGCCAAACCAGATGAGATCGTAGCCAAGGGCCTGGACGACCGGGTAGAGAATGGGAATGGTGAGGATGTCGAGCGCGAGGGCATCGAGGAAGCAGCCGCCAATGAAATAGAAGAGGACGATCAGGCCGATGATGCACCAGCCGGGCAGGGGAAGCCCGGCCAGCCACGACGCCAGGTTGGATGGCACCTGGGTGACGGCCAGGAACTTGCCGAAGATGATCGCGCCAGCCACGATGACCATCACCATGCACGAGGTGCGGATGGTTTCGTTGAGGCATTGCAGCAGTTTGTGCCAGGTCAGTCTGCGCTTGAGAAGCGCGATCGCGAACGTGCCCGCCGCGCCGATGGCCGCGGCCTCCGTGGCGGTGAAGTAGCCGCGGAACATCCCCCCCATGACGAGCACGAAAAGC
>CAYPUR010000287.1:1259-5629 GCA_964413865.1 uncultured Verrucomicrobiota bacterium
ACCAGCGTCTCCCACACCCCTCGAAGGGCCACGATCTTCTCGCCCCAGGAGAATCGGGGGCCGGGCGGACCAAGCCTCGGGTCGCGCCGGCATTGGATGTAGATCACGCCGCAGAACAGCAGGCTGATCAGCAGGCCGGGGGCGACCCCGGCGATGAAGAGCTTGCCGATGGATTGCTCGGTCAGGATCGCGTAGACGATGAATACGATGCTGGGGGGAATGAGCATGCCGATGCCGCCGCCGGCCGCGACACACCCCGTCGCCAACTGGAGATCGTACTTGTAACGGCGCATTTCGGGCAGTGCGACGGACGCGATGGTGGCGGAGGTGGCGGGCCCCGACCCGCAGATGGCGCCGAAGGCGGTCGAGGCGCCGACGGTCGACATGGCCAGACCGCCGGGCAGGCGTCCCATCCAGTGATAGGCGGCATCGAACAGACCGCGGCTGATGCCGGTATGGAACGCCACCTGCCCCATCAGGATGAAGAGGGGGATGGTGGTGAGGCTGTAGTCGGAGAAGGTGGTGTAGAGGTCGATCGTCGCCATGCTGAAGGCCGCCTGCGGCGAGACCATGACGGCGAACCCGACTAGCCCCACAAAGGCCATGACAAAGCCGACGGGCATGGACCCCGCCAGGAAGAGCAGGAGCAGGATGAAACCGATCAGGGCTCCCTCGGAAGGCGTCATGGCTTGATCATCGGTTTGCCCGGGTGGGTGAGGTGATAGAGTTTGATGAGCACCACCAACAGGCAGGACACCGCCAGAACGTACGGCAGCCAGAAGATTGGGAGTTCGAGTGTCATGCTCACCTCCCCCTTCGCGCGGATGGAATTGCCATAGTCGAGACAGCCCCAGGCCAGCAGCCCGAACAGGGCCATCCCGGCCGACCGCATCAGCGCGTCCACAACGATGCGTCCGCGCCGGCCCAGCTTGTGGAAGAGGAATTCGATTGCCACATGGCCTTTGGTGGCCGTGGTGTAGGGCAGGGCGGCCGCCACGGTGATCGTGGCGGCGATCTTGACAATGTCGTATGCCCCGGTCAGGGAGAGCCCGAGTTTGCGCAAGATGACGTCGGCGCTCGTGACCAGCATCATGACCATGAGGCCGGCCCCCGCCAGCCAGGCGAGCGCCTGGACCAACCCTCGCAGCGCGCGGTGGTAGAGGCCGATTGGAGCGCGCGGACCCTCCGGCGGGGCAGGGGATGGGCTCATTTGGCCGTGGCGGCTTTGGCGAGTTCAGCCTGGATGTCCGCGAGAAACTCTTCGCCAGGCAGGTTCCTGGCTTTGGCCTGCGCAACGAAGGTGTCGAGGACCGGTTTGACGGCTGTCTTCCAGGCCTGCTGTTCCGCCTCGGGCAGATCGATGAACTGGCGCTTGAGTTCGGTGACGAATTCGCGTCCGGCCTGGTCGGCCTGATCCCAGGCCTCGCCGTGTTTGGCGATCCAATCCCGGCTCACGTCGAGGAACACCTGCTGGATGTCGGCGGGCAGGGCGGCCCATTTGTCCTTGTTCATGACGGCGAACATCGCGGTGGTGTACCCGACGGCCGTGGCGTCGATGACGTACTCGACCGTCTCTCCCTGTTTCCAGCCTTTGAGGGTTTCGATGGGGCAGAGGGTGGCGTCCACGACGCCTTTCGAGAGGGCCTCGTAGGTCTCCGGCTGGCTCATGGCGATCGGCGTGGCGCCCAGCGATTCGACGATCTTCGCGGACAATCCCGTGGCGCGCACCTTGCGCCCCTTGAGGACGGCGTGCGATCGCACCGCCTTCTTGCTGGCGAGGATGCCGGGCCCGTGCGCGTGCACGTAGAGCGTTTTGACATCGGCCAGCTCGGCGGGCTGGTACTTCTGGATCATCGCGTTGGCGATGCGCGTGGCCGTCATGCCATCGGGATAGCCGACCGGCAGGTCAAGACCCTCGATGAGAGGGAACCGTCCGCGCGTGTAGGCGAAGCAGCTCATGCCGAGGTCGGAGATGCCCTTGGTGACGCCTTCGTAACACTGGTCGGCTTTGCTGAGGGAACCGGCCGGGTAAACCGTGATCTGCACGCGCCCGCCGGTCCGTTTCTGGATTTCATTGGCCCAATTGGTGGCCGTGATGCACTGAACGTGCGTGGGCGGGAAGAAGATGCTGTACGAGAGCTTGATCACTTCCGTCGGTCTGGCGCGTGCGGCGGATTGGGCATCTCCGCCCGGCTGGGTGTCGGTCGGTTTGCAGGCTGTCAGGCAGAGTCCGGCGAGCAACGCCGCGCCCGCCGCCACGATCCAGGGTTTCATGTTCATAGGACTGCGTTCAGGTTCTGGTTGCGTTTCAGCGTTCCGGACCAAGACGCGGCTTTGGCACAGCCCGGCAGGAACGCTTTCGAGCCTTATAGGACAACGCTTCGTCGGGTACAACAACTCTTCAGTTTTTCGAGTTTCTCGAGCACGGCGCACAGGGCTTCGAGCCGCGGGATGGGAATGCCGGTGGCACGGGCCCGGCGGAGGGGTTCGAGGAACAGGCTCTCGATTTCGAGCGGCGAGCCGCGCTCGAAGTCGAGCAGAGTCGAGGCCCGGTAGGCGCCCATGCAGCGTGTGCGGGCGATCATGCGATCGGGGAGGTCGCCCGCAATGGGAAAGCCGGCCTGGCGTCCGGTGGCGACCAGTTCGTCCATGAGTTGGCGGGCCAGGGCGGTCCAGTGGGGGTTGCGAAGAAGTTCGTCGGTTGCGAGCGTTGTCACTCGATCGAGCGTCTGCGGCAGGCGGCCTTCAAGGACGTTCTCGATGCCGGCGATGCCGGCGACGCCCAGGCCGTTGAAAGGGATGTTCCAGACCAGTTTCTCCCAGTGGGCCTGGGCCAGGTCCGGCGTCAGGTCGCAAGGGATCCCGGCCTGAATGAGGCACTGGGCCACTGCGCGGGCAGCCTCGGTGGGGGCGTGACCGTATTGGCCCAGGACGATCTGGCCGTGGGCGGTATGGCGGACGACGCCGGGCGCGATGCGGTTCAGGCAGACGAAGCAGAGGCCGCCCAGGACATGGTCGGGGCCGAAGAGGGCGGCCAGAGCCTCTTCGTTGCCCAGGCCGTTTTGAAGCGTCAGGATCCAGGATTGGGGGCCGACCAACGGGGGCAGCAGGCCGGGCAAGGCGTGGTTGGCGGTGGCCTTGAGCGCGACGATGACGAGATCGCAAACGCCGATCTCGGCCGGTTGGCGCGCCGGGTGCGGATAAGCCCGGAACTCGCCTTCGGGGCTGATGATCCGGACGCCTTCCTGGCAGACGGCGTCATAGTCGGATCGCAACAGGAAGGAGACCGGGAGACCGGCCCGGCAGAGTTTGGCGCCGTAGAAGCTGCCGACCGCGCCGCAGCCGACGACCGCGACTTTCATGATACGGGGCGAAACAAAAACAGGCACCCCGAGTCCATCAGGGTGCCTGTGCGGGGAGAGAACGGTTACTTGCCGAGGATTGAATCCTTGGCGGCCTTCGCGACGCGGAACTTCACGACCTTCTTGGCCGGGATCTTGATTTCCTCGCCTGTGGCGGGGTTGCGTCCGACACGCGCCTTGCGGTTCACGAGCACGAGCTTGCCGATGCCCGGGAATGTGAAAGTGTTCTTAGCATTCTTGTATGCCAACTCACACAGCGTGGCCAGCACCTCGCCCGCCTGCTTCTTTGTGATGCCAACTTTGTCGGCGAGGGCGGAGGCGATTTGGGACTTCGTCAATGGTTTAGCCATATTTTCTCTTGTTTAATGGTTAGGTAAATTCACCGGTCGACGCGGGTGGTTTTAACAAGCTCCAGCAGTGGCGCAAGGAGAAAATCCAACGTTTCAGGCCACGGAGTCGCGGCGGATCAAGGCCGCCTGCCCGATGAGCAGCGCGACATCCGCGCATGCGAGGCGGTCGGTGTTGAAGGTTAGATCGTAGTCCAGAGGATCATCGATGCTGGCCTGAAAATGCTCCTTCAAATAGCGCTGCCGGCCCCGATCCGCCCGCTCGATCAACTCGGCGGCGGCCTTGCGATCCAGTTTGAGCCGATCCTGGACCCGGGCGATCCGCTTCTCGATCGAGCCCACCAGGCGGACGTGAAGGACATGCGGGAGCTTGGCCGTGACAATGTTGGCGCCCCGGCCGATCAGGATCACGTGGCCGAGTTCGCCCAGTTTCAGGATGGTTTCGATGGTTTGGTGGGCGAGCGTCCACGAGGGCGGATGCAGGCCGAGGATTTCCTGCATCATGTCCTGGACCGCCGAGACGCGGTCTTCGGGCATGAATTGCGCGAGCTTGCGCGGGAGATTGTGGTCTTCGAGCACCTTCTCGACCAGTTCCTTGTCGAACACTGTCCAGTGGCAGCCCTCCGCGGGCGCGTGCGTTTCGAGGAACTGCGCGAGGTGT
>CAYPUR010000288.1:0-5605 GCA_964413865.1 uncultured Verrucomicrobiota bacterium
TTCTCTTGTGACCTCCTGCTTCGCGGTGGCAAAAAGTGGTGAGAAATGAGCTTAGCGTGATCAAGCGCGGTTGGGTGGTTCTGATCGAGACCGTCACCCGAGGCGCCGGACTTACCGCCTGGCAGGCGCGCCGGCACGTTGTTCCGAACCGTCTGGTGGGGGGGGACACCCGGTGAAACTGCGGCGCGCCACAGGCGACTCTGGCGGCCCGGTTCGCCGCCGCCTTGGCTTCAACGGCGCCGTGCCTGGCATTGAGAGCGGCGGCTGATCGCCCGACATTGCGCCCGGTTATGCGTGAGCACGTCGCCAAGAACAAGACCGAGTACCCGGACCGCACCACGGCAGCGTGGTGGCCGCCAAGGTCCGCAAGCTCGCCAACCGGTTGACGGCGGACGCGCGCCGCGCTCATCTGGACGCCGCAATGGCGAAAATCTGTTGCGGCTCCAATGCCGAGGAAACAGCTCTCGCTCGACGCGAATCTGGCGTTTGACCTCGCTCCCGAGGAGGAGGTAAACGACGGGCTCATCCTCGCCGAGACTTCGCTGGCGGACATCCCCTTGCTCATCACGTCTGACCGACACCTGTTGGGCGCGGACGAGGAAACGCTGCTCCTGGCTTTTCACGACGCCGACCTGCCGCCCGTCCATCCAGTCCACCCCAGGAGGCTGTTGCGCGCGCTACGGTGAGCTGCGGGGGCTCAATGTTGGACGCGCCTCGGGGGTGTGACTCTTCCCGTGGATCAAAACGCGTCCTGGGGCATCCTCAATGTTAGCAGTTTGCCCTTTTTGTGAGCCGCCAACATGCAGCAAACCCTTGATTTTATTGGCGATTGTGAGGATTGGAGCGGGTGATGGGAATCGAACCCACGTGGCCAGCTTGGAAGGCTGGAGCTCTACCATTGAGCTACACCCGCAACAGCCCCGAGCATACCGGCCGCGCTTGCGTTGTCAATTGGGGAGCGTATAAGCTCCGCGCGATGAACTCGCTGCTCCTGCTCCAAGGTCGCGTGATCGATCCCAGCCAGGGCCTGGACGCAGTCACCGACATTCTGATCCGGGACGGCGAAGTGGCGGCTCTTGGCGCGGATGCCGCCGCCCAGGCGCCGCCCGACGCCGAACGCTTCGACGCCACCGGCAGGATCGTCTGCCCCGGGCTCATCGACCTGCATGTGCATCTGCGCGAGCCCGGGCAGAACAGCAAGGAGACCATCGCCACCGGCACAGCCGCGGCGGCCAAGGGCGGATTCACGTCGGTGGTCTGCATGCCCAACACGGTGCCGCCCATCGACAGCCCCAGCACAGTCGCCCTGGTCCATGAACGCGTCGCCAGCGAAGGCCGTGTGAACGTGTATGTGGCGGGCGCCATCAGCAAAGGGCTGGCCGGCGAGGAACTGGGCCCGATGGGCTCGCTCAAAGGGGCCGGGGTGGTCGCCGTCACCGATGACGGACACTGCATCCAGAACAACGAGCTGATGCGCCGCGCCCTCGAATACTCGACCATGTTCGACCTGCTGGTGATGGACCATTGCCAGGACGACTCGCTCGTCACCGACGGCGTCGCCCACGAAGGCTACTACAGCGCCATGCTCGGCCTGCGCGGCTGGCCGGCAGCCGGCGAGGAGTTGATCGTGGCCCGCAACATCCTGCTGGCCGAACGCACGGGCGCGCGCGTCCATTGCCAGCACATCAGCAGCGCCGGCAGCGTCCGCCTCCTGCGCAAGGCCAGGGAACAGGGCCTGCCCGTCTCCGGCGAGGCGTGTCCGCACCACTTCACGCTCACGGATGCGGCCCTCGCTGGAAGCGAGGAGTTCTGGCGCAAGGACGGCCAGGCGGTGCTGATCTCAGGCAAATCCTCAGCGGCCCTCCCCTCCTGGCCGGCGTACGACACGCATGTCAAAATGAACCCGCCAGTCCGCTCGGCGGCGGACCGCGAGGCGCTGCTCGAAGCGCTGGCCGACGGCACCATCGAGGTGATCTCGAGCGACCATGCGCCGCACTGCAACTACGAGAAGGATGTCGAGTTCGACTACGCGCCCTTCGGCATCACCGGCCTCGAGACCGAGCTGGCGCTGGCCCTGATGATGCTTTACCACGCCAAACGCCTCGCCCTGAGCGATCTCATCGCCCGGTTCACGACCGGCCCGGCCCGCTTGTTGAAGCTGACCGGAAAAGCGTCGCTCAAGCCGGGCAGCGATGGCGACGTCACCGTCTTCGATCCGGATGTCGAGTGGGAGTTCCGCCGTGAGGACACGGCCAGCAAATCATGCAACAGCCCGTTCTACGGCTGGCCGATGAAGGGCAAAGCGCTCGCCACAATCGTCGCCGGACGAATCGTTTGGCGCGACCCGGACGGTGCCGCCTCCGGATCGATCCAACAGCAGAATCAGACAACCCCCACTTCAAAGAGAAAGAAACAAACATGATCCGATCCTTGCTCATCCTGAGCGCTTGCCTGACGCTCCTGGGCGGCCGCGCCGCCGAACTCGCCTGGCTCACCAACCTCCAAAAGGCCCAGGAACGGGCCAAAACCGACAAAAAGGTCGTTCTGATCAACTTCACCGGATCGGACTGGTGCGGGTTCTGCAAGAGGCTCGACAAGCAGGTCTTTGCGACCCAGGAATTCGCCGACTACGCGAAAGACAACCTCGTGTTGGTAAAAGCCGATTTCCCGCGCACGACCCAGCTTCCCGAGGATCTCAAGCAGGCCAACGCCAGGATCAAGAACCGCTACGAGGTCAGAGGGTTCCCGACACTGGTCATGATCGACGGCGACGGACGCGTGCTCGGCAAGAAGGTCGGCTACGGCGGCGACAGCCCAACAGCGATCATCAACGAGTTCAAGACCTGGCGGAAAAAGTGACCGCGCTCAGCCCGGATGTTTCAGCAAGCTCCGCGGAGTCTCACATCCGGGCTGTGCATTGACGACTTCAGATTCTGATGGGAGCGCTGCCCACGGACACACCCCGTCTTCATTGACCCTCCCTCTCCCATGAGCAAACCTCTTCGCGTTGCGATCGTTGGCTGCGGCGGCATCACGCTCCAGAACCACATGCCCGGGCTCGCCCTGTGTCCCGACACCCGTGTGACGGCTCTGTGCGATGCGAACCCTGCCGTGCTCGAACGCGCCCGGGGCAGGACCGGGATCGCGGTCCTCAGCACCCGGTTCGAGGAGGTGGTCGGACGCGACGATGTCGATGCCGTCATCATCGCGACGCCCAACCACACACATCCCCAGATCGCCCTGGCCGCCGTCACCCAGGGCAAACATGTCCTTTGCGAGAAGCCGCTCGCCCTGAACGCCGCGGACGCCTTCGCCATGGCCGAGGCCGCGGAGCGGGCCGGCGTGCGCCACATGACGGCATTTACCTACCGGTTCGTGCCCGCCATGCGCTACCTGCACGACCTCGTCAAGCGCGGCGATCTCGGCCAGCCCTACCACTACCGCTCCTGCCGGCTTCAGGATTGGGGCACGCGCAATCTGGGTTGGCGCCAGGTCCGCGCCCTGGCGGGCACGGGCGAACTTGGGGACATGCTCAGTCACCGCATCGATTTCGCCCATCTCCTGGTTGGGCCAATGCGCCGGCTCGTCGCCCAGATCAAACGCATCCATCCCGTCCGCGGTGACCGGCCCAGCGACCTGGACGATTGGGTGGCTTTGCTGGCCGAGTTCCAGTGCGGCGCGACCGGCGTGCTCGAGAGCAGCAAACTGGCCTCCGGACGCAACGAGAGCTGGCGCAGCCTCGATGCGGTCGAGATCAACGGGAGCGACCGCAGCTTCGTCTTCATCACCGGCCGCTGGAATCAACTCGAAACCGGGCGGGCCGGCGGACCGGGCCTCGAGACGATTCCCGTCCCGGAGGAATACTGGCGCTGGCCAGGCAGCCCGCGCGACCCTCGAGTCGGCGATCCCCTGGTCACGTTCCGCTATGACCAGGCCTGGGAATTCGTCGATGCCATCCGCCAACACCGCCCGTGCGTCCCCGATCTCTTCGACGGCGCACGCGTCCAGGCGGTGATGGACGCCGCGGTGCGAAGCGCCGAGACCGGGCAATGGATGGACCTGGCTCCTGCGCCAAAGCCTTGCGAATCCGTGTTTCTTCATCCAAGCGTGTGAACCAGAAAGGAAAATGACAATGCGAAGATCTCTGACACTTCTTGCGGCAACGGCCCTGGTTGCTCCACTCACGATGGCGGCGTCCTCGCTGCTTTGTCCGAAACTGCCCAGCGGGGCGCAGGTGCGCCAGGAGAACAAGTTTTTCGAAGTGCGCCCGCGCATCGTGCCGGCGAACCGGGAATCGACGGTCGAAATCGTTCCCCTCCACGAGCATGTCCAGCTCCAGCAGGGCTGCACCTACGAGTTCACGTATGCGCCCATGTTCTCCCTCCCGCAACACGGCGGCTGGGCTCCCGGCAGGAAGATCGCGGTCGTTCCCGAAAACGGGCGGCTCCGCTTCACGGCCTTCTTCGAGGGCGAACAGGAACACGCCTTCGTGCTCGAGTCGACCTGCAACGGCAGAAAACGCACCGTCGGGCATTTCCGCGTCTACTCCCTTGAGGACGACCTCTACGGACTGCGTCCGTACAAGGGCGATTTCCACATGCACAGCCATTACTCGGATGGAGTGGAGTCGCCGGCCTACGTCGCGGGCGCATGCCGGCGCGCCGGCTTCCACTTCATGGCATTGACGGACCACCGCAACTACGCCGCGTCCATTAAGGCTAAAGAGGCCTTCTCCGGCGTGGCCACCGACTTGCGCATCTATCCGGGCGAAGAAGTCCATTCACCCGACAACCCCGTCCACATCGTCAGCTTCGGCGCCGATGCCGGCATCACCGAATTGTACCGGAACGATGAAGCGGCCTACCGCAAGGAGGTGGCGGCGCTGATGGAATCGCTGCCGACGACCCCAGCGGGAGTGAATCGGTTCCAGTACGCCGCTTGCAAATGGGTGGTGGACGGCATCCGCGAGCGCAACGGCTTGGCCATGCTCTGCCATCCCTATTGGGTGACCGGCAATCGCAACAACGTCGACGAAGCCCTGCTGGATCATGTCTTCGCAACCGGGATCTTCGATGCGCTCGAACTGATCAGCGGCGACAGCCGGGAGTCCATGGTGGAAAACGACATCAACGCGCTCCAGGTCGCCCGCTACGCCGAGGAACGCGCCAAGGGCCGGCGGGTCGCCGTGTGCGGCATCAGCGACACGCACGGCGTCGAGCGCAGTGATGCCTTCGGACGCTTCTTCACGGTCTGCTTCGCGGCGTCACTCGATTTGCCCGATCTCATTGGCGCAATCCGCGACCTGCGTTCCGTGGCCGTCGAGTGTCCGGGCGGCGACATCCAGCGATCCTACGGCCCCTTCCGCCTGGTGCGGTACACGCACTTTCTGCTGCGCGAGGTGTTTCCCCAACACGACGAACTCTGCTTCGATGAGGGCCGTCTTATGATCCAGCACGCCTCGGGCGACACACAGGCCGCCGCGCAGATCGCCGCGCAGCATGGCCGAACGACCGCCTTCTACGATCGGTGCTGGGCGCCGATCCCACCACGCTAGCCCGGATTTCTCACCACTGGGACGATGACAACGAAATCCGGGCTGGGGCAA
>CAYPUR010000289.1:0-5567 GCA_964413865.1 uncultured Verrucomicrobiota bacterium
GACGACGCTGCTGCTGCTTCTTCTGGGGCTCCTGCTCGCCCCCGGAATCCATGCCCGCGACTGGCCGCAGTGGTTTGGTTCGGACCGCACCGGGCGATCCGCCGAGACCGGTCTGCTCAAGACGTGGCCGGCGGACGGGCCGCGGTTGTCGTGGAAAGCGGCTGGCCTCGGCAGCGGCTTCACCACGGTGTCCGTCGCCGAAGGGAGGATCTTCACCGCGGGCGACATGGCGGATGGGAATTCCATCATTGCGCTCAAGGAAAGCGACGGCACCAAGCTTTGGTCGAGCAGGCTGGGAAAGGCCGGCGCGCCGGGGTGAGGCGGTTTTGCGGGGCCCCGATGCACGCCGACAGTGGATGGAGATCGGCTCTTTGCGTTGGGTCAGTATGGCGAGTTGGTGAGCTGCGAGACGGCCACCGGCAAGGAACTGTGGCGCAAGCATCTTGTCACGGACTTCGGCGGCAGCCTGCCGGAATGGGGGTTCAGCGAGTCCCCGCTGCTCGATGGCGACAGGATCGTGGTGACACCGGGCGGCGCGCAGGGCGCGATTGTGGCTTTGGACAAGAAGACCGGGGCGCCTGTCTGGCAAAGCAAGGAATTCACCGATGCCGCCCAATACGCCTCGCTGGTGCCTGCCACCATCGGCGGCGTGCGGCAGTATATTCAACTCACCATGGAGAGCGTGGCGGGCGTCGCCGCAAACGATGGCAAGCTCCTCTGGCGCGCCCCCCGCAAAGGCAGGGTCGCCGTCATCCCGACGCCCATCGTCAAGGACGACCTTGTCTACGTGACGTCCGGATACGAGGTTGGCTGCAGTCTGTTCAAGATCGCAAAGGACGGCGCGACATTCGGCGCAACCCAAGTCTACGCGAACAAAACCATGGCCAATCATCACGGCGGGGCGATCCTCGTCGGTGACCACGTCTACGGGCACTCCGATCGAGGAGGCTGGACGTGCCAGGACTTCGCCTCGGGGGAGACGGCCTGGCAGGAGAAAGCAAAGCTGGGCAAAGGCTCGCTGACCTACGCGGACGGCCATCTCTACTGCCGCGAGGAAAAGCAGGGGTCGAGCGAGGTGGTGCTTCTCGAAGCGACGCCTTCGGGGTACGCGGAGAAGGGCCGCTTCAAACAGCCTGATCAGAGCGGAAAACAGGCGTGGCCGCATCCGGTCATCGCCAACGGCAAGCTCTACGTGCGCGACCAGGATCTTCTGCTCTGTTATGACGTGAAGGCGAAGTGACGCCGCGTCATGCCCGGATGTGAGACTCCGCGAAGCTCTATGAAATATCCGGGCTCAGCGGAGCGGTGTGACTGGATTGGCGTCCGCGCCCGACAAGCTCGAAGCGCGTGGCGTACAGATTCAGGACGGCGTTGGCGTTGGCGTCGCGGGCCTCGACATGCCCTCGATCGTGACGAATGGCACGCCGTTGCGGACTGCGCAGGCTCCCGCGTGATTGTGTCCGTTGAACCACGCGACGATATTCCGGTTCCGATCCAGCACATCGAGAACCTCCGGGACGTTCCAGAGGGTGTGGGCGCCGTCCGGGTGAACGGGATGATGGGCGAAGACAATCACGCGCCGTCTCTCCTTCGCAGCCGCTCTGGAAACGGCCTCGAGCCACCGCAACTGAAGCTCACTGAGCGCGCTGTTCCAGGTCTGGGCATTCGCAGCGCCGCTGTCGGTGAGACGCTTGAGCCCGGTCATTTCACAAGGCTGCGCGCGACTTGATGTTCGGGCTGCGGTCATGCTCGATCGTGCTGAACATAGGTTGACACAGGCTCGGCCCGGCTCACCGCGAAGAAATACAGCCAGGCCTCGGTGACGGGACATCGGTAGATCCGGCTCAGGGCCAGGGCGTACAGACGCAACTGCGGGGCGTACGACTCGGCCTTTGCCTGGAGTCCGGCCCGGGCGACGTCGTCCGTCTTGAAATCGACGATCCAGATCTGATCCGACCGCATCACGGCGAGATCCACAACGCCTTGAACAATGATGAACTCGTCGGCTCCGAGTCCCTGGGTGATGGGGATGGCGAGCCGCTCGAAATCCAAGGGGGAAAGACGCAGCGTGAAGTCGAGTTCCCGGCGCACGTGCTGCCTCTCCGCAATCACGCGACGGCCCAATTCCGATTGCCCGAACGCCTCCAGAGCGCCCAGGTCCAGCGCTGCGGCTTCGTCCCTGCTTAGCACTCCCTCGCGTTCAAGCCGCGCCACCTCGGCGCTCACGCCCTCCGGACGAACCAGCGTGTCCAGCGCAGCCGATTCGAGAAAACGGTGATGGGCCGTCCCCCGCTCGGCGGCCGTGAGAACGCGTCCGGATTCTCGAGGCCTGGCAGGCGTCGGCCACGCGCCCGAGGGGATCGCGAACAAGCGGCGGCTCTCCCGATCAATCTCCTCGGTCACCCGGCGGCGCAAGGTTGTCACGGCGGTCTTTGCGGACTCCACCGTGGCCGCGCGCCAAGGGTACTGCCATGTCAAACGCCCTTCGAGAGCCGCCCACACGGCGGGTGGAGGCGCCGCCGGCGTCGTTTCGACCGCTGGTCTGGCCGGGGGACCCAAAGCGGCCGGTTGATCATGCCGCCTCCAACGGAAGCAGCCCCGCTGCCCGGCACCCTGATCGAGCCAATCCGCCCTGCCTGCCAGTTGGGTCAGCACCGGCCCCAGCCAATCGAGACCGCACCGTGCTGAGCCAATCTGGCGGGCGGTCAAGGGCTTTGCCTCCGCGAAAGGCCATCCTGCCTCGGCGCGCTTGGCCGAAACGCTGCCGACCAGGATGAGCTTGTCGCAAGCCCGGGTTGCGGCCACATAGAGGAGGCGGATCTCCTCCCCAAGCAGTTCGTGCCGCTCCCGGCGGCTGGCCAGCCAATGCGCCAGACTCGGATAGGTCTGGACGCGCCCCGCCGGCCGGACCATCGGACAGAAGCCGAATTCTTCATCGATCAGGAGCGGACCTCGAGTGTCGTCGAAGTTGAACCGCTTGCCCAGATCGGGCACGACGACCACCGGGAACTCGAGGCCCTTGCTCTGGTGAATGCTCATGAGCCGAACAGCGTCCCGCGCCTCGGTCACCGCCGGCTCCGGCTCGAACTCGACGGCGCGCTGGGCCTCGACGAACTTCAGGAAGCGGAAGAGGCCCTGCCGCTGAAACCGGTCGAACTGGCGCGTCAACGCCAACAGCCGCTGCACATTGGCGCGGCGCTGGGCGCCGCGCGGCTCGACCTCGATGCGCGCCTCGTAATGCGTTTCATCCAGAACGGTCTCGAGACACTGCGACAGGGCGACGCGCCGGGCAATCCGGCGCCACCGCTCGTAACGGGCGACGAACCTGTCCACCCTCATCCACGCCCCACCCTCGACCGCACCCGCGTCAGAGGCGGACGCCGCGGCCTGATCGGGGCCCAGTTCGTGAAAGCGTTGGAGCGCCCCCCACACGGGACCCGAGCGTTGTCCCAGACGGACCAGGGCAAGCCCCGTGACGGTCAGGCCGACGAGCGGCGATCGCAGCACGGCCAGCAGGGGAATGTCTTGCAGCGGATTGTCCAGAATCTCCAACAGATTCAGCAGATCCGAGATCTCGAGCGCGCCGTAAAGCCCGCGACGCGACGCCACCAAAGGCACGCCCGCGGCCTCGAAGACCTTCGCGTACGCCTCCGCCTTGTTCCGCGGCGAACGGAGCAGGATCACCATGTCACCCCAGGACACCGGGCGGGCGTCGCGCCGGGCCGCGGACCAGACCGCAAACTCACCGTCGCGCAACGCGCGCAACCGGACGGCGACCAGAGCCGCTTCCTGCTCGGCCCCCGTGCGCTCCCCTGCCCCCTCGTCGTCCGCGCCCTCGAAGGCGGAGCCGCCCGACTCAACCGCCGAGCGATTGTCGATTCGCACATGCACTTCGACCCGCGCCTCCTCCCCGGCCCGGCCCTCCGCCGCGGCGTCCGACCGAGGCGATTCGCCATTGCCAGGGGCCGGCTCTCGACCACTCGCATCCCCAGCGGCCGGGCGCCATGCCATCGGACGCCGGGCCTCAGGATCCCCAAACCGCAGCCGCGCCGCGGGACCGTATTCGACTCCGCCAATCTCCCGCCGCATGAAAAGCGGAAACAAGGCGTTCACGAAATGAAGAATGGCCTCGTGGCTGCGGAAGTTGTCCGCCAGGGACACGGCGCTTGCAGCCGACCCGCTCCCGCCCCAGGCATCGGCATAGCCTTGGAAGATGTGCGGAGCCGCCAAACGGAACCTGTAAATGCTCTGCTTCACATCGCCAACCAGAAAGCGATTGGCCCTGCTGCCCTGGCGCGACAACGCCGTGACGATCCGATCCTGCGCCGCGTTGATATCCTGGTATTCATCGACGAAAACGTACGCGAGCTCGCGGCGAAGCGACTCGGCGAGCGCAGTGGGACGCTGCGCCCCTGCCTCCCAAAGCAGGCGCAGGGCGAACTGCTCGAGATCGTGGAAGTCAACCGCGGCCAACTCACGCTTCGCTTTCGCAAACGCACCCCCGAACTCCCGGACAAGGGCCACCATCGCCATCAAAGGCGCGCGCACCCGATCCCAGTCTTCGCGCAGAGGATCGTCGGACCGTGCCCCGTTCTGGACCGAGCCGGCCTGGATCGCCCCCTCGCATGGAATCAGCGAAGAGAGAAAAGCGGCCTCTTCGAGCAGAGGTTCGAGCGGCTTTCGCCATGCGATCTTCTTTCGATGCGGCCAATCCCGGTCCAGGGCCTCGATTTGCTTGAACGCCTCCAAGGCCGCCTGACGCGAGACCGGCCGGCCGAGGCGACGCAGGACCTCGTGGCACTCGCCCGCCTTGAGGTTGTCGGGCGGGAACTCGGCCAAGGCCTCAGTCCACTCCGCCGCCCAATCATCAAGGGCTCGCTCGAACCAATCGGTCCAATGGACCGGTGACTCCTCGCGCAATCGCGACTCCTCGCGGGCCAGCCAGGCCTCGGGGTCGGGCAGCGTGCAGGTGAAATCGTGCGCGCGGATCACGAGCCGGCGGATGGTCTCATCGCTCGCGCCTCCATACACAAACACCAGCTCCTGAACAGCGCGGTCGGCTTCGGCCGTCCCGGCATAGTGCCCCTCGAACACGCGGGTCAACACGTCGTCCACCAGAACGGCGCGCTGGGCCTCGTCCAGGACGGTGAATTCAGGGTCGAGCCCCAGTTCCTGGAAATGATCGCGCACCAGGTGGAGACAGAAGCTGTGCAGGGTCGAGATGCGCGCGCTGTCCACCAGGGCAAGCTGTTCGGCGATCCAACGATCCTCCGGAGCCCCCTCGAACGCCTCCTCGAGACGCTGCCGGATGCGCCGTCGCATCTCCGAAGCGGCCGCCTCGGTAAAGGTCACCAAAAGCACCGCATCGAGTGAAACACGGGCCCCGGGATCCAGAATGCGCCGCACGCAGCGCTCGACCAGCGTGCTGGTCTTGCCCGTCCCCGCGCCGGCCACAACCAATACATCCCCGCCGGCTTCGACCGCCCGTTCCTGATCGGATGTCAGAAAGGAAGTCACTTTAGCCCGCATTTCTCACCAACTCTTGATGTCATCTGACCGGTCACCGT
>CAYPUR010000290.1:0-3335 GCA_964413865.1 uncultured Verrucomicrobiota bacterium
TTCGCAATGCGATTCACTCCTGATTGGCGACCCGTGCGGGCCGCACACATTTCCTCACCTCGATCAGAAGAATCCGACCGCCCAGATCGAGCACCAGGCCAGCACCTCGAAAATCGGCGAGGACCAGATCTTCTATTGCAATCAGCGCGGTCTCTCGAAACAGGATGCGGTGAACCTGATTGTCAACGGCTTTTGCAAGGAGGTGTTTCGGGAACTGCCGATGGAGTTTGCCGTCGAGGCGCAGAAGCTGCTGGGGGTGAGCCTCGAAGGGAGTGTCGGCTAGAATCCTTGACCGATGAAGCTTGTTGCAGACAAGTCGAGTTCCCGTGCTGCGCGGAAGGGGTCAAGGATTCTAAGGAGCGAGGCGCGGGAGAGAAGGCCGGGAAAGCGACAGGGCTGGGGGATGGCTCTGAGCATTCGGATTGGTTTGAGGCGCGCCTCGCCAAGAATGTGACAACGCAGACCAGGCGGGCCGGCCAGGCAGCCGCGGAAACCATGGAAGACAGATTGAAGATGGAACCGATTCTTGACATCAGGAACCTCGAGGCGGGAGTGGACGACCGCGCGATTCTCAAGGGCATCAACCTCACCATTCTGCCCGGCGAGGTGCACGCCATCATGGGCCCGAACGGCAGCGGCAAGAGCACCCTGGCCTCCCTTCTGGCGGGCCGAGAAGGCTACCAGGTGACCCGGGGCTCGGTCACCTACCTTGGCCAGGACCTGCTCGCCCTGAATCCCGAGGAGCGGGCGCGTGCGGGCGTCTTTCTTGCCTTCCAGTACCCCATCGAGATTCCGGGGGTCAACAGCACCTATTTCCTCAAGGCCGCGCTCAACGAGGTGCGCAAGCACCGTGGACTCCCCGAGGTGGACGCGATCGAGTTTCTGAGCCTGGTGAAGGACAGGATCCGGCTGCTCGAACTGAACGAGGATTTGCTCAAGCGGGCCGTGAATGTCGGGTTCTCGGGGGGCGAGAAGAAGCGGAACGAAATCTTCCAGATGGCGGTGCTCGAGCCGACGCTGGCCGTTCTGGACGAGACCGATTCGGGTCTCGACATCGACGCGTTGCGCGTGGTGGCGAACGGGGTGAACCGTCTCCGGCGGCCCGACCGGTCCGCGCTTGTCATCACCCACTACCAGCGGTTGCTCAACCACATCGTGCCCGATCGCGTCCATGTGCTGATGGACGGGCGGATCGTGCGCTCCGGTGGCAAGGAACTGGCCCTCGAACTCGAGGAACGCGGCTACGATTGGATTGTGCCGACGAACCCGGTTGCAGCCTAACCCGCACGTTTCATCGAGTCCTGATCGTATTTTGAACATGGATGCGAATGACAGTCCCCCCGCCCGGCTGGGCCGGTTTGTGGAGGCCTTTGGGTCCGTGACAGAGGCCGCCGCCTCGACGCGCGAACCCCATTGGATGCTTGCGATCCGCAAGGCCGGACTCGCCCGATTTGCCGAACACGGCCTGCCGACGTTGCGGCACGAGGACTGGCGGTTCACCAACCTGGCTCCGATCGAGGCGTTGCCGTTCCGCCCGCTTTCGCGTCCGGAGCCGCGCGCCGTGACTGTCGCCGATCTGGATCGCTTGCCCCTGGCCGGGGTGTCAGGGCCGCGGTTGGTCTTCGTGGATGGGCATTTTGCGCCCGAGCTTTCGAGGATCGAGGCCTTGGGAGAGCAGATCCAAGTGCGCAGTCTGAGCCAGACCCTGCGGACTGACGGCGCCTGGCTCGAACAACAGCTTGCTCAGCGGGACGCGGGCCAGGACCGCGCGTTTCGCGCCCTCAACGACGCCTATTGCACCGATGGGATCGTGTTGCACGTGCCGGCGGGAGTGGCGGTGGCCGAGCCGATCCATGCCCTGTTTCTCTCGTCCGGGATCGAGCCGGGTCTGGCGTCCCACCCGAGGAACGTGTTGGTGGCGGAGGCCAACAGCCAGGTGACGGTGATCGAACAATACGCGAGCCTGGGAGGGGCGGCGACCCTCACCAATACCCTGACCCAGCTCGTGGTTGGCGAGGGCGCGCAGGTCGAGCATGTGCGGTTCCAGGACGAGACCCCGGAGGCGTTTCACATGGGGGCGCTGCGGGCGGTGGCGGCGGGGAGGTCGCAGTTGGCCGCGCACAGCTTCGCCTTGGGCGCGCGGCTTTCCCGGCAGAACATAGGGTTGACGCTGGCCGGTCCGGGACTCGAGGCGGTCTTGAACGGACTGTATGTCACCACGGAGAAGCGTTTGGCGGATCATCACATGGTGGTCGACCACGCCCAGCCGCACTGCGCCAGCCACGAGTATTTCAACGGGATTCTGTCGGGCCAATCCCGGGGCGTGTTTCACGGGCGCATCCTGGTCCGGCCCGGCGCGCAGAAGACCGACGCGAAGCAGACGAACAAGAACCTCCTGTTGTCCAACAGCGCATCGGTGAACACGAAGCCGCAGCTCGAGATCTACGCCGACGACGTGAAGTGCACCCACGGCGCGACGATCGGGCAGTTGAATCCCGAATCCGTTTTTTACCTGCGGTCCCGCGGGCTGCCGGTCGAGACCGCGCGGCGGATGTTGATTCACGCCTTTGCCGGAGAGATTATCGAGCGTGTCCGGTGCGGGCCGATCCGCCAGGCGTTGGACCGCCTGGTGTGGGACCGGCTCGAACGGGACGCGCAGGTGCGGCTCGACGCCTCGAGGCCTCATGATTGACGATCTCAACGACCTGTATCAGCAGGTGATTCTGGACCACAGCCGGAGTCCGCGGAATTTCCGGGTGCTCGCGAACGCGAACCGGACCGCCCAGGGACACAATCCGCTCTGCGGCGACAACGTGACGCTCTATTTGCGCTGTGAGGGGGATTTGATCCGCGAGATCACATTCCAGGGGTCGGGCTGCGCGATCTCGAAGGCCTCGGCCTCGCTCATGACCGAGTCTCTGCAAGGGCGGACCAAGGGGGAAGTCGAGGCCCTGTTCGAGCGCGTCCGGGCGATGCTCACGACGGGGCAGGCGGGCGGAGACGATCTGGGCAAGCTCTCGGTTTTTGCGGGGGTGCACAAGTTCCCGGCCCGCGTGAAGTGCGCGATTCTTCCCTGGCACGCCGTTCTGGCGGCTCTCGAAGGCAAGAGCGACCCGGTGTCCACCGAGGAAGGGGGCGCCTAATCTCCTATGGTTGCGGCTGATTGCACTGCTCTGAAGCGGGACGTGGCGGCCACGCTGGTGCCGGCCGGCACGCCCGTCACGTTGTTGGCCGGCGAGAGCGCGCAGGTGACCCAGGCCCTGGGCGGCAGCTACACCGTCGTGGTCAATGGCAACATGTTCCGCATTGACGGACGCGACGCCGACGCGCTGGGC
>CAYPUR010000290.1:3345-5563 GCA_964413865.1 uncultured Verrucomicrobiota bacterium
TCTCTTCCGCCCTCATCCAAGACCTCCACCGCCCACCACACGCGCGAGGAAGTCGAGAAGCTCATTTGGGATGCCCTGAAGACCTGTTACGATCCCGAGATCCCGGTCAACATCGTCGATCTGGGGCTGGTTTACTCGTGCGTCCTCGAACCCGGCTCGACCGACGGCACATTCAAGGTCGACATCAAAATGACCCTGACAGCTCCCGGCTGCGGCATGGGCCCCATCCTCCAGCAGGATGTGCGGGACAAGGTCCAGTCGCTCGACGGAGTCGAGGCGGTGCAGGTCGACCTGGTCTGGGACCCTCCCTGGACCCAGAGCATGCTCACCGATGCCGCGAAGCTGGCTCTGGGGCTTTACTAGAATTCTTGACCGGTGAAATGTGTTGTGGACAAGTCAAGTCTTTGTGTTGCGCTGATGGGGTCAAGGATTCTCTGAAATCCGAATCATGGCATCCGCAAATCCGCTCCGGCCCTCCCTTCGGTTCCATCGCGCTGGCTCCGCAGCGCCATCGCCGCTTCCTCCAATGAACTTGCATCAGCACCAGAATCAGCCATTGGCACCGTCCTCTGCCTCCCCTTCGGTCCCGCCACCTGTCGATTGGGAGGCGTTGCGGGCCGATTTCCCCATTCTCGATCAACAGGTGAACGGGCGGCCGCTTGTCTACCTCGACAACGCGGCGACCAGCCAAAAGCCACTGGCGGTCATCCAGGCGATGGATCGGTATTACCGCAACGACAACGCGAACGTGCACCGCGGCATCCACGAGTTGAGCAACCGGGCCACTGCCGCCTACGAGGGCGCCCGGGCGCGCGTGGCTCAATTCCTCAACGCGCGCGGCCCCGACGAGATCGTCTGGACCCGCGGGACGACCGAATCCATCAACCTGGTGGCCAACGCGTGGGGCGCGGCGAATCTCCGGCCCGGGGATTCCATCCTGCTGACGGAGATGGAGCATCACAGCAACCTTGTGCCGTGGCAGCTTGCGGCGGGCCGCGCGGGGGCCCGTCTGGTCTACCTGCCGGTCACCGGAGACGACGGGCTGCTCGATCTGAGTCGGCTCGATGCCCTGCTGGCGCCGCCGGTGAAGCTCTTCGCCTTCACGCACGTCTCGAACACGCTGGGCACGGTGAATCCCGTGGCCGCCCTGTGCGCGAAGGCGCGCGAGCGGGGGATTGTGACGGTTGTCGACGCGGCGCAGAGCGCCGGCCATCTGCCGGTCGACGTGCAGGCGATAGGATGCGATTTCCTGGCCTTTTCGGGCCACAAGATCTGCGGGCCGACCGGGATCGGGGCGCTGTACGGACGTCGGGAGATTCTCGATCAGATGCCGCCTTGGCAAGGGGGCGGCGACATGATTTCGAGCGTCGATTTCTTCGAGAGCCAGTGGGACGCCGTGCCGCACAAGTTCGAGGCTGGCACGCCCAATATTGCGGGCGCCATCGGCATGGCCGCAGCGATCGATTACATCGAGGCGATCGGACGAGACCGCATCTTCGATCACGACCAGGAGTTGGCGGCGTATGCCGTTACCGGGTTGCGGAAGATCCCGGGCCTCCGCCTGTTCGGGCCGCCCGAGCATCGGGCGGGCGTGGTGAGTTTTCTCCTCGATGACATCCACGCGCATGATGTCGTCACCGTGGCGGACCGGTTTGGCGTGGCGCTGCGCGGCGGCCATCACTGCAACCAACCGCTGATGCGGAAGCTCGGCATCGTCTCGACCGCGCGGGCGAGCTTCTACTTCTACAACACGGCGGCCGAGGTCGACCGCCTGATCGAGGTGATCCTCGAGATCCGCAAGTTCTTCGGCGGCTCATGACCCCTGGCCACTCTCCTTCTATTTCGGGGAGAGCCCGGTTTCTTTTCTGAGAACGCATGGGGACCATGAACCCGAAACATTCAACGTCCAACTCTCAACTCTCAACTCTCAACTCTCAAAACTGGCCACGGTTCATGGGATGGGATCCCCGGTCACGTCCAAGTGAGGAGGTCTCGTTAGCAATTCCAGGTTTCCCAAGCCTTCATCAGTCATCACGGGGCTCGGGTCGGCGACGACGCGCCAGACGTGCCGCCAAAACGTCTCTCTCTGCATCCGGTTCGAAAGCGCGTTTGGCCTCGGCTTTAGTGAAGGGCTTGAGGGGGGTGACCGGCGCGAGGCAGAGGACGGGGAGGATGGCGTGGCTTGCCAGCAGTTCTCATTTTGCGTGCAGGGGCTTGA
>CAYPUR010000291.1:0-5550 GCA_964413865.1 uncultured Verrucomicrobiota bacterium
TCAACGCCACGGGCCACACGCGCTTCACCGACCCCGGCGGTGCGCCGCGTCGGTTCTACCGCGCGTCCGTGCCAGCGTCTCCGTGAACCGTGGTTCCGTAGCCGCGGACGTGAGTCCGCGCCATCTCGCGCCGTCAAAGGCAGGAATCAGCGCCGACTCATCCCGCGATGCGGGGCGGCTACAAATCAGTTCACGGTCCCCATGCGCATTCAACCGTTGGATGTCAACGCTTGCCATGAACCCCGCGCGGGCAATTCCTCCCTCGACTTGACCGCGCCGCGCGCGGCAAGCTCGAAGGCTGTGTCTGCGATCGACGTTCAGGGGCTCACAAAGACCTTCCGCACCTACAAGAAACAGCCCGGATTGAAAGGGGCGGTCAAGGGGCTGTTTCGGCGGGTGAGCGAGACTGTCGTCGCGGTCAAGGATGTCAGCTTCCAAATCGACGAAGGGGAACTGGTCGGGTTCCTCGGGCCCAACGGTGCCGGGAAGACGACGACACTCAAGATGCTGGCGGGGCTGATGTACCCGGTCAGCGGCACAGCCCGGGTCCTCGGCTACATTCCGTGGGAGCGCAAAGACGGTTATCGACGCCAATTCGCCCTATTGCTGGGCCAGAAGAACCAGCTCTGGTGGGATCTGCCGGCCCGGGAATCGCTCGAACTCAACGCCCACATCTACGGCATCGACGCCGCCTCGTTCAGAAAGACCGTCGACGAACTGGTCGACATGCTCGATGTCAAGGACAAGCTCAATGTCATGGTCCGCGAGCTGTCGCTGGGCGAACGGATGAAGTTCGAGCTGATCGCCTCGTTGCTGCACCAGCCCAGGGTGCTCTTTCTGGACGAGCCGACCATCGGGCTCGATGTCGTCTCGCAGAAAACGGTGCGTGAATTCCTCCGCCACCACAACGCCACGCGCCGCACCACCATCCTGTTGACCAGCCATTACATGGCGGATATCGAGGCGCTCTGCCGCCGCGTCATCATCATCGACCACGGCACCATCTTCTTCGACGGCCAACTCAGCGCCGTGCTCGACCGCTTCGCCGACTTCAAACTCGTAACGATCCGGCTTGCGGGAGACGCGACGCTGGGGGCGGACCTCAGCGCTTACGGCGAGGTGGTCGAGCGCACGAGCGCGACGGCCCAGCTCAAGGTCAAGCGTGACAGGGTCATTGCCGTCTGCAAGACCCTGCTCGACCAACTGCCCGTCGCCGACATCGATATCCAGGAAGTCCCGATCGAAGACGTCATCGGCCAGATCTTCGCCCGGCGCCCCGCGGCGGATCAGAACTTGTTCTTCCGGTAAGCGCCCAGCTCCGGAGCCTCCGGGTTCACTTCAGGCCCGAAATAGCGCAGGATCACAAGCGGCTCGGTCTCGCTGCAGTTCTCGTAGGTCACGCCGCCCTGGGCGCCGTCGGCCGTCACGAAATACTCGTCCTCGGTCAATTCGGTGAACCGGATCAGCTTCGGACTGTTGAGCGGCTGGCCGTTGATCTTGCCGACACCCTGGACGCAGATCAGGCTGTAGGCGCCGTTGTCCTTGACGACCGCCTTCACGCCCGCATCCACCGTCAGCTCCTTGGCCGAAAAACACTGTTTGCCGTGCACCTTGTCGTAGACGATCCAGCGGTCCACGTACCCCTCGCTCCGGGTGTCGGCGACCGGCACCGGTTCAAGGTAATGATGGTCCTTGAAGCTCGGGTCGACGTTCGCCTCCCAATCGAGTTGGTCAACGATCCAGTCCAAATCCTTGTGGCGCCCCTTGGGCATGTCCTTGACCAGGAGGCTCCACGGGACATAACGGCCCTCGACCATGCTCTGGTACATCCCGAACACGTCGCTGCCCCATTGCGGCTCGTAGGTGCAGAGGCTGCCGGGGGCGTGCAGGATGCACGGCCCGACCAGCCAGCCGGTGCCGGGCTTGAGCCGATACGCCTTCGATAGATCCAGAATCCCGTTGTCGCCCTTGTTCCAATCCTCGAGACACTTGCGAACCTGGTCCTTGGTCGTGCCCGGTTCGAGCCCGAAGAAGGTGTGCGGGAAGTTGTTGCCGACGTTGTTCTGCTGAGGCGGGAAGTAGTAGCTCTCCGGCTTGCCTTCCTGCCCGACCAGTTTCGCCTGCTTGTCGGACTGATGCATGTGGTGCGGAATCGGCCCCATGTTGTCGAAGAACTTCGAGTAGACCGGCCAGCGGCCGTACTTCTTCCAGATCTCCTTCCCCACAATCGCCGCCCCGCAGTCCTCGACCGCCTTGCGCAGGGTGAAGCGCTCCTTGCCCACCACGCAGTAGCTCAGCCCCTCGTCGGGAACGCGCCCCTCGTTCGCGGCCTCGGTCGTCGACCCGAACCAGCGTTCGTCGATCCCCCCGCGATTGGCGCCGTAGGCGTACGTGTCGTCCGGATGCAGCTTGATCCGCAGTCCGGGTTGAAGGAATGAGCGCGGCACCCAGTTGGGCGCCAGTCGCAGCACGCCGCCGGTCCGCGACAGCTCGGCTTCCGCTTTGGCTTTGGTGTTCCCCTTGACGATCTTAAGCGAGGTGATGGTGTTCATGTTCGAGTCTATGGACAATTCGTAAGTTCTCGCATCGCAATGTGCGACTGATGCCGTGTCTTTTCGCCGATATCGCCCGCCGTTTCAAGGGAAACCGCGCGGGGTGCGGCGTGACAGCAGGACGGCCCCCCTCTCACCACCGAAAGCGCTCGTGAGAATGAAGAGCCGTGCGATCGGAAAACGGCCTTCGAACCCAACCTGCGATTCCAGCAATGGGGAGATCATCCAGGCACGCCCGCCGTGGAGAGCGATGTCGAACGCAGGTTGGGCTTCGACGGATCAGGAATTCGGCTTGTTTCATGCCGACGGCGGCGGTCTGATCAGCCGCGATGAACACCGCGCCGGCACCCGATTCAACGCCCCTCAGAACACCCGGCTTCGAGCCAACCCCGTGTCGCGTCGACCAACGGCGCCCGCTGCTTTCAGCTTGGTGTCGGCTTGCATTCCTCGCCCTCATCCTGGCCCAGAACAACGGGGCGGGCCGATCCGCTCAGGCGTCGCCCGACCCCACGCCCGGCCACCCGGTCCTGAAAGCCGAGGCCTTTCGGCATTACGTCGACAACTTCAACCGGGAAGATCGCGAAACGGTCGTCAATCACATCCCGAACGCGGCAAGGATTACAACCACTCGACATTCTGCGACCTGGTGATCACCGGCTTGGTCGGCCTGCGTCCACGCCCCGATGACATCATCGAGGTCAACCCGCTCGTGCCGGAGGGAACCTGGGATTACTTCTGCCTCGACGGCGTGCGCTACCATGGACGCACGCTGACAATTCTGTACGACCGGACGGGGACGCGCTACAGACGGGGCGCTGGGTTGCAGGTGCTTGTTGACGGCCAGAGGGTCGCGCGCAGCGACTCCTTGCAGCGCCTTACCGCGCCTGCAGCGCATGCAGAATCACCGAAACCGGCTGCTTCAGATTGAGCGAGGACTCGATTCGGTCCATCGTCTGAGCTGGCGAACCCTCGATCAGACCGGCAAAAGTGACAAAGTGCTGGCCGGGCATCGAGTTCTCGATGACCAGCCCCAGCCGATGCGTCGCCGTCGCGTCCGCCCAAGGCAGCTCCGGATCAAGCTGCGTCTCGATGATCTGGCGGGGCTTCATCCGGCGCGTCAAAGGCTTGGGCAAGACCAGTCCGAGCTTCTCCGGGGTAGGCAATCCACGCCCGGCAGCGGCCTCGGCGCGGGCATTAGCGACGGCGCGCAGGAGGGCATCGTATTGCTGCACGGTGTTGGTGTAGCGGCGCATCGTCCAATCGAGTGCATAGGGCTTGCTCTCGGCCAGCCAGAGAGACGCAAACGCCCGCCCCAGGGCCTCGTGGGCATCCCGATTCTTGCGAATGAGCCGTTCGACCGGCGCCAACTCCTCCGCGCCGGCTTTGGCCGCGCAGGCGGTCTCGTACAGCCGCGCCGCCTCGAGACCGTCGAGCATCCTCTGGCCGATCAACTCCATCCGCCGAGCCCCGAAAAGAAAGGCATCGAGCACCTGCTCGTTGGAGCGCGCCTCGGCCCGGCACCGTTCCAGGCTCTCGATCGCGGGGCGCACGATCGCAAGCAGATTCGTGGCGTTCGACTTGATGGCGTCCCGCCCGGTTTTCGGGACGAAGTCGTGCTCCCAGAACCGCGCGTTCATCATCCCGTTCATCGCGGGCAGACGATGCGCCCGCCCCAGCATGGCCACCGCCCGGCCGAAATGGTCGTCCGCCTCGCTAAAAAGCACCGCGCCGACCCGGCGATTGAAGCTCTCGATCGAGGTCGTGGAGCCGTTCCAGGCGCACTCGGCCGCCCAGGCATCCGCGTGCCACTTGACCGCGTTGATCGCTTCGCCGTCGTCTTCCCAATCGGTGTTGAGCATGCCCAGCGCGCCGTGTTTGACGCCGTCCCGGACGAAATGCTGGATGTTGGTGATCGCGACGCCGAAGTCGGGCAAAATGCGGCTCCAGTTGTTCACGCCCGGGCAGACGAAGAACTCGTAACCCGACTTGGCGAAGGGGATGATCTGATCTTCGAAACTGGGACGGGCGTCGTAACCCCACGTCAGCATCAGCGTGTCCTTGGGGATCTGTTCGAGCTGGTCCGGATGCTGCAGGATGATGTCGCCCCACATCATCATGCGTTTTCCGTGCTTTTCCTTCAGCAAAGCGTGAACCCGGCGAATGTGGCGGACGTACACACCCCCGACCCCGATCTCCGACGCCAAGGCCTTGGACGGACCGGTGCCGAGCCCCCACGTCTCGTCGCAACAGACGTTGAACCACGGAAACGGGAGCAACGGGCAGACCTCCGAGTAGAGGTCGTCCAGGAGCCGATACGTCTCCTCGCGCACCGGCGTGAGGACGTCGGCGGTCTCGCGCAACGCCGCATACTCCGGATGCTTCAGAATGTGGCCGAAATGCCCGAACGACTGCTGATTGCCGAGGATGTCAATCTGGAGCGGTTTGGCGTAGGCCACCAGGGCCGACAGTTCCTCCGGCGTCAGCGCGCCGTCAGGCGGGCCGATCCGCGGATGCTTCTTAAACGCATACTGGTACTCCATGTAGAAGGTCATCAGGTTGAACTTCAGAAAGGACCCGAGCGATGCCTCGAATTGCACCGTCTCGAGCCTCGAACTGGGGCCGCGCGTCATGTCGTCCTGGAAACACCGCCAGCGCAATGACGGCCAGTCGCGGATGGCGAGACACGGAAGGGCATCCCCTCGGCGGTTGGCGCGGATCAGTTGGCACAAGGTCTGCAGACCGTAATGAAGGCCGGCCGGATCCGATGCTGCGCAGACCACCTCATCGTCCCTGACCTCGAGAGCGTAGGATTCCGGACGGTCGCCAGGCAATAGGCCCGAGGAACCGCCATCCGCTTCTCCGACCCCGACCCGGAGTTCGAGTCCGAGCATCCCCCTGGCCCGCACCTGGACAGCTTCCAGCCCCGCCCGCCGCAGTTCTTCGTTCAGCAGGCGCCCCAGCACCTCCGCTTGTGCCGCGGGGGCGTCGAGACGGAGGG
>CAYPUR010000292.1:0-5543 GCA_964413865.1 uncultured Verrucomicrobiota bacterium
CGTTCCTCGCATCTGGTCCGGTGGCGCTCCCGCCAGAATCGGAAGTAATTTTTGCACAGACCCTAAGGTCGGGCGCATCGCCCGGGCGCGCGGTTTTCGGTCTCCCCGACCTCAACCAACCCAGACGATGAACTTGATCACAGTCTCCCTCGCGGCGTTCGGATGCGCATGGGCGCTGGCCGCGCCTCCGCCGGCTCCTTCCCCCAACTCGCTCTACGCGTGGTATCGGAGCGAAACGGGCCTCGAAGCCAACGCCTCGGCACAGGTCACTCTCTGGCGGAACCAGGCGACGACTGGCACCCCCGCCTCACGCAACCTCGACCGCATCAGCGGCGCGCCGGAATCCGCGTCCTTCAACACCGCGGGCGGAGTGCGGCGCATTGTGCGCTGTGACGGCGGGGGCGCGGTCTGGGGCACCTCCGCGAACTTCGGCACCATCACATCGAGCCGCGCCCTGGTCGCCTATTGTCGCCTGACCGCGACGAATGACGGTTTTCTTTTCGACGGCTCGGCCAACGCGCCGGGCCTCACGCGGGCCCAGGTGCGTGCCGGATCCTGGCAGGTGGGACTTCAACCGAGCGGTGCCGGCAGCAACGCCGATCCCAACACGCTCGCCGCCGCGGTCAACGTCTGGCAGACGCACATCTTCGAGTTCGAGAGGCTTTCGGCGGCGACTCGGGTCAGGCATTCGATCGGGGGTGGAGAGAGCTTCATCTACACAAACAACCTCACCAGCGGCCTCGGCGGGTTGATCCTCGGCAAGAACGTCGCCGCGGCTCGAGGGCTGGCGGTCGATTTGGCCGAGGTGCTGGTCTATGACCGGGTGCTCACGGAGGTCGAGCGGGTTGAGATTCCCGCGTACCTGTCGGCGAAATGGGGGTCGCCAGAGGAGATCCCGCCGGCGGCGTGCACGGTCGCGCAGACAACCCGGGACGTGCCGCCCTTCGGGTTGCACGCGCTGCTCGATGTCCAGGTGCGCGGCCCGGGCGTTGTGACCAATGTGGCTTTCAACCTCGAGGGGACGACCGACCTGGCGGACATCGCGTCCGTCGCCGTTTACTTCACGGGCGCCAGCCCCGAGTTCCGGCCCCTGAATGCCTTTGGCTCCCTCGATGGTCCGCTCGACGGCGCGCTGTCCGTCGGAGGCAGCCAGGAGTTGAGCGCCGGGATGAATCACTTCTGGATCGCCGTCGAGCCGCGGCCCGGGACGAAGTGGGGTCGAGTGCTTGACGGCGCGTTGGTGAGAGTCGGCCTCGAAAGCGAGGTCCGCGTGCCCGAGGCCGGGTCGCCGCCGGAGTTCCTGACGGTCGGCAACGCCCTGTTCAGCACGGTTGTCCGCCGCGCCGGCGATGACGGCGTGCACACCTACCGCATCCCTGCGCTGGCCACGACGACGCGCGGCACGCTCCTCGCGATGTTCGATCTGCGCTGGGACAACGCCAACGACCTGCCGGCGAACGTTGACGTCGGGTGCATGCGGAGCACGGACAACGGCAGCACCTGGCACTGGGCGACCAACACCAAGGCAATCCTCGATTACGACAAAACGGTGGCCGGATCGAGCGGGAACGGTGTGGGCGATCCCGCCGTGTTGGTGGATTGCCAGACCGGCACGATCTGGGTGGCCGCTTTGTGGTCATTCGGCAGCCGCGCCTATGTGGGATCGGGCGCCGGGCTGGGCACGAACCAAACCGGCCAGTACGTTCTCACGCGAAGCGACGACGATGGGCAGACGTGGTCGCCGCCGACCAACATCACGGCCCAGGCCAAGGCGAACCCGAACTGGGGCGTCTGTTTCCAGGGGCCGGGACACGGCATCCAACTGCGCGACGGCACACTGCTCTTCCCGTCGCAACACACGGATCCGGGCGGCGTCAACGCGCGCGCCTTCTTCATCTACAGCACGAACCATGGCGCCAGTTGGCTGACGAGTCCGGACGTGAACCGGACCATCCCGCCTCAGCTCAACGAGAACCAGATGGCCGAGCTCAACTCGGGGCAAATCATGGTCTCGTCGCGCGCGCCCAGCGGCGGCGGCGGCAAACGTGTCTGGGCCACCTACACCCGGGGCGCCACGCTGAGCGACGGGACGTGGTCGCCTCTCGCCTATGCGGTTGCCGATCCCGTGTGCCAGGCCAGCTTCATCCGTTACAGCTCGACCCTCGACGGAGCGCCGCGCGATCGACTGCTCTTCGCCAACCCCGGTTCCGCATCGGCCCGGGTCGATATGACCGTCCGTATGTCCGAAGACGAAGGCAAGACGTGGACGGTGTCGCGGCGGATCGACACTCGCCCCGCGGCGTACTCGGATCTGGCCATTCTGGCGGATGGCACGGTCGGATTGCTGTACGAAACCGGCGACGCGAACGCCTACGAGACGCTGACGTTTGTCCGATTCCATCTCGATTGGCTGACGCAGGCCGACCTCGACGCCGACGGCGATGGCATGAGCGATTACTACGAGGCGATCAACGGCTTGAATCATGGCGCCGACGACGCGCGAGAGGACCTGGACGGCGACGGCATGAGCAACGCGGATGAATTCGAGGCTGGAACGATGGCCAACGCCCCGTCGTCCCTTCTGCGCATCGAGTACGTGTCGGCCGGCCCAAACGGACTGCGGCTTGTCTGGTCGAGCCTCCCCGGCAAGCTCTATGCAGTCGAGGGCGCGGCGGACCTCACGGAAGGCTGGAGGCCTCAGGCGGGCGGAGAAGAAGAGGTGGCTACCGGCTTTCGCGTGGCTCGCGTCATGCCAGGCTCGTTGACCGGACACCGGTTCTTTCGCGTGGCGACCCCGCGGCGGCGCTGACTCGGTTCCCACCGACAAACTCCAGATGCACTGATCGGATCCAGGGCCAATCCATGAAGTGGATCGGACCGGTTGTCTGCAACTTTTGCTGGCTTTCCCGTGTTGTTCAAGCAGTGTGGGGCTCGGGTATGCCAAGCGAAATCGCGGTGAGTGTAACATGAAGACTCTGATTCTCCTGGTGGGATGGTGCATTCTGTTCGTGCTGTCCTGGCCTGTGGCCCTGCTGGCCCTGGTCCTCTTTCCCATCGTCTGGCTCATCTCCCTGCCGCTCCGGTTGCTCGGCATCACCCTGGACGCCCTGTTCGCGTTTTTCCGTGCCCTGCTGTTTCTGCCTGTCCGGATTCTCGGATCGCCCAAGTCCGGGTCGCGTGCCTGACGTGATGAAGGCTTCAATGCTCGTTCCCGCCCTGGCCACGCTCCTGGGGCTGGGGCTTCCTGTCGCGACAACACGGGCGGTCGAGTCGGTCCCCGCCGAACTGCACGATCGGGATGAATGGCTCAAGACGCGTCTGCTTGACGTCACTTTGACCGTTCCCGACGGCGCCCCAAGCTCAACAGAAACGCCCTCGTCCGACCCGACCGCGGGGGCGGGACCGTGGTCGCGCCGCACCCTGCTGCCGTTTTCATTCGCCTTCGGCGGCCAAGCTTCCGACCAGCTCCTGGCGGGCTGGCGTGCCAGCCGCAAGACCGACGCGATTGGCCAGGGGCGAACCCGGCACACGCTCGCCTGGACGGATCCCGCGACTGGTTTGGAGGCGCGTTGCGTGGCGGTTGCTTTCCGCGAGTACCCTGCCGTCGAGTGGGTGTTGCACTTCACGAACGCGGGGACCGCCGACACACCCATCCTCGAACGCATCCAAAGTCTCGACACCTCCATGGCAAGTCCAGCGGAGGGCGTGCGGCTGCACTACGCTTTGGGCGACCACAACTCGGCCCGAAGCTTCGAACCGGCGGTCGAGACTCTGCCGTTGCAGGGCGCCCAGGAGAAGGTGTTTGCCCCGAGGGGCGGGCGGTCCTCAGACCCCTATCTGCCGTATTTCAACCTGCAGCGTTCGAACGACGGGGTGGTGCTGGCGATCGGCTGGTCGGGCCAGTGGGAGGCCGGTTTCGGGTCGGCCGGCACCAACACACTCGGGATCCGCGCCGGCCAGCAGTTGACGCGGTTTGTGCTGCATCCCGGCGAGACGGTGCGCACGCCGGGCGTGTTGCTCGTCTTCTGGCGCGGGGCCGATCCGCTGCGCGGCAACAATCTCCTGCGCCAGCTCCAACTGACCCATTACGTCCCCCGCCGCGACGGCCAATGGGTGTTCCCACCCATATGCGCCAGCGTCAATAACACAGACCCCGACGGCACGTACGAGGGCCCGCATGTCCGGGTCATGCCGGCCCTTGCCCAGCGCGGATTCGAGGTCTTCTGGTCGGACATGGACCCGCAGCATTGGTATCCCGGCGACTTCCCGAACGGCACGGGCAATTGGGTCGTCGATCCGAAGAAGTACCCGCGCGGGCTGGCGCCGGTCGGCGAGGCGGCGCGCGCGGCCGGACTCGACTATCTCCTGTGGTTCGAGCCCGAGCGGGTTGCGCCCGGAACGCGGGTGGCTCGTGAGCATCCGGAGTTTGTGCACGGCGGGGGTGGCGGGGGGCTGTTCAAGTTCGGAGACCCCGCCGCGTGGCGTTGGATGCTCGAGTTGCTCGATCGGTTCGTCACGGATGCGCAGCTCACCTGGGTGCGCTGGGACTTCAACATGGACCCGCTCCCGCACTGGCGCGGCAGCGACACCCCCGACCGGCAGGGCATCTCGGAAATCCGCCACATCGAAGGCCTCTACGCCATGTGGGACGAACTGCGCGCGCGGCATCCCCGCCTGGTCATCGACAACTGCGCGAGCGGGGGCAGAAGAATTGACATCGAGACGTGCCGGCGAAGCGTGCCGCTCTGGCACAGCGACATGGTCTGTTTCAAACCCAATCCAACAGGCGAGCAACTCCAGAATGCCGGGCTCTATCGTTGGCTGCCGTTTCACGCCTGCGCGGCCTTTGGCTACGAACCGATGTACTCGTTTCGCAGCGGGATGTGCGGCGGCAACATCGTCGTCGGCACCGGCATCCAGGGCCAACTCGACACCGCACACCCGGACACCGAAGAAGCGGCCCGTCGCACGACCGCCATTTACCGAAAGACGCGTCCGTACCTCACCGGCGATTTCTACCCAATCCTCCCGCACGACGCCTCTGAGGCGGTGTGGTTCGGGTACCAGTTCCACCACTCAGCCGAACACAGCGGCATGGCGCTCCTGTTCCGCCGCGCCGCATGCCCCGATGCCGAGCGCATCGTCCCATTTCGCGCGATCGAGCCCGAGGCCGACTACGCGGTCAGCTTCGAGGACACCCCGGATCAACGAACGGTTCGGGGACGCGACCTCGCCAGCCTCAAGGTTGAAATACGGACGGCGCCCGGGTCGGCAATTGTCTACTACCGCCGGTTGACCACGCCCTGACCGTTGAGTTGAGAGGCGGTGCGCGCAGGCGGGAGCCCGCCCCTCCAACATCTGGCGGTGTACTGGCCGGGCTGGCGGATCAGGTTCGAATTTAAGTTCGGCAACGCTGGGCAGATTCCGAGGTGGCGTCGGAGACGAGGGCGTCGCCGCTCCACTTCATGAATTGGCGCTTTCCTAGCCTGCATGCTGACTTCTTTTGAGAACCCCGGCTTCGCGGTGGCAAAAAGTGGTGAGAA
>CAYPUR010000293.1:0-5469 GCA_964413865.1 uncultured Verrucomicrobiota bacterium
CACACATCCCCCTCCAACCACCGTTCAAGCATCGCTGCAAATGAAAAGACCGTGCTGGACCCCTTTCTTTCTCTTGCGATCGCAGCCGGGCACGGGGATTGGATCGACGAATAGCGGACAGGGCGTTCTTTTTCATTCGCGTTTTGGAATCGAGTCGGCTACACATAAGCAGTTTCCTATGAAATCGACTGTGCCTGTTGCTTCTCGAAGCCGTTCAGTCGGGGCTTTCACGCTCATCGAACTGCTGGTTGTCATCGCCATCATCGCCATTCTGGCCGGCATGCTGCTGCCGGCGTTGGCGCGGGCCAAAGACAAGGGCCAGCGCATCCATTGCATGAACAACCTCAAGCAGGTGAGCGTTTTCATGCAATTGTACACGGACGACTACAACGACATCTTTCCGGCCCATCGGAACCAGAACGTGAACAACGCCGATGAAGTCGTCTCGCTGACCAATTGGTGGGGCACGACGATTATCGGGTACGCCCGAAACCAGTCGAATCTGTTCCGATGCGCCGCGATCAAGGGCAAGCGCCTGGACAACGGCCTGCGCTGGGAGTGGAAGTTCGACTGCCACAAGGTCGGGTACGGCATCAATTCCTGGTTTCTCAGTCTGTGGCCTTACAGCGATCAAAGCCTCACCGTCGGCGGCATTCGGTTCGAGACGAAGCCTTGGTTCAAGCGCACGTCGATCGTGACGCCCACCGACACGTTCATGATCGGCGATTCGATGCCTAAAATCGACGGCATGTGGAGCAGCAGTTGTTACTGGCCCTGGGCCTGCATGGATCCTAAGAACAGCCAGTACAGCAGTTACGAAGGCGTCGACCGCAACCGCCATCGCGACACAGGCATGGTGGTGTTCACGGACGGTCATGCCGAAGCGCGCAAGGACACCCAAATCAACCCCCCCCGCGATCCCGGATTCGGCGACGCGCGAGGCCTGGTCAATTCCCGGTATTGGGATCCGCTCAAGCGCGGCGGCGACCGCTAGCCCGGAAACCTCAGGCGAGGGCGAGGACACCGATTTCCGGGAATCTCATGCCGGTCCGGATCAAGATCTGTGGGATCACATCGGTCGAGGACGCCGCGAGCGCAGTGGATGCGGGCGCGGATGCGCTGGGCCTGATGTTCTACCGGCTCAGCCCCCGGTGCATTTCCCTCGACGCAGCCAGCGCCATCGTCGCATGCGTGCCGGCGACCGTGGCGACCGTGGGTGTTTTTGTGGATCCCGAGGCGGACTTTGTGCGCGAGGCTATCGTTTGCACTGGACTGAACACACTGCAGTTTCACGGCAACGAAACACCCGAGTTCTGCGCTCAATTTGGATTGAGGACGATCAAGGCCTTCCGTTTGCGCGACCGCGCCGCGCTCGATGGAGTGCGCGCCCATCCGCTTTCAGCCTGGTTGCTGGACAGTTATGTTCCGGGCGTCCCGGGCGGCAGCGGGCAGACGTTCAACTGGGACCTGGCCATCGAGGCCAAGCGGTGGGGCAACCCCGTCTTTCTGGCGGGAGGGTTGACTCCGGAGAATGTTCGGGACGCTGTGCGGCGCGTCGCGCCGTTTGGGGTGGACGTATCGAGCGGTGTCGAGTCTTCGCCCGGCCGCAAGGATCCCGTTCGACTCAGGCGGTTCATTGCGGAGGCACGGGTCGGCGCGCACGAGTCGGCGACGGCGCTGGGAGAGCGCTGACGTGTTGGGGTTTGATGCGCATGGGGACCAGAAGCCGCTTTCGGAGGGAGGATCTCCGCGAGTCCCTGTCTTGGAAGAACCAGTGCCAGCAATCAGGGCCTCGCGGAGTTCGGCCCTCCGAACTTGAGGGCCGTTCTTAGGGTGGGAAAGACGATGGGCGAATCGGCGATGGGCCGCGTTGTGCCGAGGCGGGTCTGAGCAGGAAGTCAAAGTCGTGGAGATTCAAGAGTGAACGAGGCCCTCCGCCAGGAATCCAGAAGACTCGAACAGTCCTGGACGCGTCACGGCGCACAGATGCTCGAGACCTACCTGGTCGCCGATGTCGAAGACCCGCGCATCAATGTCCAGAGCCTTCTGACGCGCCATTTCCTCATCTTCGCCTTGCCAGCACGGCATGTCGAGCTGGCCGACGCGGAGCTGCGCTTTGCGGCCTGCCTCAACTGGATCCTGAGGTTCGCCAAGGAGAATCCCGATGTCGAGGCCCTGGCGGGCGTGCGGCACGCGCTGCAATGCGGCGCCGACAATGCCGAAGGGGTGGAGCTGCCGCATTTTCTCCGCGAGACGTTTCGCGGGCTTTCGGCGGGCGCGGAGTCCGGGGCGGTGCCGGACTACGTGAGCGCGGCCATCGAGGGCGCGGCGTTCGACGGCAGGCGGCCCCGCCTGCCCGCCGGCGTTCTGGATACGTTCATGGACATTTGGCGCACAGTGCTTTCCCCCGAAACATCGCCGGCTCCTCGCGTGCTGGAACCGGCCTGCGGCAGCGCCAACGATTACCGGTTCCTGGAGGCCTGCGGCCTCTCGGGGCGGGTGGATTACACCGGATTCGATCTGTGCGAGCACAATGTGCGGAACGCCCGGAGGCTCTTTCCGCGCGCGCATTTCGAGGTCGGTAACGTCTTCGAGATTGCCGCTGGCGATCGTTCATACGATCATGCCTTCGTGCATGATCTCTTCGAGCATCTTTCCCCCGAGGGGATTGGGGCGGCGGTGAAGGAGCTGTGCCGTGTGACGCGCCGCAGCCTCTGCCTGCACTTCTTCAACATGGATGAAATCGATGCCCACGTCGTGCGCCCGGTCGAGGAGTACCATTGGAATACCCTGAGCTTGGATCGTATCACCGAGCTGTTCGCCGCCGAGGGATTCACCGGTCAAGGTTACCACATCGGAACCTACCTGCGCCGGCGCGTGGGCTGCCAGCACACGCATAATCCCCACGCTTACACTCTGATTTTGGGGACTTCGACCCCGGCCGCAGATCGGGCATGATGAAAGCCGCGCGAGGATGAGAACATTTCCCATAACCGCCATGCGTGTCCTGCTGTTTCTGGCGCTGTTGTGCCCGGTTGTTTGGTCCGCCGTTCCGCGGAGCGCAGGGCCTGGATCTCGAGATGCCGAGCCTGCGACGGTGGAAGATGCCGTGAATGTTCCGCACAAGAGCACGGGCCAGAAGGCTGCCGAATACTTGCGCGAACACGGGGCATCGAAGACCGCCACGATTATCGCCATCTCCACCCTCCCGATCGTCGAACTGCGCGGCGCGATCCCGGTCGGACACATTCTCTATCCCGACACGGAGAAATCGACCCGTCTGGGCTGGGACGACCTCGAGCGGTCGGCGCGGATCTTCATTTATGCCGTGGTGGGCAACATGTTGCCCGTGCCGTTGATTCTGCTGCTGCTCGGGCCGATATCCAGGATCTGCATGAAGGTGCCGTGGGGTAAGAGGTTCTTCGAGTGGCTCTTTGCCCGCACCCGGCGCAGGACCGCCGATATCGAGAAGTACGAGACCTTGGGCTTGACCGTCTTCGTCGCGATTCCTCTGCCGGCCACGGGCGCCTGGACCGGGGCCATGGCCGGCTGGCTGCTGGGCATGAGCTTCGGTCACTGCTTGCTTTCCATCTTTCTCGGCGTGTCGATTGCCGGCGTCATCATGACCGTCCTTGCGCTGATGGGTTGGATCGGCGCCGTCATCGCCGGCGTCGTCCTGCTGGCCTTCTTCATTGGGATTCTGGCGAAGGTGCTCAAGGCCGCAAACCCGTGACGGGCGGTTTGCTTCAACGGATGGGAGACGTGTCGGTTGGTGATCATGACGCGAGCCCGGCAATCGACGGTTCCCGGCTCATCATCCGCTCGGACAAAGCCCTTTGCTGCATCGGAATCAGGTGATGGGCATGTGCGTGGGCGTGTGCGTGGGGGTGGGTGAGCGACACCGGGTCCGCGCAAGAACCCAGGATTCTCGATATGCAGGCCCGAGCCTGGCCCGGACATTTCCCAGCGCGGCAAACCCGCAACTAAATTGCGCAGCAACTAACGGCATTTGCGGCATGAGGTTAGGGTGTGCTGGTTGACTTTCTTGATGCGCTCGGCGCCTTTTGATATTCACGCCTCCTATGAATTGCCAATCGTTGTTCTCTTTCGCCTCCCGGCCTGATTGCGGCTTGCGGTCTTCACGCGGATTGCCAAGGTCATCGGGAGGAGGGATTCTTTGGTGGGCGCTCGTGTTTGTTTGTCTTGGAGTCACGCGCGCGGTGGCGGGCGACGCGCCTGCGGAGCGTCTGCGAATCGCATTTCCGGATGAACGGCTGGCGGTGCATGGCCTGCCGTGGTTCGCCGAGGACGCACCCGCCCTGCGGCGCCTGCCGGCGCGGATCGAGAGCCGGTTGCGCCCGGCAGTGTGGAACCTTGCGCAGCACCCCAGCGGCGGGCGCATCCGGTTTCGGACCGATTCGACCATCGTTGGACTGACGGCCGAGAACCCGGGTTTCTCGAACATGCATCACATGGCCAGCGTGGGTGAGAACGGATTCGACCTCTATGTGGAGGGCGATTACATCGGCAGCGCCTGGCCTGATGCGCACGGCAAGATCGCGAAGGAATGGCGCATCGGAACGGACGCCAGGCCGCGCGATGTGACCCTGTACCTGCCGCTTTACAAGCCGGTGAAGGTGATCGAGATCAGCCTCGACGCGAAGGCTTCATGCACCGCGGCGACCCCTTACGCGATACGTCGGCCGGTGGTGTACTATGGTTCGAGCATCACCCAGGGCGGTTGCGCTTCGAACCCGGGAGGATCCTGCCAGGCCCTGCTCGAGCGCCGGCTCGGCGCGGATTTTGTCAATCTTGGTTTCAGCGGAAACGGCCTGGGAGATCCGCCGGTGGCCGAGGCCATTGCCGAACTCGAACCGTCGTGCGTGGTTTTGGATTTCTGGGCCAACCCCGGGCCCGAACAGTACGCCGCTGCGCTGCCCGCCTTTGTGGACATCCTGCGTCGGAAGTTGCCGCGCGTGCCCATCCTGGTCACCGGCCCGTTCTTTTTTTCCGCGGAGTCAGCCGGCGGCAGTGTCGCGTCCACACAAGCCGCCAAGCGGCGGACCGCCAGGGAGTTTGTGCGCCAGCGGCGCAAGGCGGGCGACCGGGCGATTGTGTTCGTGGATGGTCTCGAGATGCTGAACCGGAACCAGGCGATTGGGCTTGTGGACGGCGTGCACTGCAATTCGCTCGGATTCTACTTCAACGCCCAGGGGCTGGAACCGCATTTGCACAAGGCGCTGCGTCATTGGAATCCTTGAACTTTCGAAGATGGCGGGTTCAAGAGAAGTCTCGCCCCCACCCCTATCCCTCTTGTTTCGCAAGGATTCCAAGGAGCGAGGCGCGGGAGAGATGGGCGGCGAAACACGGGCACTCTCCGCAAGATGACTGCTATGCGGGTTAGAAAAGCAAATCCGCGCCGGGCATGAACGATGGAGAAATGCATCACACTGTTTCCATCGCAGAACT
>CAYPUR010000294.1:0-5448 GCA_964413865.1 uncultured Verrucomicrobiota bacterium
CTTTCCTAGCCTGCATGCCGACTTCTCTTGTGAACTCCGGCTTCGCGGTGGCAAAGAGTGGTGAGAAATGGAGGCTAGCGGGTCAAAGAGGGCTTGCCAGGCTCAATCGCGGACGGAAGATGGCGGCGCCATCTGTGCGCGGTTGAACCGGGCGCGGTCATGGCGGGGCGCGTGGGGCGTCCTGGTGCTGGTCCGGATGAACCTCGTATGCGTTCGATTCTGATTGTTGGCGGCGGCCTGGTCGGCCTGGCAACGGCCTATCGTCTTCTGGATCACAATCATCGGCGAACCGTGACGGTCCTCGAGAAGGAGTCGTGGGTCGGGCTCCACCAGAGCACGCACAACAGCGGCGTGCTGCACGCCGGGCTCTCCTACCTGCCCGGGTCGGTCAAGGCGCGCCTGGCCGTCGAGGGCATTCGTCAGATGGTGGCCTTCTGCCGCGCCGAGCAGATCCCGCACGAGATCTGCGGCAAACTGGTCGTTGCCGTTGACGAGGAGGAGCTGCCGCGTCTGGACGAACTCTTGCGGCGCGGCGCGGCCAACGGCCTCGAGGGGCTGCGAAGACTGGATGCCGACGAACTGCGCCGGATCGAGCCGCACGCGAACGGCATTGCCGCGGCCCGCGTGCCGGAGGAGGGGATCGTGGACTACCGGGCCGTCTGCGACCGGCTTGCCATGCGGATCCAGGAGCGTGGCGGGCGAATTGCCACGAACGCGCGCGTTCTGCGTCTCGAGTCACGGGCGCGTGGTTGGGGGGCGATCACGACCGCGGGCGAGTACAGCGGGGACTTTCTGATCAATTGCGCGGGTCTGCACTGCGATCGTGTTGCCGGGCTGGCCGGCGAGCGCCGCGAGGTGCGGATCATTCCCTTCCGGGGCGAGTACCACAAACTGAAGGCGGAGCGCCAACACCTGGTGCGGCATCTGATCTATCCCGTGCCGGATCCGAACTTCCCATTTCTCGGGGTGCACTTCACGCGGCACATTCATGGAGGAATCGAGGCGGGTCCGAACGCGGTGCTGGCGTGCGCGCGTGAGGGTTATCGGCTGACCACATTCAACGCGGCCGATGTCCTGGACGCGCTGAGTTTTCGGGGACTATGGCGATTCCTGCGCCAGTATCCGGCGATGGCATGGACGGAGCTGGCGCAATCGGTGAGCAGGAGGCGGTTTTGTCAATCGCTTCAGAGACTGGTGCCGGAGATCCGTGCGGGCGACCTGGCTCCCGGCGGTGCGGGTGTGCGGGCGCAGGCGATGACGCCCGGCGGAAGTCTGGTTCAGGATTTCCACATTGTGGCGCGGTCCAATGCCCTGCATGTGCTCAACGCCCCGAGCCCGGCCGCCACGGCCTGCCTGGCGATCGGCGAACACATTGCCAGTGCACTGCCTGCGTAGAATCTATGACCCGTTTGTGGGAAGCGGGGTTTCTTTTGGATGAGACCGAGGGTGAAAGACGAAGAACCCGGGGATTGCTCCCCGGGTTCTTGCGATTCATGCGTCCCGCGGGATCACTGGCTTGTCCAGGACCCCGCCTGGCCGAACCGGCGCCAGCCCGAAGGCAGGCGCCAGGCGGTCGCGTCCGCTACGGGGTGACGACTCGGAAGAATTTGGCCGAGCCGGACGCCGTGGTTGCGTAGGGGCTGGCCGCACCGTCGACCTTCGTCCACGGTCCGTTGACAGCCGATGCGGATTGCAGTTCCTGGCTCGCGGTGGCCGGTGTCCAGGAGACAGTGATGTTCGCCCCGTCACGCGCGATCGTCATTGCCGGCTTGCCGGCGGGCGGGTCGAGGACCAGGTAACCCTTCAGGTTGACGCGCAGGCCCAGAGGATTGAGGTCGTAGGTGGTGTTCGGCGTATTGTAGACGACGAAGTCCACTGTGTTCGCGCCGGCGACAAGTCCATCCGAAAGGGTGAAGGGTGTCCAGCCGGCGAACCCAGCGGTGTTCACCAGCCCGGTGCTCTCCCCGTTGACGAGAATGTCCACACCGGAGTTGTCTACAGCCCATTGCCCCTGGATGAGGACCTTGCTGATATCGTAACCGGTCAGGTTGAAGGTCGTGCGGAAGGTGTACTCTCCGCCGGCGTTGCCGCTGACCCCGGGATTGATGTCTTCCCGCTGATCGGCGCCCGCCGCGATCCATTTCGAGTCCGGCCCGTTGAGCAGCCAGACGCCGGCCTGGATCGGCCAGGCATTGGTGATGACCAACGCATCGGGTCCCGGATACTGCCAGTCCGCGCTCACGGTCATCGTGTAATGCGGATCGACGGCGCCGTCCCCGAGCAGAGCGCCGTTGGCGTCGACGCCCGTGCTATAGATGCCCGGGATGGGGCGCCAGCAGACGCAGACGAACGCCGGATTGCTGGTGGCGGATCCGGAGGCGTTCTGCGCGGTGAACGTGTAGGTGCCGGACTGCTCGTAGGTGGCGTTTTCGATCGTCAGGGTCAGCCCTGTTGCGCCCGCAATGGGCGTGCCGTCCTTGCTCCACTGGAAGGTCAACGGAGCGCTGCCTTGAGCGTTGCCGATCAGAGTCACGGTCGACCCCTCAGCCACGGTCTGGCCGAGCGGGTGGGTGAGAATTTCCGGCGCGACTCCGGGCGGGATGGTGACGTTGCTCCGGATGATCTCGACGCGCAGGCCGGTGTAGCCGATGGCCGCCACGTTCTCGACCACGAAGTCGATCGTGTTGACGCCGGCGACAAGGTCCACTTCCGTGCCCCTGATCACAAATGACGTCCAGGCGTTAAACGCGCCGTTGGGCGGGTTCGCGGTGGCGACGCCGTTCACGCGGATTTCGTTGCCCGCATTGTCGGTGAGCCAGCGGCCCTCGATGATGACTGTGCTCGGGTCGCGGTCGGTGAGGTCGAATGTGGTCCGATAGACGAAGATCCCTACCGCGCTCTCCGCAGTGTTGAATCTCGGTCCAATCCACTTCGAAGTCGAGCTGGCGGCCATCCAGGTGCCGTCCGAGATCGGGAAGACCGTCGTATCCTGGGCGATTGCGTCGGTGGACTGCACATCCGGATTCTCGATCAAAGTGTAGTGTGGATCGATCGCGCCGTCCGCCAGAGGTGAGCGCGCGTCGTCGAGCCCGGTGCTGTACAGGTCAGGAATCGGCTCGTAGACTTTGAGGTCCGCGGCCGCGCTTGTGGCCGGGCCGACACTGTTGTTAACGCGAGCCGAGTAAGCCCCCTCGTCGACCTTCTGCACGTTGCTCAGTGTGAGGGTGGCGCCTGTGGCCCCGGCGATCTCTGCCCCGTTCTTGAACCACTGGTAGGCCAGAGGCAGGCTGCCGATGGCCTGAACGGAATAGGTGACAGTGTCGCCGATGGAGGCGATCTGGGACGCGGGGTTGCGTGTGACAAACGGGACCGTGCCCGCCGCAATCTCGACGATGGCGACATTGTCGATTAGCGCGGTGCAGTCGCCGCCAGCCGGAGCGCCTTTGATGAAGCTGAGCAGAAGCTCGGCGGCTGTGGCCTCGAAGGCATCGCCGTAGACTTCGTAGTAGGCGCCGCCGCGGACTGGCGGGACCGAGTGAGCTGGCACGACCGTGACGCCGCCGAGCTGGGCTTCGAGGGATGGCACGGTCGTCACCGAGCGCGCATTTTCGTAGTAATGGAGGTAGTAATCGGCGCCGACGGTCAGGCCGGTCACCGTCTGAGACAGCGCGCCGTCCGCCTGCATGAAAGCGACTTGAGCCCCATGCGGGATGATGCCGTTATCGGCGAATGGGCTCTGGCCGTCAGTGGTTGGGTTGAGTCCGTGACCGCCCAGGGCCGTCCAGCCGGTGATGTCCCAGTTGCCGCTCACGTATCCCGGGAAGGTCGAGAAGAGGTCCTCTTCGAAGCTCGGGTTGGCGAGGGCGATGCCAACGGTCAGGGTTGCGGCGCTGCTCGTCACGGTGCCCATCGAGTTCTTCAGCACCACGTCGTAGGCGCCCACGTTGGCGGCTGTGACCGCGGGGATAGTGTAACTGGTCTCGGTGGCCCCGGCGATGTCGGTCCCCTTGAATCGCCATTGGTAGGTCGGGGCGGGAATGCCGGTGGCCGTGACCCTGAACGTCGCCGGCTGATTGACCGCGACGGTGACGTTCCTTGGCTGGGCGGTGATCTCCGGCGCCACATTCCGGCTGACCGCCTCGCGGTTGCTGAAGCCGTACGTATGGATGCTGACGTTGGCGGGGTTGAGCGGGGCGTAGTTGAGAGTGACACTTCCACTGGCATCCGCGGTGTAGCGGTACGAGAGCCGGATGCCGGCGTTATTGCCGAACTTGTCCTGGTTCACCGTGAGGCGGTCGTCGCCCACGCTGAATGTCGCCCATCGGATTGTCGGACCCGGTTCGTCGAAGCCGACGGAATAGATCGTGGCGATGTATTCGACGCCTTCAGTGAGTCCGTCGATCTTGATGCTCTGGTACGAACCGGCGGTGACCGCCGCGCCGGAATAGACGAAATCGCGCCCGAGCAACTGGCTGCCGCCCGTCAGGGCCGCGTCGGTGTCGCCGTTGAACACACTGCCGAGAAAGGTCGTGCTGAATGCGCCGGTCACGGCCGGATTGGCTCCGGCGGCGCCGTTGAAGATGATGCCGTTGATCGTGGTGCTGTCGGCGGTGCCGAAGTTGTAGGCGTGCGTATAAACGTAGTTCGCGTCGACGCCCGAGTCCTCGTCACTGGACCAGGGGGCGACGACCCAGCGGCCGCTCGAGGGGGCGATGGTGAAGTTGTCGAACGCGGCCGTGTGATCGCCGGCCGCGTCATTGAGCAAGGTCAACAGATGCTGATTAGCGGAGGCCGTGAACTCGAAGGCGACGTAGGCATACGGCCGGGTTTCGGTCACGGGGTAGATGGTGGCGTAAAGGACTTCCACGTAATCGATCATCACCATCAGGTTGGGGGTTTCAGCCGCGCGCGCGTTGGCGCGGAACATGACCTTGTACGCTGTTCCGGCAGTCAGGCCGGTGATTGTGGTTTCGAGGATTGTGCCGTTGATTTCGACGTCCGACTGGAGGAAGGCGACGTTGTTGCCATCCGGGATAGCGCCGTTGTCGGCGAACGGGCTCCCGGTCGCAGGGTTCAAACCGGCGCGATACTCGGGGTTGGCGGTCCAGCCGGTGATCGGGCCGTTGTCACTGACGTACCCTGGCCAGACGGTGAACGCGTCGGTTTCGAAGCTTGGATTGGGGATGGTTTGGCCGGAGACTTCGAGGCTGCAGGCCGCCAGAAAGGCAAGACCCAGCAGACGGCACCGGCGCCATGGTGATGAGGAGGCTTTATTCATGATGTTGAATGACTTGTATCGCGTCGTTCGCGAAGGTCAAACCCTAGGCCTTTGGCGGTCATGCGTCTATTGGAAATTGCGTTGAAATGCGCGGTGGGGTGCATCTGGTTATTGTCGATGTTCTGTCGCCCGGTGAGGGCACCGGGCCTACACCGGATGGATACTGCCGC
>CAYPUR010000295.1:0-5431 GCA_964413865.1 uncultured Verrucomicrobiota bacterium
ACCGCGCTCGGACATGGAACCAAGAGCCTCGTGTCGGTTCTGAAGGCGTTCCGCCATCGGAACAGTGTGTTGCATGTCTCCATCTTCCGGACCGGGCGCGGTCTTGCTTTCCTAACCCGCATTTCAGGTGAGATGGGACGGTGACCGGTCAGATGACATCGAAAGTTGGTGAGAAATGCAGGTTAGCGGGCCAGTTCGCTGAAGCTGTCGGTTTGGCGCTGCCGGATCTCTTCGAGTTCCCGCACTTTGTCGGGCCTTTGGGCAGCCAGGTCGTGCTGCTCCGCGCGGTCGGTCGTCAGATCGTACAGTTCCCAAGGCTCGCCCGCAGCCGCAACCAGCTTCCAGTCGCCCGCACGCACGGCCCGGTTGCCCTCGTGCAGCCACCAGAGACTCTCCCGCGGAATCCGGACATCCTCGGCAAAGGCGGGCGCCAGGCTCACGCCCGGCGCTTTGGGAATCGGCTGGCCATCCCATGCCTGCGGTTTCTCGACGCCCGCAACCGACAGCACGGTGGGGACGATGTCGATCACATGCGCCGGGGTGTGGCGCAAGGCATTGCGGGCGGTAATGCCCTTGGGCCAGTGGGCGATGAGCGGGGTGCTGATGCCCCCCTCGTGCACCCACGTCTTGTGGCGGCGATGCGGCGTGTTGCACGCGCTCGAGAAACCGGGGCCGAGGCAAAGGTAGGTGGCCGCGCTGCCCGGGGCGGCCTGAGGATCATGACCGCCATCGCGGACCATGATCTCCGCGCTGGCCCCGTTGTCGGACGCAAAGAGGATCAGCGTGTTGTCATAGGCCCCCATCGCCTTAAGTTGCCCAATAATCCGCCCGATTTCCCGGTCCATACGATCCACCATCGCGGCGTGGATTGCCATTTTCGTGGCCTGGAAGCGCCGCTGTTTGCCGGTCAACTCGCTCCAGGGCAGGGGACGATTCACCTCGCCGGCCCCCAGCTTCTCGAGAGCCTCGGGAAAATGGTAAGGGGGGCCGACGGCAGGTTCCAGGGGCGATAGCGTGGTCCGGACCAGGCCCATTTCCTTCTGGCGCGCAAACCGGTCGGCCCGCATGGCCTCCCAGCCCGCGAGGTAGCGGTCGCGGTGCTTCGCGATATCCTCCGGCAGTGCGTGCAGAGGAAAGTGGGGCGCGATGAAGGCGATGTAGCTGAAGAAGGGCTTGCCGGTGTGATTCGCCGCGTGATCCTTCAGGCATTCGATGGCGTGATCCGCCGTGGCGATGGTCGCGTAGTAGCCCTCTTCATTCGCCGGCGATTTCAGGGGCGCGTCGTCGATCCGGTTGCCGGCCGCGGTGAAGTAGTTGCCCTGGTTCCGCATGTCCAGCGAACGGTCGAAGCCGCCCGCGAGCACCCCGCCGTCAATGTGCCACTTGCCGCTGTGATAACTTCGATAGCCCGCGGGTTTCAGGAAGTCCGGCAGCAGCCGCGCCCAGGGCGGACGCACCCCTCCCCCGCCGCCCCCGAAGCCGGGGAGCGCATCACGCCTGATCTGCTGGGCGTAATAGCCGGTGAGCAGAGCCCCGCGCGTCGGCCAGCAGCGGGCCGTGTTGTAGAACTGGGTGAACCGCAGCCCCTGCTTCGCCAGCGTGTCCAGATGCGGCGTTTGGATCTCGCCGCCGTAGCAGCCGAGATCGGAGAACCCGAGGTCATCGGCAAGAATGATCACGACGTTGGGGCGCGCGCCCAGGCACTGGCTGCAGAGCGCAGCGATTGAAAGAAAGGCCGACAAGCGGGCGAACAACCCGCTGGCGTTTTTCATAATCCAGCACCTTGGTCGATTCATCGCTTGCGGGCAAGAGCCTCGTCGTGGACGGCGATAACCGCGGGTATTTGAAAACTGTGTGCGACTATGTGCACCTGAATCTGGCGCGGGCGAAGTTGCTGCGACCCCAGCAGCCGTTGCGGGAATACCGGTGGAGCAGTTGGCCGGAGTACGTGAAGCGCCCGGGGCGCCGCTGGCCCTGGCTGCGAGTGGATCGGATTCTCGGCGGGTACGGCATTCCCAAGGACAGTGCGGCGGGGCGCCGCTATTTGGAGCGCGCCCTGGGGGAGCGGCGGGCGGCCGAGGCCGGGACGGATTACCGCAATCTGCGGCGGGGTGGTGTTGGGGGCAAGATCGTTCCGGTAAGAACTGCTGGGGCAGATGAAGGAGAGACGGTGATGACGGTCCAATGGATTGCCCAACGCCTCCAGATGGGGGCTCCCGGATATGTTCACCACCTGCTGTATTGCCAGCGAAAGGCGGCAGGAGGAGCATATGCCAAAATCAAGAACTGACCCGTTCTAGACTGACCCGTTTTCGTTTTCGTTTTCGGGCCGCACGCGCGGCTGCGGCGGCGAGCGGTTCACGCGAGGATCCTCGTCACCAAAAAGAAGGGGACCGGACGCATGTCCGGTCCCCTGTTCACCGACACTGGAATGACTTCTATTTCCTCAGGCGATAGAACTTGGCGGGCGCAGCGGAGAGAACCGGCCGATAAGGCGAGGCCGCTCCGGCGACGGCTGTCCAGGTCTTGAGGTTCGTGGACTCCTCGAGCGCGGCCGCTGCGTCGGTCCAGGTGATTTCGACATTGGCGCCGCTCATCGTGACCGCGAGCGTGATGGGGCCCGTCGCTTTGTCAGGCGCAACGCCCGTGTAATAGCACGGGAAGCCGCCGTTGTCCGTGTCGTTGAGCAACGCGCGGGTGCCATCGGCTTTCACGGATGAGAGTTCGAGGCCCGCATCGCCGATGCCTTCCTGCCAGATGACCCGGAGCGGGTAGACGCCCGCATCTTGAACGAGGAGCCTGAACGTGACGTTGGCGGTGGCGCCGTCAACCTCGTACAGCAGCACGCCATCAGCCGGCTTGTTGATGTAGCCGGCCTGGGCGCGGAAGCTGTCGTCGCTGACCACCGTCAGGGTAACCACCCCGGCCGGCAGTTGGACGAACGTGATCACCTCGGCGTCGATTCCGTCTGTCGAGGCGGTCGTGCCCGGGATGCCGCACATCTGCTGGTCTCCGGCGAAGTTGCCGAGCGCCGTGCCCTCCAGCTGGCTGAGGTTGATGAAGGCGGCCATTTCGGCGGGGAGAATGAACTGGTACAATGCGCCCACCTTGGTGCCGAAGTCCAGCGACCACGCGGCCGCGTAGGGATCGGCCAGGTTCTCGAGCAGATTGCCGGCCGTGTCCCTCAACTCGCCTGCCAGGGCCAATTCGCATGCGGCGAGGCTGTTGGGCATGTACGTTTCGTTCTGGAACACCCTCCAGATGAAGCCGCGCTTCGAGGTATCCACCGACACCGCCTGGTGGGCCTTGGTCAGCGTGGCGTATGTGACCACCGTGAATTGCCAGCTCTCGCTTCTGGCCGCGCCGCCCGAGGTGTAGGCAATGTTGATGGTGTGTTGCGAGCCCGAAGGCCAGTGCGCGGCGGGCTGGTAGTTGACCGTCGTGAGGTCGCCAACCTTGCTCGGGGTGACGCTCACCGCGGCGCCATCGACGGTCAGTTTCACCGACCCGGCATCCACGATGTTCTGGCCGTCCTTGAGTTGGACGAGGACGGGCGCATCGAAGGCGACGCCCGTTGCGCCTGGAGCGGGTGAGACCATGGCGATAGCGGCCGGTCCCTTGCCACCCGTGATCGCGCGGTAGCAGGTCAAACCGCCGTTGGCCGTGTCGTTGAGCAGCACCTTTGTGCCGTCAGCCTTGATGCTCGACCACTCGAGGTAGGCATCGCCTCCGCCCTCTTCCCAGACAGTCCGGAAGGCGTAAACGCCCGCATCCTGCACGTAGATGTCGAAGTTGATGTTCGCGACCGCGCCGGCGGAATCCGCGGCCGTCATTCCCTGGAAGGCGTCGTAGATGTTGCCCGCCTTCGTGAAGAAGCCGTCGTCGCTGCGCACGTTGAACGTGTGCTTGCCGGCCGGCAGATCGATGTACGTGATGACTTCGCCGGCAATGCCGTCTTCGGTGGCAGTGGGGTCGGTGCCCGGGATGCCGGGCATGATATCGTCGGGTACGAAGTCGCCAAAGGCGCCCCCGCCGTTCGGGCACATGTTGATGAGGCTGTCGATCTCGAACCGAATCGCCATGCGGTTATTGGCGCCGGCTGTGCCGGCGGCGATGGCGACGCCCTGAGCGCTGGGATCGGCGTAGTTCTGACCCAGCCCCCCGCCCAGTTGCTGGAGCGGGCGCGTGCTGTCATTGGCCTGGAAGGCGCTGTTCTGGTGCACGTTCCAAATGAAACCGCGCTTGGCTGTGTCCGGCGTCACGGCGATTTCGCTCGTCAGCAGGGCGTAGGTCGGCGTCGTGAACGTGGCCGAGTCAGACACGACATGACCCTGCGTATCCTTCACCTCGATGATGTACGTGTGTTCGGAATTCGGGGTGAAGTAAGTGGGGCGCGTGTACGTGAAGTCCGTCGCGCCCGCCTTGGGCGTCACCGTCAGTGTCACCGATGTCCCATCGATGTACAGCTTTGCGCTGGCCGGATCACAGACCGAGTCTGCCAGGTCGTTCACCCGGAAGTTGAAGCCCGTGACGGTCGGGTTCACGGCGGACAGGTAAATGAGGTCAGCCGCTGTTCCGCCCACCCCCAGCGTCACCAGCGCGGTTTCACCCGGGGTCTTGCCAAAAACGATCGAGTGGGCGCCCAGTCCGCCCCACCCTTTCTGGCCTTGCTGGCCCTCGCCGTCATCGCCGTCGTTGATGGCCATGCCCAGACCGAATTGAGTTCCATAGGCGAGGCTGGTCAGGCCCAAGGCTTCTTTGGGCAGCTTGATTTCGTAAGTTGTCTTCTTTGTCGTCGTGTTGCGGGCCACGAACGCCTCCGTGCCGCCGGGTCCGGCCTCGTGATGGACGTAGACGTCGCCGATGGATTCGTCGGTCCCGCTGACCGCGTAATTGTACAGCGCCACCTGGGTCGCCTGAGCGCCGTCGGCAATCATGAGCTGGACCGAATCACCGTTCCAGGCCGTGTCCACCCCCGTCGCCGAGTTCTGATGGTAATCATCGGTCACGACGAACCCGAAGAAGACGTTGTCGGCGTCATAGGCGATCTGGACCGCGGACGTCTGGTCATCAGGCCCCGTCCAGGTTCCGCCGGAGTACTCCTCGAACAAAACCAGCTCGGCGCCCACGCCCGCCGTGCCCTTGCCCGCTGCCTGACCTTCGAACCCTATCTTGACATAGAATTTCGGGTCGGCCAGGACTGGGACCCCGCTCCACTCGGTGAGGTTGCCGTCCAGGACGATCGGTTTGGGCGCCGGGTTGGCGGTGTAGATTTCCTTGCCGGGCTCGATGTCATTCTTCCTGGCCAGCGTGACCAGTGCGGTTTCATTGGGGCTCTTGCCGAAGACGATCGCGTGGGCGCCCAGTCCGCCCCATCCTTTCTGGCCTTGCTGGCCCTCGCCGTCATCGCCGTCGTTGATGGCCATGCCCA
>CAYPUR010000296.1:0-3486 GCA_964413865.1 uncultured Verrucomicrobiota bacterium
TCAGGGGCCGCCGAGGACACGCACCCGGTAGTATCCCTGGGCCCGCCCCACCGCCGTTGGATCGCGCAGCCACGTCGCCGGGCTACTTTGAACAACTACATCGCCGACAGCTTCCCACTGAGGTTCGCTTGGCGTGGCGGTTCTTTCGAGCTGCAAGAGAACGCCGGTGGGGGCGTCGCAACGCAGCGAGAAGCCGGTCGGCGTCAGACTGCTCTCGACGATCCGGACCGCGGCCCCGCTCGGAGTCACGAGCGGCGGCGGACGGCGGCTGACCCAGTAGAGCGGCAGACCCGAGGCCACCGGCACTTGATTGGCGGCCCCGGAACCGTCAGCGGCAACCGCATATAGCCCCCGTGCGCCGTTGAGCGTCGCCACAACGAGAACCGCCCGGGTGTCATGCGTCCAGGGCGATGTGAATCCCTCGAGTCTGTCCGCGCCGCCGAAAGCCGTGAGTTTCACCTGGTCTGCGCCGTCGGGGCGGATCTTCCAGACGTTCGTGCCGTCGCTGTACGAAAGCCACTGACCATCGGGCGCCCATTCCGGCCAACGCGCACCTGGTGCCGTGTTGGGAACAGGCGTTCGCCCGGAACGATCTTGCTGTTCGAGCACCAGTCCACCGGGGCTTTGAAACGCGAGCCGGCCATCGACCGGGTTGACAGTCGGCGCGTCGTCCGCTTCGTGAACAAACGGCAACGGGGTCAGGTCAGTTCCATTTCGCCGGGCGCGATAGAGCGTGTTCGCGTAGTCCGCGAAGAGCGTCTGACTGTCCGCGGTCCAGTCGTAGAGCAAGAGATGCTCGAAAGAATTGCTGCCAATCTGAGTCTCGACGCCCGACTCCAAGTCTCGGACGAATAGGTCGTTGTCCAGCCAGGTCGTGTAGTCTCCACCCCGGACGAATGCGAGGAACCGGCCGTCGGGAGAAAGCTCTGGCCGGGCGCCCTCGGTAATGTAGGTCTCGTCCGAGCCATCCGCTCTGGCGGAGAAGATCTTGGCAATCCGGTTTCCTTCCTGCTGGCCATAGATCAGCCGCCCGGGGGCGCTCTGGGCTGTCGCCCAGGACGACGGATTCGCGAGGCTGGCGTTGGGCGGCCACGTCAGTTGGGGTGCAACCGAATTGCCAGGATCGACATAGACAACGAGGCCGAGCGCGGAATTCCATCCTCCGAGCAAGCTGTCATCGATCCGCATCTCGGCGCTCCAGGCCTGCGCGTCGCGCAGAATCACCGCGGCGAACCCCGGCGGAGGATTCGTCAGCGCCACGAACTTGCTGCCATCGCCGCCTAGGCGCAGCGGTTCGCCGTGTTCATTGACTGCGAATCCAACGGTGGTGACGACCGGCTGGCTCGAACCGCTGGGATTCACCCGCAAACCCGCCACAGCTCCCGGCGTGTTGGGCGCACCGTAAGACAACCCCATGAAGCAGACGAAGAGCGCGCTGCCAGCGTGAGTAAACCGCACCTGTGCATGCGACCCAGCCGCCGCCGCGAATCGTGCCGGCGGCGTGCTTCCGTAGCCGGGGTCGGCGCACAGCCCGTCCAAAACCGGCTCCGCGCCGTCGGCCACCGCGAGCGGCCGAATGGCGAACGACAGCGTCTGCGTTGCCGTCAGTCCGTCGCCATCCGTCGCCGTCAGCGTGAGGGTGTAGGCGCCCGGTGCGAGGTTCGCGAGAATCAGCCTTCCGCCGCTGGAATCGCGCGTCTCCGGGCCTTGGAGCACCCAGCGCAACGCTTCGGCTGCGAGGCTCCCATCCTCGGCGTCGTAACCGAAGCCCTCGACCGTCACGACGCTGCCGAAGTCGAAACGCTGGCCATCGGCCACACCGGTGACTTGGGCTTCGGGCGGATGCTTGGCCAAGACGAAAGTCGGACTGGCAGCGATCGCGGTATCGAGGCCGTCAGTTGCCAAGACGCGCACCTGTGCCGCCGCCGTCCCACCGGGCAGCATGGCGGTGCTGACGGCGAGGGCGTTCTCTGGGAGGTTGACACCGAGGGTCTGCCAAGTCTCACCTTCAGGGCTGAACTGGGTTGTGAAGAGCAGCGGGTCCCCATCGGGAGTCAAGAGAATCAGCTCCGATCCCGAGTAACTGCCGTCGGTCCCCTGAATGTCCACGAGCGTGAACTTGCGAATGCTCACGCCGGGCAACACCAGCACGTCGCGAACTTCGGTCCGCCCGCGCTTACCAGTTCGCTGGAGGGCGAGGGTGTTGGCAACCGGGTCTGCGGCATACGACCAGAGCTCCGTATCCGTCACGAACAAGACGCCGTCCGACGTCACCGGGAAGCGATTGAGCCCGACCTCGAACATAATGGGTTCGCCCGCCGTGGCGATCAGCGCGTTGAGGGGCTTCCGGAATAAAGCGCGTCCATGGGCGTAGTAGAAAGCCTCATCGTCGCGGACGAAGTGAGCCCCATACCCGCAATCAGGCGGCAACACTCCCTTGAGACCACTGATCTTGGTATCGAGTGGGAGGCCCGGCTCGAATAGGTCCCCCGGTCTGAACCCGCCCAGATAACCCTGGAAGAACTGGTGCCCGGAGAGCGTCGCGTTGATCCGTCGAGGGTCGGAGAAAGCCAGGTAGGCCGCTCCCCCCGAATTGGGCGTCTCGCTGCAGGCGCTCGAGGTCCACCAGTAGAGGCCATTCCGAAACAACTCTACCGTGTCGATGACGCGCAAGGCCTCCTCACGCACCAACACCTCCGGGGTCGCACCCTGGCCCACACCCGCCGCACCCAGCCACCCCACGACCGCGCCCAAGAGAAGCAGGTTCCGCCAAGCCCAGTCGGAGAACCGGCGATTCACGGTCGAGAACGACAGGGGTTCGGACGCGAGGCACTGGAAATCTCGCCGTTCCTTTTCGGAAAAGTGTCTTCTAATAATCATTTGATATATTTATAATTTACTCCTGCCAAAAGACAAATGACGAGACGCGCTGGTTGCAAAGTTTTGCTTGCCAAACCATCGGCTCCAAATACTATACATCTGTATAGTAATCATGAAAACCCTGACTCATCGGCAGCAGGACGTGCTCGAGTTCATCGGGCAGACCATCGACAACGCCGGCGCGGCCCCCACCTTGCGGGAAATCGCCGCGCATTTCCGCTTCCGCAGCGTCAAGGCCGCCGCCGATCACGTCGCCGCCCTGCGCCGCAAAGGCGCCTTGGTCGGTGCGCCCCGGCGTGCCCGAGCCCTGTCGATCGTGGACGCCGCCGCCGGCGATTGGGCGATGGCGCGGGCGCTGGGGCGGCGCCTGGCGCGATTGCCCGTCTATGGAACCATCCCCGCCGGTCTGGCCGAGGATCGCCGGCAGGAAGCCCGCGGATGCGTGGCGGTCGATCTGGACACACTGGGGATCCGCCCCACCCCGCGCACCTTCGCGCTCGAAGTGCGGGGCGATTCGATGATTGGACGCCACATTGTCGACGGCGATCTGGTGGTGCTCGAGCATGGCAAGATGCCGCGTCACGGAGATGTTGTGGCGGCATTGAT
>CAYPUR010000296.1:3496-5377 GCA_964413865.1 uncultured Verrucomicrobiota bacterium
AGCGAGATTTCCGCCTTTGTGGAAAACGACACCCCGCTTCTGGAGTTTGAGCAGCAGTCGCCGAGCCATATCGCCCAATCGATCGGGCAACTGATTGCTGATTTGATCGACAACGAATCGACACTCAAGACATTCGTGCAGGAACGCGGTCAACCGCCATGTTTGAAGGCCGAAAATCCCCGCTACCCCAGGCTCCACCCGGCCGGGGAACTGGTGATTCAGGGGGTGATGGTGGGGCTGATCCGGAAAGTGAAGGTGTAACCAGCGAAAAGGCGTGAATCCGTGGTTTCATAGCCTGGTGCATCTGGATGCCGACGCCTTCTTCGCGGCGGTCGAGCAGGCGGCGGATCCGCGGTTGCGCGGCAAACCCGTCGCCGTCGGCGGCGAGAAACGCGGCATTGTGGCCAGCGCGTCTTACGAGGCGCGGCGTTTCGGGATTTACACGCCGATGCCCACCGTGCGGGCGCGCAAGCTCTGTCCGCAGCTCATCGTGCTGCCGGGCGACTTCGACAAATACGAGCGCTTTTCGCGCTGGATGTTCAGCTACGCCTACGATTTCACGCCCGACGTCGAAATCTGCTCGATCGATGAGGGGTATTTCGATCTCACGGCTGTGCGGCGCCCGCCGCTCGAAGTCGCCGCCACCATCCGTGACGCCATTCGCCAATCGCTCAAGATCAGCGTCAGCGAAGGCATCGGCACCAGCAAACTCGTCACCCAAATCGCATCGAAACTCCACAAGCCGGCGGCCTTCGAGTTTGTGTCGCCGGGAAGTGAGGTGTCGTTTTTGCATCCCCTGCCCAACCGCTGGCTGCCGGGCGTGGGGCCCAAGACCTCCGAGCGCCTCGACGCGGCCGGACTCGCCCTCATCCGCCAGGTCGCCGCCACGCCGGTCGATTGGCTGAGCCTGTTGGTCGGCGGAGCGGCGCCCCAGTTGCATCGGTTCGCCCACGGCATCGATGACCGCCCCGTTGTCCCCGCCAGCCAACCGGCCAAGAGTTACGGCCAACAGGAAACCTTCGCCCAGGATCAAACCGACGAAGCGTATCTCGACGCCGTCCTGCAACGGATGGCGGACAACCTGTTTGCCAAGGCCCGCGCGGACGCCAAAAGCATTCGCACACTCACGGTCAAGGTGCGCTACAACGATTTTGCCGAAGACCAGGTCAGCGAAAGCCTGGCCGAGCCGACCGATCTCGAGACCGATGTCTACACGCGGCTCAACCGGATGTTGCGACGGGCCTGGCGCCGGCGCGTCAGCCTGCGCCTGGTCTCGTTGAAGCTGTCGAACCTTTACAACGGCCTCGCCCATCCCGAACTCCCGCTGGATCGCGCGGCGGTCCAACGCGACGCCCGCCGCCGCCTGGCGGGCATCGTGGATGCATTGCGCCATCAGTACGGACACGACATCCTGATGCGGGGACACGACTTCGTCCTGCGCCGGGGCGAGCCGACGTTCGCGCCTCTTCAATGAACCGATTTTCGCGTTGTTTTCGACCAACCACTGCGGCATGCTGCGCACGCGCGCATAAACAAGCCCAAGTTCTATGAATCAAGCTGTTCCCCCCCGCAAAGGCCGCGGTTGTTTCTTCTACGGGTGTCTGACCCTGGCAGTCGTTGTGATCCTGGGTATGGCGGGCGTGTACCTCGGTTTTCGTTACGTCACCAAGCAGATGATCGAGAAGTACACCGATTCCACTCCCATGACACTGCCCCAAGTGGAGGTGTCGGTCGAGGAAGCCACCGCGGTGCAGCAGCAGTTGAAAGCCTTCCAATCCGCCCTCGATGCCGGAACACCCTCCGAACCGCTGGTGCTCGGCGAGAAGGAAATCAACGCCCTGATTGCCGCCTCGCCCGACTTCGCCATGCTTAAAGACCGGG
>CAYPUR010000297.1:0-5372 GCA_964413865.1 uncultured Verrucomicrobiota bacterium
CACGTTCCTGGCCGCGGCGTCCCACACGCGGATCGATCTCGAGGCGCTTGCGCCCGGAGCTTTGATTGACTCGCTCGAGGTGACCGAGTTGCGCCCGCGCTACTTCCAGCCCGAGGAATCCATGTCGAGCCTCATCGGCCAACTCGCGGTCGGGGACTGGCGCCTCGAAGTGGTCGACCGCCGGACCGGCGCGACCAACGACATCGATCCCGAGCTTCTTACCTGGCAGTTGGACCTCCAGTTCGGGCCGCCGCTCTATCCCATCCTCACCCTCACCAACGGCGTGACCTACACCAACACGCTCCCGCGCGCCACCCGCTATTTCATGGTCAATGTGCCCGAGGGCACCGAGCGGGTGCTGAACACGCTCACCAACCTCGCCGCAGCCGGCATCGACCTCTGGTTCAACGCCAAGGGGTTGCCGACCGGCGAGCCCGAATACGGCGATTTCCGATTGCTCACCAACGTCGTCATGGGCGCGCCCGGTTACGCGATCGTCGCCACCAACGGCTCCTGGCTCACCTCGTCCGACTTGCAGGCCACCAACCACTTCGCCGGCACGCCCCGCTTGGAACCGGGCCGCACCTATTACCTGGGCGTTCGCAACGATCAGGCCACGACTGCCGAGTTCGCCCTCCGGGTCGATTTCTTCCCGAATGAAAACCGCGAAATCTGCCCCGAGCTCGCCCCCCTGCCCCTGGGCGGCGTGACTGCCGTCATGCCCGTGTCAGACGATCTTCACTATTATTGCTACACCGTGCCCCAAGGAGCCACGTGCGTCCGATTCCACCTCGAACCGCTCGACGGGGACCTCAACCTCTACATCCGCAACGCGCGTTCGGAGCTGCCTCTGCGCCCGCAACCCGATTGGTTCGAGTACGCCGCCAACAGCCCGGGCACCAACGCCGAGGTGATCGTTGTCAACCAGCGCTCCTGCGTCCCCCTGTTCGCCGGCCACTGGTACCTGGGCATCGAGAACCGCGAGGCCCGCAGCGTCCAGTACCGGCTCTGGGTCGAAGAACAGAACGCCTACATGGATACGCCGCTGGCAGCCGACCAACCGATCATCGCCACCGCCCGCCCAGGCAACGACACCTGCTCCTACTTCGTCTTTTCCGTCACCAACGCCGTCCCCACCGTGCAGTTCGACCTCGAATCATTCTCGAATCCCGCCCGGCTCCTGGTCAGCCGCAACAGCCGGCCCGGGCCGTGCGACAGCCTGCGTGAAGACGAGGCCGCCCCCGGCCTGCCCACCCGCATCCTCATCTGCACGAACGATGCCATGCCCGATTTGCGCGGCGATTGGTATGTCGCCGTCATCAACCGCGCCCCGACCGACACCCCCTTCAGGCTCAGGGCCGGCTACGGCCTCGATCTCCTGCCCGTGCTCCGCGCCGGCGTCACAATCACAAACACGATCGGCAGCACCCTCGAAGGCGGGGGCTGCATCCCCGATGCCTACCGTTTCACCGTCGTCCCCAATGCCACGCGCGCCGTGTTCCGTCTGATCCCCCTCAACGGCGACGTCGACCTCGCCCTGCGGTTCAGCGAGCTTCCCGAGTCGTGGCTCTTCGACTACCTGGGCAGCACGCCCGGCATCACTCCCGAATTCATCGAGGTGGAGACGAACAGCGTCCCGCAGCCGTTGGTGCCCGGCGACTGGTTCGTGCGCGTGTTCAACCAAACCCAGAGCGCCGTCACCTACCTCCTCGTTGCCGAACAATACGCCGGAGACGATCCGACGGGCATCTTCCTCGACTTGCCGATCATCGCCCCCGACGGCACGGTGACGCTCACCTGGATGACATATCCCGGACTGGTCTTTCGTCTCCAGTACGCCACCACGATCCCGGCCTCGGGCCCGATCCCCTGGATCACGATCCCGATCGACATCGCGTCGCCCACGAGCTTCTACTCGTTCGTCGATGATGGCGCGTTCACCGAGCCGTTCACATCGTTCCGGATCTATCGGCTCCTGCTCGTCGGGCCGTGATCCCGGGCTCCGTCCAACGCACCGCGTGCCGCGCGCGCCGGCAGCCCCGGATGCGCAAGGATTCACTCCAGAGAGATTCTGCAGATATTTCTCTGGATTTTTGGAAACCAAATCGCGACACTCTCTTCCCGTCGGGCACAAGTGGCCTCGAAGAGATGAAAGTCATAGAGCGATTGCTGGAACTGCAGGAAGTGGAGATGGGACCGAAAGCCGAGGCGCCGGAAAACCGCCCAATCATTGACGCCCTGCGCAAGGAGATCCCCGAACCGATCCTGGCACACTACGATCGCCTGCGAGCCCGCGGCAAAAAAGGGGTCGCCCTCGTCCGCCATGGCGTCTGTTCCGGCTGCCAGATGAAACTCGCCACCGGCGTCCACGCCGCCCTGCTCCGCGATGAGGATATCGCCATGTGCGACAGTTGCGCCCGCTACCTCCTCGTCGCCCCCGACCCGCCGCCCACAACGCCGGAACCGCCTCCCCCAAAAGCCCCCGTTCGCCGCAGACGCCGAAAGGCTGCGCCCGATCCCTCCGCCTGACCCGGCCCTCTCCGATCGAGCCCTCGATGCCCAGACCGCGCCGGCATCCACAAGGCTGATGACCAACGGTTCGCGCGCTTTCACCCTGATCGAGCTGCTCGTCGTGATCGCCATTGTCGCGATCCTCGCCGGCCTGTTGCTGCCCGCGTTGGCCCAGGCCAAACAGCGCGCCAAACTCGCCGCCTGCACCTCGAACCTGCGCCAACTCGGCCTCGCCATCACCATGTACGCGGACGATGCCGGCCAGAATTTCCCGGAAGCCGACTTCAGCGATAATGCCCTCGGTCTCCCCCCCGCCACCCACTCGAACTCCCTGCAAAAGGCCTTGTCGCCATTCGCACCGGCCATCGGCGCCTTCCTCTGCCCCACAATGCGCTCCCAGCCCCATCGCTCCGCCGATTACCCAACCGACTACAACTACCTCTGCGTGCACGGCTGGAGCCTCGTCCCCTTCTTCACCGGCTTCGATAACGATCTCTCGGGCGTCTGCGGCCACCCGGTCAGTTCAATCCGCCGCTCCTCGGAAAAACCGATGATCGTCTGCGACGGCCTCGGCGAACATGTCGGCGTCCCGGGCGACCGGGTGTTCACCGGCAGCGGCGGCGGCGCCCGCGGAGCCCAGAACACGCTCTGCGTGGACGGACACGTCGCCCTCCGCCGCGGAACATTCGAGGAGTTCCTCGCCGCGTACCGAATGCCCAACCAGTAACCTCGATCGCTCCGCACCCACGTCACCCGCCTGGAAAATCGTCCGGTTTCTCGACGTCCGCGACAGAACCGCTCTGGGTGCTCCGTCGCGCAATCGCCCGAAATCTGCCCAGCCGCCGATTTGCCGGTTGTTCGGTGCGGAATCCTCTTCGACGGACTCGACCGGATCCAGATCAGTTGGGCAGCCGAGCCGGGCGATGTGTGCTTTCTGCAATCGCTCGACCAACCTTTGGCCCTTCCAACTCGAACTGCAAACGATCCTGAGCACGAACATTCTGATGGTCGGCAGCCCGACTGGCCAAGGTCCGGGCTTGGCCGGTCCATGTGGGCTCACGCTTGTATCCCGCAACGGGCTCGTGTTGGCCTGCCGGTATGAGGGGGCGAGTCCGGGCCTGCGCCAAGGCATGCATCTGGTTGATTCGACACCCGGGCAAGAGTACGCCCTGACCGTGATGTTGTTCAGTGAAGATCCACTGATCCGGACCGTGTCGGTATGGACTCAGCGGGCAGCGCTGGCTGATTTGTTTGAAGAAGGGAGCGTCTCGACGCGCTCGGCGATTCCCAATCTCCCCCAAAGTCAGCAATGAATCAGAGCAGGATGGCTTCCGGCTGGTGCAACAGCACAACCTCGTGTACTGTGTCCTCCGTGAATCCATTGTTGCCCTTGGGACGCCGCATGGCGGGGCCGATGCTCTTCCTGCTGACGCTCGCAGGAGCAGTGGCCGCCGCCGAGTTCTGGATGCGGCGCCAGTTGCCCCGTCGACCGCCTGCCAGCGAGGAATCCCGCCAGGGCCAAACGGCCAGCACACGCACAACCGCATCGAGGACCGTTCAATCCGCAACCCGAAAGCGGTCGTCTCGCACCGGGCCGCGCTCGCGCGACACTGGCAAAGAGCCGCGTCCCGGCGGCGCCGAAGTGCCCCGCCGCCGCACCAAGAGGGCGCCGAGCCGCGGAGGTCCCGAGAAGCCCAGAGTGAAAAGTGCCTCATGAATTCGGGGCGCAGATCATGAAAGGCGAATCCTGGAGTGGCGGGACAAACTCCAGGCAGCGTTTTCCTGAATTCCGGGACCGACCCCGTGACGACCCCGTGACGGATTCAGAGCTACAGCCGATGGTTGAAGGATCTGTTCGCGACCTTCGAGCGGGTGTTAGGTTTGGAACTTGGGTAAGAGCTACGCAAGCGCGTCTAATGTTAGCGATCCCAGGAGTAGTGTCTTCATGATTTCTAGAAAACCGGCAAAACAGGCCGGAACTGTCAGATCCTACGATATTCGAGCATTGTTCTGACCTATAAACACCACAATATGTAGGAAACTCTGATCGCGCATCGCGAAAAGGCCCGACCCTCAGGCTTAGGGACTCTTATACGCTTGTTTTAGGGCTAGAGCGGTCGCATTCGAGGGGCAACTCGCGTTAGAGCGAACCACTCCTCCGCCTCGGCCTTTTTGGGCCAGTGGCTTGACGTGCGCGTCAACGAGTCCGGTTGTTCAGCGGCACGCGGCCACTTGCACGCGCGGGCGGATGCCGAGGTCTTCGGCGATGCGTTTAACGATCACTCCCAAGTTGCGCGCTGTCGGATTGCCCTGGCGGTTCAGCATCCGGTGCAGAGTCTTCTCGCCCAGGCCGGTCTGCCGCGCCAGTTCTTTGAAGGTAATCTCCGCGTGAACCAGGTCGCGCAGCATGGAAAGCCCCTCGGCGGTTTCGCCTTCGAGCAATGCGCCGGTCGCTTCGGCGTAAAGCGCCCGCGCGAACTCCGGGTCGCGCTTGATCCGCGCCAGGACCGTTTCTCTATAGTTCCGTGTCAGTGCCATTTTTCGCCTTTGCCTGTTTGTATCGCCGCCATCGTTCAACGGCGGCGGCGATGTCGGTGTCCTGCCGCCTTTTGCTGCCGCCGCCGAGCAAGATGATGATCCTCTGCCCCTCGCGCCCGTAGTAGATCCGGTATCCGGGCCCGAAATCGAGCCGCAGCTCAGAAACGCCTTCACGCACCACCTTGGCGGCGCCGAAATTGCCTGCTTCAAGCCGGCGGAGGTAGCGGTCCACCCGTGCCGCCGTGACCGCATCCAGTCCGTCGAACCAATCGGCGAAGGGTGAGCTACCGGCCTCGGTGTACTCGTGAACCTCAAACGCTGTG
>CAYPUR010000298.1:0-5365 GCA_964413865.1 uncultured Verrucomicrobiota bacterium
GTCCCTGAAGAGTTTCGTCTTCGAGCACGCCGACAGACGACCACGCGGCGTTTTGCGAGTCCCGTACAAAATCCAACTGTTTTCCACCGCCCAATGCTGCCCCGTCGCGTCCGATTTGACCTGAGTAGTTACGTCCTGCCAGCGCAAAATGGTGCTGGCCCACTTGCCCGTGGAGGCTCATCGCATTCCGACATCTTCGGCGGGACGGGTAGAGCCTAGTCTGCATTTCTCACCACTTTTTGCCACCGCGAAGCAGGAGTTCACAAGAGAAGTCAGCATGCAGGCTAGGTTCACCGAGTTACCGGCCCTTAACCGCCGACATCACGATCGACTTGATGGCGATCTCTTCGTCGGGGCGGGGACCGCTCACGGGCTCAATCGCCAGACCGATCATCAGACCGCGGTATTCGGGCGAGGAGGCGAGGTCGAGGTGATAGGTGTGGAACCTGCCGTCCGGTTTCAGCTCAAACGGAAGACTCTTGCGCGTGTCGAACTGGGGATCATCAAGACGCTTCCAGAGAATGCGCGCCGTCGTGGCCTGCCCCGTGCAGGCGATCTCTAAATCCACCGTCGGTGCGCTCTCGGCCCGCCACGACTGGGTCGGGCTCTCCAGGCGCGGTGTGCGAGCACCGAACTTGATGCGCCACTCGCCCTTCAGCGGGAAGCCCTGATCCGTGGCCTCGCGCACAACCCAGTGTTGCCGGTCGCTCGCGAAACGCCAGGCCGGGGCCGTCTTGGTGGCGGCTCCATTGAAATGTCGGCGGATGTCCGCGAGTTGGCCGACCATGAAATCGGTCCGGTGTTCGTAGACGATGTTGTGGTCGAAGTTCTCCACGTGGATCGGGGCCACATAGGCGGTCGAGCCGTGCTTCGGGTCGTCGGAACGCGCGTCGCCATAAATGCCCCCGTGGAACTCGCCACCGTCGTCTTTGAGGACGCCCAAACCCCAGCCCGTGTCGTCCACCAGCGCGGCCCAGCGTTCGGTGGCCACGAACCGTGTCCAGGGCCAGGGCTTCCGCCAGTCGTTGGTGACGTGCGTGAGCGCGTCGCCGGTGAAGGGTTTGTCGCCGGTATAGGACATCAGGCGCCAGAGCCGGGAGATGGTGTACACGGCCGGCAATTCCTGCGGGCAAGGACGATACCGCGTCTGGTCAGCGCGCTGGTTTATGCAGCGATAGCGCATGTGGATGACCGGGCCGTCCAGCGTGGTCCAGGTTTCGAACGTGCAGTCGCCCGGCACGTTGTTGAGCGGCCACTGCATGGGGATGCACTTGACGTAGAGTTCCTGGCCGGTGTTGCGGTGTTCGACGACCTTCGATGGGTTCATGTAGCAGTCGCCCGTTTGGATCGGGTTCCAGCCCAGGCCGGCCCACGCCGGATTGGGCTTCGAGCCGCCTGCGACAAACGGCCATGGCCCGGAGTAGTGAGACATCTGGATTTGCCGCCCCAGGTCCGCGCTGTTGATGAGATTGCCCGGGTGATCCTTCGAGGAGATGTGCGTGACGGCGCCGCCCAAGGCCAAGTCCATGCCGATGCGGACCTCGCCGTTGTCGAGGAACGTCATCTTGGGCTCGGGCAGCGGTGGCTGCCCACCAACTGTATCGCAAGCCAATCCGACCAGAAGCAGACCGCAATGGAGCAAGCGCGGAAGTCTTGGCCTCCGTCTGCAACGGTTCACCCGCGAAATGCCTTGGCCGATCCCCCTGCTGGAACCGGCATCCAAGTCGCTGGTCGGCCAGTCGGCCCATTCCCTCGCCGGAACAGACGTGCGGTCAGGACGCGGCGTCGATAAGAGCGATTCGTTTCCGTGCTGCTTCATGGCGAGGGAGCATGGTGGAACATCGTCCACTGCACAAGTCGCAGCGGAGATTGCCCCAGACTACGGGCCGGCGGGGGGCTGTATCCGCGATTTCCTCCTGTGAATCTACCGCCGAATGGCCTCACCATCGGGCCATGTTTGTGCTGAAGCTGCGAAGTCACTGGGTCCTGGGTCTTGCACTGTGCTTTCCCGCCTTCCAATCGGCGGCTGCGCCACCGGCTGGACCGCTGCGCATCCATCCCCAAAACCCGCGCTACTTCACCGACGGCACCAAAATGCCGGATGGCTCCTTACGGGCGGTCTATCTCACCGGGGCTCACACCTGGAACAACCTCGTCGACATGGGGCGGAGTGATCCGCCCGAAAAGTTTCAGTGGGAGGCCTACCTGAATTTTCTCGAAAGACATCACCACAACTTCATCGAATGGATCGATCCCTCCCGACCCGAACCGGCGAGAAGCGACCGCCTGAGGGCCGAGGATGGCACCCGCCAGTTCCAAGCTCCCTTCACCGTAAGCGCCGCGCTCCATCTGAAAGCTCAGAGCCAGGCGGGGCTGGCGCAGGAGCGCGCGCCGGTCCATGCCGTCGTGGACTTGGGGCATGAATTTACGTTCTACGCCGATGGGCGCTTTCATCGGCAATACCTGCCCGATCAGCCGGTGGCGATGAGTTGGGGGGCGCTGTTCCACTACGATTTCGCGAACGCCAACCTGCTCATCCTGCTGGGCTGCGATCCTCACTTGCGTTACGTGCCGGACGACATCCGCACCATCTCGGCCTTCCTCGAGCAAGGAGGGGGTGTCGTCCTGCTGGGTTCGACCGCCGACGAACCGCAGAACGCCTTGGCGCGCGAATTCGGCTGCGCCTTCGGGCCGCCCGCTCAGAAGCCGCTGAAGTCTGCCTCCGCCCCGATCACGGGAGGGATTGTCGGCGGCGGCGACACCTTGAACCTGCAGGACACAAACCAGTGGCGCGTGCTGGTGGTGGATGCCCAAGGCAAGCCGATGCTCGCGCGCCGAACCGTTGGCAAAGGAACGCTGCTGGTGGGGGCCCGGGGACTGGCTGGCCACAACCCGGATGCGAGCGACAACATCAATGCGGCTTGGTGGCAACCGCTGTTAGCCGACGTGGCCTCAGGCAAAGGCGTTGATCCGGCCAAACCGTTTCGGAGCCGGGGTTGGGGGGAGTTGGAGCACAGCGAGAGCCTGGGCTCGATCACCTTGCGCTACAGCAGTTACCTCAAGCCCTATGCCAAGTCCATGGCGGACATCTACGCGCGTTGCCGGCCCGTGATCGAGCGGCGCATGGGCGTCCCGCTTTCCGAAGGCATGGCCTCCGAGATTGTGCTGCTGGCGACGGGCGGAGGCGGCTTCTCCTCCGGTCGGACCCTGGGGCTGGCGGTGTTCTGGGGCGGCTTTCCGGACCGCGAGGACAGCATGATCGAGTTCATCACGCACGAGTCGGTTCATTCCTGGGTCCTGCCGTTCGCGGAGATCTGGAACGAACCGATCGCCACCTACATCGGCAATCTGGTCATGATCGACATGGGGCACGAGGCCGAAGCCCAGCGGCGCATCCGGCAGACGATCGCCCGCGCGACCCGGCTCGATTCGACCATGACGCTCTATGATCTCGAGGGCAAAGGCCGCGCCGGCGCCCGGGAGTTGCGCGCGAGCGAGGCCAACGACATTCACTGGGGCAAGACCTTCTGGATCTTCGAGCAGTTGCGCGGGGAGCACTCGGACGTCGTCGCCCGCTACTTCCAGACCAAACGCCGGTTGGCGCGACCGGACCAGCTTAAGCGATACGATGTGCATGCCACCGTCGCGGTGCTCAGCGTCGCCCTGGGACGGGACCTCTTCCCGTGGTTCATCGAACACGGTATCGAGGCCGATCCGGCCAAGTCGCCGATCCCACTGGCCGCCGAGGCGCCGGCGTTGAGGCCGCGCGGTCATGTCTTCTTTCAGGCGGACTTTGAAGGGACCAACGCGCTGGACGGATGGGCGGGCACCGGCAAGCTCGAAAGCGGGTGTCGCAGTGCGGTAGCGTTGGCGGTTGAACTCAAGCCGGACGCAGGAGGCCAGACCGGCATCCTCAGCGTGCAACTCCCGGCGGAGTCGATGCGCGGTTACCTGCTCCGGGGTTCGGCCATGGTGCGAGCCGAGAATGTGAGTGCCAAACCCAACCCCTGGAACGGCATCAAGTGCATGCTCGCAATCGAAACCCCGGACCGGAAGTTTTGGCCCCAGGCGACAATCGAGACCGGCACGTTCGACTGGCGCCGGGTGGCATTCACCGCACGCGTGCCAACCAACGCCACGACCATGCGCCTAGTGCTCGGATTAGAGCAGGTCAACGGCAAGGCTTGGTTCGATGACCTGACGATCGCCGTCGCTAAACCGCCGGTGCGTCGTGAGGGGAAGCCCGTCGTGGGGCGACCTTTCACCGGCCACGATCTGCCCCGATTGCGCGGCGCCATGATCAGTCCGGACATCGACGCTGCCGGCTTGCGCGTACTCGGTCGGGAGTGGAACGCGAACCTCATTCGCTGGCAACTCATCCGGCGCGGTCGCGCCGGCCAACCGTCGACCCTCGAGGATTACGACGCTTGGCTGGAGAGCGAGTTGAAGAGGCTCGATGCGGCGTTGCCGCTTTGTCGGGAGACCGGCCTTTACGTGGTGGTCGACCTCCATTCGCCTCCTGGGGGCAAGGGGACCTCAGGGGGCTATGTGGGCTCGGACGATCGGCTCTTCACCGATCCGGCCTGTCAGGCGAAGTTTGTCCAGGTCTGGCAGCGCATTGCGGCGCGCTACAAGGGGGCACAGCCCATCTGGGGCTACGACCTGGTCAACGAGCCGGTCGAAGACTCGGTGGCGGAAGAGTGTGACGACTGGCAGGGTTTGGCCGAGCGGGCGGCTCGGGCAGTCCGGGCTATCGACCCGGCGCGGACGATCATTGTCGAGCCCGCTTCGTGGGGAGGGCCCGGCGGGCTTAACGACTTGGCGCCTTTGCCGGTGTCGAACGTCGTTTACAGCGTGCACATGTACCTGCCCCACGCGCTCACTCACCAGGGGGTGTATGGAGACGGTCCCGCCTATCCCTACCCCGGCGTGATCGAAGGGAAACAGTGGGACAAGGCGGCACTGGAAGCGGCGCTGCAGCCGGTCATTGACTTCCAGCGGACCTACGGCGTGCATATCTACATTGGGGAGTTCAGCGCCATTCGTTGGGCCCCCGACGAGAGCGCCTATCGCTACCTCAAGGACCTGATCGAGATATTCGAGACGCACGGTTGGGACTGGAGCTACCACGCGTTTCGGGAATGGAGCGGCTGGAGCGTCGAGCACGGCTCGGATCGCAACAACACCAAGCCGAGCGCTGAGCCGACGAACCGCCAGCGTCTGTTGCGGCAGTGGTTTAGCGAGAATCGGAAGCCATGAAGGCTCAGGCCCCATCGGTCGTCCGGCCCTGCCAACCTCTGGACTATGAGGCGATGTACGCGATCAACCAATAGGAGTTTGCTTTTTCGACGTGGCTGGAGTGTGC
>CAYPUR010000299.1:0-2118 GCA_964413865.1 uncultured Verrucomicrobiota bacterium
ATAGGCCTGCCGCCCCATGCCGATCATGCCAATCGCAATTCGATCGTTGGGCGCTGCGCGATCGGCCGCGCCCAAGGCCGCTCGAGGAAGAAACCTCAGGCCGGCCCAGGCGGCAGCGCCGGTTCGGACGCTTGCACACAGGAAACTCCGTCGAGTAAGCCCCATAAACCGCTCCCCCTCACCCGCATCTCTTCCTCTTCGCGAGGATTCTCCGGAGCGAGGTTCGGGACGGAAGGGTGGGACAATCTTGAGATGACTCATAACGTCGAGGATTGGGATTGGTCTGAGGCGCGCCTCGCCAAGTAGTCTCGAATCAGGCGCACGTTCCCGGACGGGGTCTCGAAGGGCAAGGCGCCCGTGCCGATCAGGCAGTTGGACCGGTCCCCAATGATTTCGAGCACACGATCCACCCCGCGGTAGATGCGCTCCGGTTCTGGGGAAGCGACCACGGCCGGATCAAGGTTCACCCGCAGGCGCACATGCGGGTGCGTCCGGAACAACGACTCGACGAAGGCCCGCTGGTCGGTTTCGACATTGCAGGCCAAGTAGGTTGTCCCCGTCGAGAGCAGGTCGGCGAGAATCGGATACGTATTGCCCCCCATGATACAGGGAACGGGGTGCCCCAAACACTCGGACGCCAGGGCAAGGATGCGCCGCAGCGCCGGCAACTCGAGATCATGAAACTGCCTCGGCGAAAGGAGTGGAGGCGCGGCGGCCGATTCGAAGAACGCAATGTCGAGCCCGGCTTTCGCGACCGCGCGGCAGAACTCGGCCTGGTTTTCGGCCAACCGAAACAGCAGGCGCGCGGTGGCCTCGGGCCGCAGGATCGCATCCTCACAAAGTCGGGTGATGCCGCGCAGGTTAAAGGCGATGCTGAAGGGGCCGGCAACCGGGATGCGGACATCGGCCTCCGGGAATTCCCGTTTCAAGCGCTGCCCGACGGCGAGGGCCATCGGGATACGTCCCGCGCGGGCCGGATCAAAGGGCGGCAGGTCATGGCCATCCTCCGGGCAGTCGAGCAACGGCTCGTGGATTGCAGGGATGGCATTGCCTTCCGCAACCTCGACGCGGGCGCCGTACGCCTCGGCTTCGAGGTTGTAGATGTCGATGCCGACCGCGCTCACATCGTGGCGGTACTCGAGAAAGGCCGCGCGATGAGCCTCGAAGAGCAGTTCCGCATCCCGCGACACCTCCCACGGCGTGCGGCCCACGAATCGAGCGGCGTGCTCGTAAACGACCGGAGTAAACGGAATGCGCGCCCGCATCACGGTTTGGATCGGAGCCGGGCCATGTTCTTCTCGATGTCGGGCCCCAAATCCTCCTGATAGAAGTACGCATCCCGATCTCCTCCGGCGCTCCAGCTATGAATGAAGAGCATCTTCTCGAAGCGAATCCATCGCGCCGAGCCGTCGATGGTCAGAACGTTGCCGCCGTCCGGGATCCCGCCCCGCCCGCGATGTGGCGGCATATCCTTGAACGCGCTGTCGCGACCGCCCCCCCATTTGCCGTCGATCTTCATGACGGCATCCGCCGCCAAAGCCCAGGTGGGCTGGGCGGTCGATGCCTTAATCGGACTGCGCGAGTTGAACGTCCCGGCAGGATTGATCCATTTTGGGATGCCACCGTAGTACTGATACCCGATCACCCACTGGGGATACTCCGCTTCGTATGTCGGGAAGGTCGGACGATTGGGACAGGTCCAAATCTGGCTGACGGTGCTGTTCGTCGTGATCGTAAGACCGATCGTGGCGGCCGCGCTGCGCTCGGGCGGATTGAGGCAGATCTGCACCTCGCCATTGCGAGCCTCGATCACCAGATCATTGTTGTCCCCGGCGTAGACCGTCATGCCAATGCCAATCTGGCGCAGGTTGTTGAGGCATTTGGCGCGCTTGCCGTTCTCTTTCGCTCGAGACAGGGCCGGCAATAAAAGACCGGCCAGGATCGCGATGATCGCAATCACCACCAGCAACTCGATCAGGGTGAAGGCTGTCTTAACTGGTTTCATAGGGCCGATATGTTTCACGCTCCATGGCAAGCGACCTGTTCCTGTTTGGACTGCTCGATGAACATGGGCCTACTGAGGAATCACCGGCATGCACTACACCGTCACCCTCACCC
>CAYPUR010000299.1:2128-5326 GCA_964413865.1 uncultured Verrucomicrobiota bacterium
TGCGTGCGCTTCAGCGCCGCTTTCCACGTCGAGCTCCAAGGGAAGTGCTAACATGCAACGGGTTCATGCGCCCGGGGTTCCTCACCCCGGGCGCCGAGGGCCTTCGGTCTCTACCTCTTAGCCCGGTAGAACTTCTGAGCGCCGCTCGCCGGGATGGTCAGCGGGCTGGTCCCGGCCACGTCTGTCCACGGTCCCGTCAACTGGTCAGCCGCCGTCAGCGTGCCCGTGAAGGTGACAACCACGTTGGCGGCGTCGAGAGCGATGCTGACTTCCGGTGTGCCGCCTTCGTTGAAGGGGGCGGGTTCGCTGGCGTTGTAGCCGGTCTTGCTGATGAAGAAGTCGTCGAACCAGAGGCTGGCGTTCGCGTTGTTGCACGTGACGAACAGCTTGTCGAGATTGGGCATCATCGGCCCCAGAACGACATCCGGAGTCAGGGCATCCCGGTCGCTCAGGTAATCCTTGAACAACTCCGTGCGCTCCGCCGCGCCGTCCTTCTTGATGTAAACCGAGAAGATGTCGTAGGGCGAAACCGCATCGTTCATCGGCTCGTTCTTGATGTCGATCCAGACCGAGTAGAGTGCCCCCGTCTCGATCGGGTCGAGGGCGTACTCGATCGTTCCGCCCACGCCATAAATGACCCCCAGGAACCAGGGAGGCGCGGCTGTGTCGAAGTTCGCATGAAGCACCGGGCCGATGTTGCTGGTGCTGTCGCCGTGATTGCGGATGTTCTTGTCGGTCAGCCCAATCACGTGTCGGAGGGCGGCCGTCGGTTCGCCCTGGATCAGCATGCGGAAGAACAGGGTCCGCTCCTGACCTTCGGTCACCTTGAGCGCGCCGATCGGCAAGACGGCCGCACTGCTGCCGCTGCGCACGCTCAGCATGCGGTTGCCGTTCAGATCCTCGATCCGCGCAAAATTGCCGGCGGTATCGCTCCACCACGGGGTCTGGGACAGGAACCCGACGCCGTATTCGTCGAAGTTGTCGAGCGCGGCCCAGTTGGCTTCAACGCCCTTGAGAACCGTCACGGTCGCCTGGGCGGTCAGTTGGTCCGTGCCCCTCTTGATCGTCAGCGTGTAGGTGGTCGTGGCGGTCGGCGCCACGCTGATGCTCCCCGCCCCCGCAATGGTCTGGGAGGTCACATCCCCCACCCCGTTGTCGATCATGACCTCGGTGGCGGTCTTGCTGACGTCCCACCGCAGGAGAACTGAATCGCCCTCGACCACTTGAGGCATGTCGGACCTGAACGCGCTGATGGCCAGGGGTTGCACATTGGCGGGCGGGTCGGGCATGGCGGTCGTCGCCAGCAGTTGCGCCTCGGCCCCCGTCAGCCCGCGGTTCCACACGATCACGTCGTCGATCTGTCCCGTAAACCAGGCCGAGGCCGCATTGCGCAGGATGCCGCCGATGGTCGTCGTGTCGAGCGTCAGAGGCCGGACCGGATCGGGCCTCATCGTGTCGAGCACGCCGTCGATGTAGAGGTGTGCGGCCATCGTGCCGCCCAGATCGCGTTGCGTGTAGAGGATGTGATGCCAGGCACCGTCAAAGGCAATCCCGACCGAATGATGATGATCGCCAATCGTGGCGCCGCTGTCCGTTCGGATGTAGATGTCCACAGTCTCATCCGGCGCTGTGCCGCTATTGTGCGTGCCGATATTGAAGAGCGGGTTGGTGGTCTTGGTCGATCCCTCGGAGAAGACGCGCCGGTCGGTCTGAAGAATCGTGGTGCCATCCTCCGACCAGACCCGGCCCTTGACCCAAAGCGAGACCGAGAAGTCGGGGTGCTGATAGATCGGGAGGTTTTCGCCGGCAATGTTGTTGCGCTTGAGCATTGTCTGGCGCGCCGCATCGAACTGGAAGGAATTGCCCCATTTGCCTGGCACCACGTCTGCGGCTGTCAGGTTGACCAGGTCCATGTCGTACCCGCTGACGATATCGGGCGTCTTGGTGCCCTGCACCTCGTCAAGGCGCCACAACGCGACGACCTGGCTGATCAGGTTCGGTTCGGGAAGCGGGTTGACGACCAGCGTGGCGGCGGCGGATTCGGCGCTCCCCTCGGCGTTGGTCACCCGGACTTTGTACTCGCCCGAGTCCGCAACCTGAAGACCGGTGAGCGTCAGGCTCGGCGATGTCGCATCCGGAATCTCAGTCTCCCCCTTTAACCACTGGTAGGTCAGGGGACGCACGCCCCCGGCCGCGGCGGTCAGCGTGAACGTATCGTCCACGCGGAGTTTGGACGAGCCGACCGGATCCCTGGTCACGAACGGGCCGAGGGCGGGGACCGGTGTCTGGATGCCGTTGTTCATGACCTCCTGGACTTCGTCCATGCTCAACGCCCGTTCCCAGACCGCCAACTCATCGACCGTCCCGCTGAAGTAGGCTGCGATCCCGCTCGATCGCAGGATGGCGCCAAGCGATGTCGTGTCCTGAATCAGGGTCGCTTCGCGCGTGTACGCCGCGGTCAACGTGTTGGTGCCGTCCATGTAGACCGTCACCGCACCCGAGACGTCAACCAAAGCCACGTGGTGCCACGTGTTGTCGTAGGCGGTTCCGGCCGAATGGAGATGGTTCATCTGGGCCGTGCCGCCGCTGTTTCGGTAGAACAGATCGATCGTGCCATCCGCGCCCGAGTTGTGCGTGCCGATGTTCACCAGAATGTCATTGTCGGCGTCATTGAAATTGCTCTCCGAGAAGACGCGCCGGTCGCTCTGATTCGCAGCACCTTTCACCCAGAACATGATCGTGTAGCGCTCCGACTTCGAAATCGGCAGCCGATCGTCAGCGCCCGGTTCGGTGGTGCGGTAGGCGTACTGGCTGCTGCCATCGAACAAGAACGCGCTCCCGCGCTTGCCCGCCACGACGCCGGACGCGTCATACCAGCCGACCAGGTTCAGGTCGTACCCGGATACCACATCGTCCGTTGTGGTAAAATCTTCCGACATGGCGTCCAGCGGCCAGTAGGAGACAAGTCCCTGACGCACGTCGGCGGCCAGGAGAACCGCGCCGCCGAGCCAGGCAGCCATGCACCCGGCAATGAGTTGGGTTGTTTTCATGAGTTGGTCAATATGAGGGTGTTACGGTGTTGTGTCCGATGACTTGAACTAAGGCTGATTTCGCAAGGAGTCTGCTCCAGCCCCAGCGAGGCGGCAAGCGTTTATTGTCGGCGTTTATTGTCAGCAGTTCTCGTTTTGAGAACGCTCA
>CAYPUR010000300.1:0-5316 GCA_964413865.1 uncultured Verrucomicrobiota bacterium
GCTAAAGACCGCGTCGGCCTCGACCGCGCCGGCCACCACGAGAAAGAGATTGTTCGGCACGTACTTCTCGCGGTAGTAGGCGACCACATCGTCGCGCTGCAGGCGGCTGAAGATGTCGGGGTAGCCAATGACTGTGTAGCGGTACGGGCTGTGCGTATACGCGGTCTCGAACAGCCGCTGGCTCGCGCGCCGGCCCGGATCGTCATGGCACATGTCCATCTCGCGCCGGATGACCTCCATCTCCTTCTCGAGTTCGCCCCCGGGCAGGCTGGCGTTCTGCATGATGTCGCACAGAATGTCGAGCGCGACGGTCGCCCCGCTGTCGGGCGTGTTGATCCAGTACACCGTTCGGTCGAAAGAGGTGAACGCATTGAGACTGCCACCCGCGGCCTGCACCTCCTGGTCGATCCGCCCCACCTGCCGGGTGGCGGTCCCCTTGAAAAGCATGTGCTCGAGCACGTGCGACAGCCCGGCGCCCAGCCATCGGCCTTCGTCAATGCTCCCGGCTTTGCACCAGGCCTGCGCCGCCACCACGGGGGCGCTGAAATCCTCGCGCACGATCACCACCAGCCCGTTGGACAACGTCCGCAGTTGAACGCCATCCGGCAGCAGCGGAATATCGAGCGCGGGCTCGGCGGACGGACGGAAATGATGAACAGGGCCTGTCATGTCATGTCACGGAGGGTGGCGCGGTCGCCTTACGACCGCGGCGAAACGCGGGAGTTCGGGCGCGAGCGGGGACGGAACGGCTTAAGGAACGCCTCTTCGAAATCATAGCCGTCCTGAAAATCCCCCCGGCTGTCCGTCTCGGTCTTCCCGAGGACGTTCTGGTCGATCAGGTTGAACACCAGTTCGCCGAAATCGGCGCACGAACGCACGCCCCACTCATGGAACAGGGTCAGGGCCATCGGCCCGTATTGCGCCAGGGCGTAAGCCCGAATGCCCGCCAGCAACTCCTGCCCGGTGATGTGCCGCAGCTTGCCCCGGTTCGACTTGCTGATGGCCCGCTGGGTATAGTCCAACGCCTCGCGCAGGAAGTGATAGGCCTCGCGCCGATAGCGCGGGTCCGCCGCGGTCACCCGATCCAGGGTCTCGTCAATGTTCTCTGTCCGCATAGTCTCCAACGCTGCCAGGCGGGTTGTGGGGGGAACCGGATTGAACGGCGGCCGGCCCCGGCACGGGACGGCCCGCGGACTTTGCGCGATACGTCTTGACGGCCAGGCCGGTCAGCAACAGGGCCAGCACCACCCACAGCACGGTCTGCTCTTGTTTGGTCAAATGAATCACAGTCTCAACCCAGCGCAATATTCACCAGCTTCTTCGGCACGACGATCACTTTCTTGACCGTCTTGCCCGCAAGAAACGGTTGCACCTTGGCGGCCGCCAGGGCCGCGCGCTCGAACTCCGGAACCGTCGCTGTCGCGGGCACCCGCACCACGTCGCGGAGTTTCCCGTTCACTTGCACGGGGATCTCGAGCGTCTCCTCGAACAACAGCGCCGGATCGAACCGAGGCCACGGCTGGTAGGCCAGGTCCAACCCCCGCGCCCCACCCTCGCCCCCAGGCGGGAGTCTGGAGGCGAGTTCCTCGGCCAGATGCGGCGCAAAAGGCTGCAGCAGGATCAGAAGGTCGCGCAACACCGACACCGGCCTGTTGGGCCATGCCATCGCCTCGTTCACGAACACCATCATGGCCGAGATGGCGGTGTTGAAGCGCAGTCCATCGAGATCCTCGGTCACCTTCTGAATGCACGCGTGCAGCGCCTTCAGTTGGCCCGGCGCGGGCGCCGCCTCTTCGATCTTCGGGCTCAGACGGACCGCTTCGAGGTGCTCCGCGGCGCGTCCGGGGTCGGCCGCGCAATTCTGCTCGAACTCGGTCTCGCTGCGCTCGTCGACAAACAGGCGCCAGACCCGTCCCAGGAAGCGGTAGACGCCTTCAACCCCTTTGGTGCTCCAGGGCTTGCTGTCCTGAAGGGGCCCCATAAACATCTCGTACAAACGGAATGCGTCGGCCCCGTACTCGTCCAGGATCGCGTCCGGATTGACGACGTTGCCCCGGCTCTTGCTCATTTTCTGGCCGTCTTCGCCCATGATGAGCCCCTGGTTGACCAGGCGATCAAACGGCTCGGGCGTCGACACATGCCCCAGGTCATAGAGCACCTTGTGCCAAAAACGGGCGTAAAGCAGGTGCAACACGGCATGCTCGGTGCCGCCCACGTACAGGTCCACACCGGGCCTCGACGCGGTGTCGGCAGCGGCGCGCGACGACCCGGGAGCGGCCGGGCCGGATTGGGAATCGAGGCTTCGCGGCTTGCCGTTGCCTGTTCCCATCCAGTATCGCTCCGCGGCCTGGCCCACGAACACGGCGTCGTTGCGGGCGTCCAGAAAGCGCAGGTAATACCAACAACTGCCCGCCCACTGCGGCATGGTGTTGGTTTCACGCCGAACGCCCACACCCAGGTGAACCCATTCGCGAGCCCGGGCCAACGGGGGCTCGCCTTCGGAGGTCGGCTTGTAATCGTCCAGCGCTGGGGGGAGCAGAGGCAGCGCCGACTCGGGCAAGGCCTCGTGAAACCAGTTGCCGGAGGCGTCCTCCCTCCAGAGGATCGGAAAGGGCTCGCCCCAGTAGCGCTGGCGGCTGAAGAGCCAGTCGCGCAGCTTGTAGTTTACCGTCCGGACGCCAAACCCCTTCGCTTCGAGCCACTCGGCCATCCGCGCCTTGGCCTCCGGGGTCGGGAGCCCGTTTAAGTTCAAATCCCCCGCCGCCGAGTTCACGGCCACACCGTCCTCCACATACCCCCGCCAGTCCGTCCCGGCCGGAGGTTCCACCACCTGGACAATCGGGAGATTAAACTTCTGCGCGAACTCGCAATCGCGGGTGTCGTGCGCGGGCACGGCCATGATGGCGCCTGTCCCGTAGCTGGCCAGCACGTAATCGGCAATCCAGATCGGGATCCGCTGGCCGGTCGCCGGGTTGATCGCATGCCCGCCCGTAAACACTCCGGTCTTTTCCTTGGACAAGTCGGTCCGATCCAGATCGCTCTTCGCGGCGGTGCGGGCCTGATACTCGAGCACCGCCGCGCGCTGGGCCTGGGTCGTGACCTCGTCCACCAGCTTGTGCTCGGGTGACAACACCATGTACGTCGCGCCAAACAAGGTGTCCGGACGGGTCGTGAACACGCGGATTCGAGCGGCGCCGCCCGACGTCTCGCCGCCCAATGAGGCAACGACAAAGTCGATTTCGGCGCCTTCGCTCCGCCCGATCCAGTTTCGCTGCATGTCTTTGAGCGACGCGCTCCAGTCGATGGTGTCCAGATCGGCCAACAACCGCTCGGCGTACGCCGTGATCCGAAGCATCCACTGGCGCATCGGCCGGCGCACCACCGGATGGCCGCCCACCTCGCTCTTGCCATCCACGACATCCTCGTTCGCCAACACGGTCCCCAGCGCCTCGCACCACCACACCGGGGCCTCGTCCACGTAGGCCAGACGCCAGCGATCGAGCAATTGGCGCCTCAGCCCGGGCTTCTGCTCGGACGGCGTCTCGGTCCACGCCTTGCGCGTGCCGCTCAGAAAGGGGTTGTCGCGCCACTCCGATTCCCGCCGCGGCGCATCCGACAGCGCGTCTTCGAGGAGCGCGATCGGGGCCGCCTTGTTCCACTCGGGGTCGAAATAGCTGTTGTAAAGCTGCAAGAAAATCCACTGCGTCCACCGGAAATAGCCCGGGTCGGTCGTGTCGACCTCCCGCGACCAGTCGTAACTGAACCCGAGCGCCTGGATCTGGCGTTTGAAGGTGGCGATGTTCCGCTTCGAGGTGATTCGCGGATGCTGCCCGGTCTTAATCGCATACTGCTCGGCCGGCAGGCCGAAGGCGTCCCACCCCATCGGGTGCAACACGTGCCAACCCTGCGCCCGCCGGTACCGCGCGAGAATGTCGGTGGCCGTGTACCCTTCCGGATGGCCGACGTGCAAACCCGCGCCCGAAGGGTACGGGAACATGTCCAGAATGTAGTACTTGGGCGGCAAATCCTCCGCGCTCGACACGCGTCCCCCGAGCCCGTGCCGCCGGGCGAAAGGGTGTTCGGCCGGCAGGGTCTCGCCGGGATTCCACGCGCGAAAGCTCTGTCGCTCTTCCCAAAACCGCTGCCATCGGGGCTCGATGAGATGAAATGGATACTGTCTGCGGACCATCGACATAAGCCGCGGATACTGCGCAAAGCGCGCGTCGAGGGCAATCGTGGAGTTGCCGCTTAAAACACTGGCACTGCCGCGTCCAAAACCCTAAACTGGGCCCAGCAGAGAGTTCACACAAGAGACGATCATGAACGCCCCTACCTCCATCTTGCCGAGCCGTTCCAGCGTTTCGCACGCCGGGCCGCTTCCCGCCCCCCGCCCCGGCACCCCGGATCCGCGCCGCCGCCGGAGCCTGGCTTTCACGCTCATCGAGTTGCTCGTGGTCATCGCCATCATCGCCATCCTTGCCGGCATGCTGCTGCCGGCCCTGGCCCGGGCCAAGAGCAAGGCCAACATGACGGCCTGCCTCAACAACATGCGCCAGTTGGGGATCGCCACCGTCATGTACGTCCAGGAAAACGGCAAGTATCCCGGCTGCCTCTTTGCCTCGGGCGGCTTCCGCTATGTCTGGCCCCTGCGCCTGTTCAGCCAAATGGGCACCAATCGCGCGGTGTTCTGTTGCCCCTCCGCCAGACCCGACAGCCGCTGGGACACAAACGTGAACAAATCCCTCGGCGCGCCCTACATGACTGGGAGCGGACGCGACCCCTGGGGCTTGAGCGAGACGGCCCTCTTCTCGATCGGTTACAACGACTGGGGCGCCCACCCCGCGTTCAGCGACAAAGGCCTCGGAGGCGACGTCGACAACCCCGCTTATGAAGTCAGCGAGGTCGCCGTCAAACACCCCGCCGAAATGATCATGCTCGCCGACAGCAAGCCGGGAGACGGCAGCAGCGCCAAGCCGAGGTACGGGCTCTTTGACGGCAATATCGACCCCACCACCCAGGCTGAATGGCCATCGAACCGCCACAACAAGCGCACCGTCGTCATGTTCTGCGACGGACACGCCGAAAGCGCCATCCGCAACCTGGTCATCGATCCCACCAACGATGTCTGGCACCGCCGCTGGAACAACGACAATTCCATGGGCGGTTCGTGGACTGTTAACAAAACCGAGGCCTCGAAGACCGATCCTTAGCCCGGTTATTTCACACGCTTCGCGAGGAACCGTAACCGGGCTGGCTGGCAAAACCGCGCCCAGAAAGGGAACCATGAGCATTCTGTCGATCGTGAAGGCCTTCTTC
>CAYPUR010000301.1:0-5295 GCA_964413865.1 uncultured Verrucomicrobiota bacterium
GCTCTGCGACTGGCCCAGAAACTCGCCCGGCCCCCGAAGCAGCAGGTCCGTCTCGGCAATGCGGAATCCGTCGTTCGTCTCCTCGAGCGCTTCGAGCCGCCTGCGCGCCTCGTCCGTGCGGGCGGCGGCGATGAGAATGCAGTGCGATTCCTCGCGGCCACGTCCGATGCGCCCGCGCAGTTGGTGAAGCTGGGCCAGACCGTAGCTCTCGGCGTTTTCGACCACCATAATCGTGGCGTTGGGCACATCGACACCCACCTCGATCACCGAGGTTGCGACCAGGACCGCAATGCGCCCGGCTCGGAACCCCTCCATCACACGGTCCTTCTCCCGCGGGGGCAACCGCCCGTGCAGCAGCCCCACCGCATGCGGCGCAAACAGGGTCCGGACCCGATCGAACTCCTCGCGCACCGTCTTGACGGCCGCCGGGCCGTCCCTCTCCTCGATCCGCGGGCAGACGATGTAGGCCTGCCGCCCTTCGCCGAGCTTCTGACGGACAAAACCCCACACCTTCGGCAGACTCGATTCGGAGCGTAGATACGTGCGCACCCGCCCTCGACCGGCAGGCATTTGGCTGATCACCGAAATGTCCAGATCCCCGTAAAGCGTCAGCCCGAGCGTGCGCGGGATAGGCGTGGCCGTCATGACAAGCAAGTGGGGGTAACGCCCCTTGCGCACAAGCCGTTCCCGCTGCGCCACGCCGAACTTGTGCTGCTCGTCGATGATGACCAGGCCGAGCGCGTCCGGACAGTAGCCCGCCTCGACCAGGGCATGCGTGCCGACTGTCACAGCCGGACCGGCCAACGCCGCGCCTCTCTCGGACAAGTCTTTGGCATCGCCTGGGCCGGCCAGGGAGTCGGCGATCTGGCCTGCTGGCGCCGTCAGAAATGTCTTCTGACTCCCGGTCTGCATGGCCACGCCCAGACCCAGCGGCCCGAACCACCGCGCGAAGACGCATCCGTGCTGTTCCGCAAGGATCTCGGTGGGAGCCATCAGCGCGACATTGAATCCGCTTTCGAGCGTCATCAGCGCCGCACAGGCCGCCACAACCGTCTTTCCGGATCCGACGTCCCCCTGCAGCAGCCGGCGCATCGGATGGCTCCCCGCCAGGTCCCGCCGAATCTCACGCAAGACCCCCGTCTGCGCCTCGGTGAGCTTGAATCCCAAGGAGCCAAGAAACCGCTTCATCAAACGGTTGTCTCCGCCGCATGGCAGGGCGCGCGCATGCTCATGAAGCCGTCGACGGCGCCTTTGGATGGCCAGTTGCAGCTCGATCAATTCGTCCAGGGCCAGCCGCCCGCGCGCGGCCTCGGCATCATCCATCTCGTCGGGAAAATGGATCTGCCGCACGGCGGCGGCCCGCATCGGGAGCCCCCCGGGATCCAGGCTCGGCCAGGGCTCCTCGAACGCGCTTCCGTACGCTTCGAGGCCGCGCCAAATCAAACCGCGGAACCAGCGTTGCGTCAGCCCCTCGGTCAGCGGGTAGATCGGCACGATCCGATGCAGGTGAATGGACCGCTCGTCCCCACTCTCGATCGTCTCGGTCTCGGGATGATCGATCGCGCGCGGTTTGAGTGAGCGCACTTTGCCATACACGAGAACCTCGTCCCCCACCTTGAAGTAATTCTCCATGAACGGGAGGTTCCACCAGCGGCAGTGCAGCCGCCCCGTGCCGTCATCGAGCACGCACTCGAAGAGCGACATCCGCCGCTGTTTCCAGTACTTGACCCCTTGTGCGACAATGCGCCCCTGGGTGGTGGCCGATTCGTTCAACTTAAGCGCGGCAATGCGCTCGAGGCGCCGACGGTCTTCATAGCGCCGGGGCCGGTGAAGGAGCAGGTCGCCCACGGTCGCGATTCCGAGCCGCGCCAGAAGCGCGGCCCGCTCCGGCCCCACACCGTGCACACCGGTGACCGGCTGTTCAAGTGGCGTCAGCGGCGCGTTGCCCATCCCCATAACGTCCGGTCCCCGCCGGTCTCCCAATTACGAATCCTCCAGCTTCGAGTCGCGGGCCGTGATGTCCCGAACGGCCTGTGCCGGCGGTTTGCCCTCGTAGAGGGTGGCGTACACCTCGCTCATGATGGTGCAGAGCCGTCCGTGCGCGATCGCCGGAACCGATGCTCGGTGCCGGCACGGAGACGCTGGATGTTCGAGCGGTGCTTGTAGATCGCCAGGGCGCCGAGCACCGCTGCCACGGTGATCAGTGTCGCGCTGCCCCCGCTCAGCCACACGATAAACGGCAGCGCGAACGCGGCGAGAATCGACGCGAGCGAGACGTAGCCGGACGCAAGGAAGACCAGAACCCAGACCAGCGCCGCCAGGCCCAGGGCCACCGGCACCCAGACCAGCAGCACCCCCGCCGATGTGGCAATCCCCTTGCCGCCCTTGAACTGCAGCCAACAGGTGTAATTGTGGCCGAGAATGGCAGCCAACCCGGCCACAATCCGCAAACCCTCAACCCCGGGCGCGGCTCCGGCCCCCGCCAAGGCGATCGCCGCGGCCGGAAGCAACCAACAGGCCAGCGCGCCTTTGAGCGCATCGATTGCCAGAACAAGGATGCCGGCCGGCTTGCCAAGAACCCGCAGGACATTCGTCGCCCCAATGTTCCCGCTGCCCGCCTTGCGAATGTCCACACCCCGGCTGCGGGCCACGAGGTATCCCGTCGGCACCGACCCCATCAGGTACCCCACAACAGCGACGGCGATATGCCACGCGATGGACATGGGTCGACTCTAGTGCGGCGGCAAGACGAAGGCACTCTCTTTCTGCCCTGGTGTCTTTCTGCCCGGTGCATCCGCTCGTTGTCGGTGTGATGCCGCCCGGTGAGGGCACCGGGCCTACACCGGATCGAAACTCCCGGTGATCGTGCCCCCACGCGGCGCAAACTCGATTTCCACCGACACCCTCCAGATACACGGCTTTCCGCCCCGGCCCGGTCTGCCGGGCTTTACTCTCTCCAGCCAAGCCGCTAGCTTTCGCCCCCGTGACGAACCACAGCCTATGATCGAGGTCGAAGGTCTCACAAAACTGTATGGCGACTTCGCCGCCGTCAGCGACCTCTCGTTTGTGGTGCGCCCAGGCGAAGTGTTGGGATTGGTCGGCCCGAACGGAGCGGGCAAGACAACGACCCTCCGGTGCCTGGCCGGCGTCATGCCTCCCGCCAAAGGAGCGGTCCGGATCGCCGGACACGACCTGGCGACCGCGCCCCTCGCAGCGAAACAGGTGCTTGCCTATTTCCCGGATGAACCCCGGTTGTTCGAGTATCTCACAGTCCGCCAGCACCTGGCGTTCACCGCGAGGCTCTACCAGGTGGCCGACGCCGAGCGCGCGGGCGAAGACCTTCTCCGCGAACTCGAGATCGCCGACAAGGCCGACGCCCTGCCCGGCGAATTGTCGCGCGGCATGAAACAGAAACTCACGATCGCCTGCGGCTTGCTCCATGCTCCCCGGGTCGCGTTCTTCGACGAACCGCTCACCGGCCTGGACCCGTACGGCATCCGCCGCATGAAAGACACCATCCTCGAGCGCGCCCGCGGGGGGATGGCGCTCTTGATCAGTTCGCACCTGCTCCACCTCGTGGACGAGATCTGCACGCACCTCCTGATCCTCGCGGCGCTCGAACTGCATCGGCTCGGCGCCGCCTTTGCGCGGACGCGCCTGATGGATCGGGGCATCACCCCGGCGCGACGCCGCCTGCTGGTGCTCGGCGTGCTGGCCCTCCTGGCGATCGCATTCTGGACCTGGGCCAGGCTGAGCCTCACCGCGCCTGCGTCCGAGGACTTGGCCGATCTCCCCCGATTGGCCGGGTACCTGGAACAAGCCGCCCGGAGCGGACCGTGGTTCTGGCTCTTGCTCCTCCCGCGCTGCATGCTCCGCCCCATGCTCGCGAGTTCAGGTGGCAGCTTCGCGCTCGCGCTTCTGCCCGCGGCAGGATTGATCGCAGCCCTCTACGTCTGGGTCGTGCGATCCCAAGTCGCCTTCGAGGAAGCGACCATCGACCAGGCCCGGGCCAGGGCAAGAGCCCTGGCGGCAGCCCGTTCGGGACACTGGCAGACCGCGGCCCGTGTGACGAAGCGAGGGGCGCCGTTCCCCCTGGCGCCTCTGGGCCGCCGGCCAATCGCCCTGCTCTGGAAGAACCTGATCTCGATGGGAATGGCGTTCACGCCCCGATTTTGGGTGGCGATGGCCGTGATGGCGGTGGTCGGAACGATCTTCATGAAACAGTTCATGCCCCAGTCGATCGGCCTGAAGATCGTCGGCATGCTCCCGGTCGCGCTGGTCCCAATGCTCTTTCTGGTCGTGCCCCAGATACTGACGATGGATCTCCGACAGGATCTCGCCATGATCGATGCGCTCAAGACTTACCCCCTGCCCGGCTGGCACCTGGTGCTCGGCGACTGGTTCGAACGGATGGACGTTTCGACCGAAGTCCTGACACTCGACACGGGAGCCCGGATGTGAGACTCCGCGAAACTCGATGAGCCATCCGGGCTCAGGCCGCGCCCAGGCGATCCATCCAGAGCGAGACTGAGTCACGTCACCGCCCCGGATGGCGCGCCCAACCGACGAAATTGCGAAGGAGCCGCAGCCCAATCTCCTGGCTCTTCTCGGGATGGAATTGCGTCGCGAAGACATTCCCGCGCCACACGGCCGAGGCAAACGTTTCCCCATAGGTCGTCCAGGAGGCCACAATCGACTCGTCGAGCGGCTGAGGATAGTAGCTGTGCACGAAATAGACGTAGCTCCCGCTGGGAATGCCATCGAAGAGCGGACACTTAGGCCCCGCAATCTCGATCTGGTTCCACCCAATCTGAGGCACCTTCAGCCCGTTCGCCCCGGAAAACCGGATGACCCGTCCCGCAAAAACACCCAGCCCGGCCGCGCGGCTGTTGAATTCCTCGCTGCGCTCGAACAGCGCCTGGTAGCCGACGCAAATGCCAAGGAAAGGGCGCCCGCTCTGCACGAAGTCCCGCAGCCCCGCCAGCAACTCCTGGCCCTGCAATGCGTTCAGGCAATCATCAAATGCCCCCACCCCAGGCAGGACCACCGCATCCGCATCCCGCAATTCCTCGGGCTTCGCCGCGCGCCGCACGTCCCCCCCGACGTGCGCCAGGGCCTTGTGCACGCTGCGGATGTTGCCCGCGCCATAGTCAACCAACGCAATCACGCGCCCAGCATAGAGGGAGGCGCTCCCATTTCAACTCCCGAGCGCACCGGCACGATCTCTCACAGAAGGACGCCAAGAAACGCGAAGATCCAGATTCCGCTTTGCCCTGTCGTGGGTTAGGGCCATTC
>CAYPUR010000302.1:0-5282 GCA_964413865.1 uncultured Verrucomicrobiota bacterium
CGACCGGGCCGGCACGTTCAACATCTCGACCGCCGCCGCCCTCCTCGCAGCCTCGGCCGGTGTGAAGGTGGCCAAACACGGCAACCGTGCCGTCACCTGCCAGACCGGAAGCGCCGACGTCATCGAAGCGCTCGGCATTCCCATCGACCTGCCGCCCGAACGGGCGGTCTCGGCTTTGCGCGACCATGGTTTCGCCTTCTTCTTCGCGCCTTTGTATCACCCGGCCTTTAAACACATCGCCCCCGTCCGGCGGCTCTGTGCCGACCGCGGTCAGCGAACCTTGTTCAACTATCTGGGCCCGCTGCTCAACCCGACTTGTCCGACGGCCCAGGTGATGGGCGTGCCGCGGCCCGATCTGTGCGAGCCCTTGGCCCGGGTCCTTCAGGCCCTGGGCGTCCGACGCGGCATCGTCGTCTGCGGCCGCACCGGCCTCGCGACTGGCGCCATGTACTTCGACGAGTTGTCCATTCTCGGCGACACCACAATTGCCGAGTTCTACCAGGATCGCGGCATGCATTGCAGTACGCTCAGCCGCGCGGATTTCCCGATGCAGCCCGCCGTGCTGCCGGACCTTCAGGGCGGCGACCGCGCCACCAACGCCGAGACCTTGCGGCGCGTGCTCCGCGGAGACGAGCGCGGTCCCAAGCGCGACGCCGTGCTGCTCAACACGGGCGCCGCGTTGTTCGTTGCAGATCGGGTCCGCACCGTCGCCGACGGCTGGGAGGCGGCCGCCGAACTGATTGACAGCGGACAGGCCTGGACCAAACTGGAGGAGCTCCGAATATCGCGTTGACGCTGGGCGGGCGTCGTACCCACTATCCGCGCTCTGGTCGGGCAGGCCAGCAATCGGAGACGCCCCGGCCACCGGAGAAAACCTTGAACTTGAAAACCGAAAACTGAAATACCTATGAACCTCGACTCTCTGTACTCGGAACTGACCATCCCGACCAAGGCCAAGCTCGCCTTGATCGTCCTGGACGGCCTGGGCGACCTCGCGATCGTCGGCCAGGGCGAAATCACGCCGCTCGAAGCCGCGCGCACGCCCAATCTCGACGCCTTTGTCGCCCAGGGCTGCGCCCAGGGCCGCATGATCCCCGTGGCGCAGGGCATCACCCCTGGCAGCGGCCCCGGCCACCTGGCCCTCTTCGGCTATGACCCGATCGAGTACCAGGTCGGACGCGGCGTCATCGAGGCCCTGGGCCTGGGCGTGCAACTGAAAGCCGGCGATGTCGCCGCCCGCGCCAACTTCTGCTCTCTCGATCCCAAAGGAATCATCACCGACCGCCGCGCGGGCCGGATTGCCACCGACGTGTGCGAGGAACTCTGCGGCATCCTCTCGCGGGGAATCAAGAGAGCCGGCCCGAAAGGCAGCGAGGTCGAGGTCATCATCCACCCCGGCAAGGAACACCGGTTCGTCGTCGTCTTCCGCGGCGAAGGCCTGGCCGGCCCGCTGACATCGACCGATCCGAACCGGGAAGGCCTGCCGATCGCCATCGCCAAGCCCGAGAACGAGAAATCGGCGGCGCAGGTGAAGACGGCGAAGATTGTGGCGGACTTCTACAAACGGGCGCTGCCGCTGATCGCCAAGCATCCGCGGGCCAACGGTTTCCTGATGCGCGGCATTGCCCATCAGCCCCGGATTCCGCTCTTCCAGGAGCGCTACCAACTCAAGGCGGCGTGTCTGGCGGTGTACCCGATGTACAAGGGACTCGCCCAGTTGGTCGGCATGACCAAAATCGAAGGACCCAAGACCATTGCCGAGCAATTCGAGCGGTACGTGGCGGAATACGACAACTACGACTTCTTCTTCATCCACTACAAGTACACCGACAAGGCCGGTGAAGACGGCAACTTCGAAGCCAAAAAGAAGGCCATCGAGGACTTCGACGCCGCCCTCCCGATCCTCCTCCGCAAGAAGCCGGACGTCATCGCCATCACCGGCGATCACTCGACGCCGTGCGCGGTCAAGGGCCACTCGTGGCACCCCCAGCCAGTCCTCGTGCACTCCGCGTTGAGCGGATCGGACAAGCTCGAGCGCTTCACCGAGACGGGCTCGAACATGGGATCGCTCGGTGTCTTCAAAGCCAAGTACCTCATCCGCCTCATGCAGGCCAACGCGCGGATGTTCGACAAGTTCGGCGCCTGATCCCAACACCGGGGCGCGACCACCCTCGGTCGCGCCTCGGCGAGATCACCGGCCTGCTTCGGCCCACACTCCAAGCGCCGGCTGCCCCGTATTGGCCCGCTCCTTGGTGTCTTCGGCGACGTGGATGGCGAGACCGCATCGAGACATGCGGCCGGCCGCCCGCACTCCGGAGACAAAGCCGCTCAGAGCGAAAGCACGTACTCGGCCAGATCGCTCAGCTCGATCGGCGTCAGGCTCGAGGTGCGCCCATGACGGTCGTCCGGATTCGCCTCGCCCAGCACGTCGCGCATCGTGGCGGCCCGCCCGTCATGCAGATACGGCGCGGTCCGCCAACACTCGATCAGCGTCGGCGTGTCCATCGACTTCCCCTGTTCACGCCCGGTCCCCATCCCGACGTCGTGATGCCGCAAGTCGGTGTAGAGGGGCGGCGGGTGGCACTCGGCGCACCCGGCGCGCTGGAAGATCTGCTGGCCCCGCTGGGCGGCCGCGCTCAAATCCTTGCCTTGCCGATGGGGGCTGTGGCCGGGCCGAATGTTCTTGAGGTAGACGTCGATAGCGGCTGCCTCTTCCTCGGGCCGCACGAGAAACTGAATGTGACGAATGCCGGCGCGCACCGCATCCTCGGCTGTCTCCCGCACGCCCATGATCATCGCCGGCGGCGTCTCGTGGCTGAGCAGCATGTTCTTGGTGTTTTTCGGATTGCCCAGCCCGTCGTTGAGAAGATCCCAGTTCAACCCGTCCACCCGGGCGTCCGGATGGCAACTGGCGCAGCTCTGCCAGTGCTGAAAACAGAGCCGCGCATCGTTGAAGAGCATCTCGCCCCGCCGTGCTTGGGTCGGCGCAACAGCCGGACCGAGAGGAAACGATTTGGCCCGCGGCGGCCCGGCAGCCGCCAGATCCAACAGACCCAGACTGTCCGAGTAGTACTCCGCAACGAACAGGCGCTCGCCCACCAATGCCACCCCCCGCGGCCCCTCCCCACTCAGATTCACCCGGCGCCGCAACCCGACCAGGAAACTCAGGTCGTTCGGCACATCCTCGGACGACAGGCTCGCGCCCCCCACCCGTTCACCCGCCCCAATCCGACGCAGCTTCTCGATCAGACCGGGCTGGTCGATGACGCTCACCTCGTGGGTGCCGGCATGGCTGACAACGATCCAGCGCCCGTCACTCGAACAGGCCACGCCCCACGGATTCGCCGCGCCCAGGTCCACGTCGTCCACCAGCACCGTGTTGATGCGCTCGGCCTTGGCGACATCGATCACGCTCAACGCCGAGGTGTTCATCCAGCCGCGGTCCAACTGCGTCGTGGGCATCTGGTAGCGCCCAAGCCCGTGCGTCGCATACACGATCGCGCCATCGCCCGACACGGCCAGGCCGCGCACCGCCGTGCTGCCATTGGGAAGCTGAATCTGGGCCACAGGCTCGAGCCGTTCGGTGTCGATCGCGGTGATCGCCGCTGCGATCTCCGCGGCGTCCGCCCGGCCCGCGGGAAGGTGGTTGCCCACAAACAAACGCCGCCCATCCGGCGTCAGGGCCAGCGCAACCGGCTCCCGCACGACCGCAATGCGCCCAAGCTCTCGCCCCCCCTTCCAGTCGATCACGCTGACGTCGTGGTTGAACCGATTCGCGACGTAGAGCCGCGCGCCATCCGGTGACACTGCGAGCGCGGACGGGGTGTGGCCGGCGCGCACCAATCGCTCGACGCGCCCCGAACGCGCGTCGCAGACCTGGATCTGCCCGGACGCTTCACCGGTCGCCACGAGCAATCGCGTCCCGTCCGGCGTAAGCGCCAGCGCGTTCGCATGGCCCTCGAGTGCGGTCTCGCTCCGCACCTCGCCGCTCCCGGCGTCGACGACCAGCACCCGCCCAGCCGTCCCGGCAGCCACAAAAAGGGTCGCGCCGTCGGGAGAGGCGGCGATCGCCACCGGCGAAAGATACTGCTCCGTGTCAGCCGCTCGCGCCCACCCCCCAGCCCAAAGGCAAAGAGACAAGCAGATCTCAACCCGCCACCAACTGGGGCGACGGGCAGTGCGGACAGAAGCCCCCACAACGCGCGGAGTGGTCAAGCGGACGTGCATGGGAGGGACGGTAATCCAAAGTGCGTCTCCTCCTCAAGCGAAACCCGACACCCAGCCTTGCGCCTTCGGCCAAACCGGCTACAGTTCGCTCGTCTCCGCCTGCCGTCGGCACCCCGCCGCCCGGTCCAGTGGCGGGACCCGGAAAACGCAACACAGAAAGGATAACTGCTGTGAGGATGACTCTTGTAATGGCTCGATCGATCGCCTTGGGACTCTTGACGTGTGCCACCTGGACCGGCCTCCTGGCCCAAACCACACTCGAAGACATGGTCGACCAGGGAAACGCCTCCTGGATGCTCGGCAAATGGCAGGGCTCGACCGATGACGCAACCACGGTGACCCTCGAGTTCTCGTGGGACCTCAACAAGCATGTCGTCGTGATGCACGGCAAAGTGGGTTACGACATGGAATTGAAGGGCTACAGCGCTCTCGAACCCGGCACCTCCGAGGTCAAATACACCGGCTATGACAATCGCGGCGTTCTCAGCCGCGGCACGTGGGATCTCGAAGCCGGCGAATTGACCCTGCGCCTCGAAAGCAAGACCGCCGATAGAAACTCCAAGATGGCCGCCGTCTTCACCGGCAGCCCAACCCAGGGCCTCGAAGTCCGGTTGCACGGCGTCAGCGACTACGGCAGCATCTCCTATCCCGCCCGCACGACCCTCAAACTCAAGAAGCAGTAAAAAGTAAAAAGGGGTCAAACTATAACAATGACTGTGCGCCCTGTTGCTCTCGTTTCTGTTTCAGGTTGTGCAGCCGGGTGGTGCCACTCTTCCAACTGCCCAGGTACAGCCGCCGCGCAATATCTCTCATCGTGGTAGATGTCTTCCCGTCGGTCCCCACGGCGTATGACGCTTGTCACGCCGTAGCATCGAGCGGAGGCGGATGGTCAGTCGTGCCCGGATACTCGATGCGCAGTTGGCGCGGCGTGGGAGAACGCTCCACCCCACTGGATATTCACAATCAAGCCATTGTTATAGTTTGACCCCTTATTCTTATTCGGGGGCACTCAAGCAACGACAAGCCCACAAAGAAGCGCAGCCCGGGTTTCAGCC
>CAYPUR010000303.1:0-5259 GCA_964413865.1 uncultured Verrucomicrobiota bacterium
CTCGGCTGAGCTCGCCGAAGTCCTCGCTCCGGAGAATCCTTGACCCCGTCAACGCGGCACAATAACTGCACCTGCCTACAACACGTTTCACCGGTCGAGGATCCTAGCGTGGCGCACTTCGCTTGGCCATCCCCATTTACCTCGCGCTTGAAGACGAGCGCCTGCTTGATCTGAGGCGAAGCCTCGCTAAAAGAACGGACGCCGTGATGCACAGGTGCGCGAGGTAGTACGTGGGCAGAATCCAGGCATTGAGTGCGCGCCAGTGCAGGAATTCGCTGAACGATATCAGCGTGTCGGAGAACACAATCAGGGAGATGCCGGCGACGTAAAGGCCCTTGACGCGCCCCGGTTGCTTGAGACCAACCGCGGCAGCCAAACCGATGCACGAGACCGCCAGGTACGCCAGAACCGCCGCCCAGAGCACGCGGCTCTCGATCGCGGGCGCCAGCGCCAGCCCAAAGTACGCCACAAACACAGTCAGCAACAGCCCTAGCGCGCGCCAATCGAGCCTGCCGTGAGCGAGCGAGTACCGCAAGAAGCCCAGGTGCGCGACCAAAAAGGCCGCGATGCCGGCCTCGAAATAGTGGCTGTGCCCGCGCCGACTCGAGAGGAAGTAATCGCCGACCATGGACATGCCAAATGCCGCAACGACAGCCCAGATCGCGGCGCCGCGGGCGGCGGCATCGCGGCGCATCGCCTCGACGAGGATCAGCGCGCACAGACATGGCACAGCCAGTTTGAAAGGCAGGTGGCCCGTCCACAGCGCCAGTCCCGCGGCGGCACCCGGCAGCACGAGCAAAACAAGGAGGTTCACGGTTCTGTATACAGCGTCAGAGGTTCCGCCGCGTGAGGGCACGCATGTTTCATCGAGTTGTGACCATGGTGAAGCCGAAAGCTCTGAAATGTGAAAGCATGCGGGCTGGAAATGCAAGACTGCCGACAGTGCATCTGGAATTCGTCGGTTGAAATGGAGTTTGCGCCGCGTGGGGGCACGCGGCCTACACCGGGAGTATCCGACCGGTGTCGGTCCGGTGCCCTCACCGGGCGACAGAACACCGACAACAACCAGGTGCACCGGCCGCCGTGCGCCAGAAGCAACTGTTACCCGGGAGGGGCCGCGGATTGGCGAAAAAAGGTTGGCTTCCCGGCGTGCACCCGTATGCTTGAGATCCGAATAACGAGACGAGCATCTGGAATTTATGGCAAAACCCAAACGACAAAACCGTCGCTACCGCGAAGATCTGACCGAGACGCCCGATTGGCTGATGAAGAAGAAGTGCCCGCACAAGGCGGACTACATGTCGGGCAAACGCATCCTCCCCAAAGGCATGACCGGGAAGGAGAAGCTGCCGCAGATCGTGGACGACATCTTCCTGGCGTACAACAGCGCCCGACTCAAGGAAGGCTGCCAGTTGTTCAGAGACAAGATGCTCGAGCCGGATGTGACCATCGGCATGACGTTGTCCGGCGCACTCACGCCCGCCGGCCTGGGCTGCTCCTGCGTCGTGCCCCTGATCAACGCCGGGTTCGTCGATTGGATCGTGGCCACCGGCGCCAATCTGTATCACGACATGCACTTCGCCCTGAACTACCCGGTGCACGTCGGCAGCTTTAAATTCGACGACACCGATCTGCGCGAGAACGACCTGGTCCGCATCTACGACGTCATCATCCCCTACTCCGACGCCCTCATGGCCACGGACGATATCCTCCGCGACATCCTGGTCCAGACCGAGTTCCAAAAGGAAATGGGGACGGCCGAGCTGCACTATCTCCTGGGCAAGTACTGCGCGGAATGGGAACGCAAGAACGGCCTCAGGAATGTCTCGGTCCTGGCCGCGGCCTACCGCGCGGGCGTGCCCTGTTACACATCGTCTCCGGGAGACTCGACCATCGGGATGAACGTGGCCGGCGTCGAACTGCGCGGCAACAAGCTGCGCGTCAATCCCTCGATCGATGTCAACGAGACAACGGCATTCGTGCTCGCTGCCAAACGCAGTGGCGGTAAGAGCGCCGTCGTCCTCTGGGGAGGCGGCAGCCCGAAGAACTTCATGCTCCAGACCGAACCCCAAATCCAGGAGGTCCTCCGGATCAAGGAATTCGGCCAGGATTACTTCCTCCAGGTCACAGACGCGCGGCCCGACACCGGCGGCCTCAGTGGCGCCACCCCGAGCGAAGCCGTGAGCTGGGGCAAAGTCGACCCGGCAAGCCTGCCCGACGCCGTCGTGTGCTACACCGATACAACCCTCGCCATGCCGATCCTCACGCATTACGCACTGGCCACACGTCCCCGGCGCAAGCATCGGCGCCTCTACGACCAGCGCGCCCGAATGGTCAAAGCCCTCACCAAGGAGTACTTCCAGCACAACAAGGTCAAGATGATCGACGGCTCGGATCCGGTGCTGGATTAATGTCCTGAGATCACGCAGCAATCGGAAATAGAAGACCCGCGGTCACGAAGGTCGTCGTGGACACTCCGGACCGCCATCTGTGTTCCGTCCTGAATCGGTGTGGGGTGAGGAACCCTCACGGATTCGGGGCGGAACACTGATTCCTCGTGAGTCGTGGTCAGACCATAGCGAGTCTCTGTGCGCGGATGCTCGGCCTGGCAGTTGCGCCGCGCAAGGGTTGAGATTGGATTCGACCCGAGACGGACGAGGTGGTGGCGGTTTTCGGACAGGCCAAACTGGTTCGCCGACTCGACGGCAAGACCGAAATGCGCGGCGGCACCGACCAGGACCGCCTCGCCGCCAAGGAGTGGATTTCGCTGTTCTGGCACGAGGCGGTGCTGGAACAGAGATGAACGTGTTCGAGAGGTCAACCGCGAAACATGCGAAACACGCCAAACAGACTGAAAGTCACACTCTCGCCATTGGCTCCTCTTTCGTAATCAGCAGTTCAATCCCTAATTGGTTAACGACCAACGTACAACGCTCAACTTCCAACGTTCAACCACTCGCCCATCAACCCTCAACCATCCCCCATCAACCCCTCCCCCCATAGGCAGCCACCCGCTGCAATTCTGCCCAAACCTTGTGTGGGGGGGTGTCCACAGATGTCAGAGGGCCTCGCGTAGACTTGCAGGCGAACAATCCAAGGCGATCTTGGTTGTGAGGGCCAAGCCGGGAGGTGGGGGCGGGCGAGTGAAGAGTGCAGATGGCAGATCGGAGTTCGGAGATGGGAGATCGGAGTTCGGAGATGGGAGTTCGGAGATGGGAGTTCGGAGATCGGAGATGGGAGTTCGGAGTTCGGAGATGGGAGTTCGGAGTTCGGAGGCCGGGGTCGGGACCGCTTTTTCGCGGTCCACGACCAAGAGTGCGGTCCATCAACCATCAACTACCGACCATCATCCAAATGGCCGGCGCAGTATGAGAAAGGGAACAGAACATGAACACAGTCATCACGGGCCATTTCGCCCGCCTCGCTTTGGGGCCGGCCCAGAGCCACCGCAACATTGTCGTCTTCCCCTTGCTCGGCCCGGATGCGGACTCCGCGCCGTACCTGACGCTCGGCGAAGCCCTGTCCAGCCAATGCCTCATCGTGACCGAGGTTTCCGAAGGCGGGTCGGTGCCGGAGCTGAAGGTCATCAGCCAGAGCGACCGCCCGATCCTGCTCCTGGATGGTGAGGAACTGGTGGGCGCCAAGCAGAACCGGGTCCTGAACACGACCATCCTGCTCAAGGAACGCGCGGAGACCAAGATCCCCGTTAGTTGTGTCGAGCAAGGCCGATGGTCGTACGCCTCCGCCCATTTCGCCGATTCGGACGCCGTGATGTCGCACAAATGCCGCGTGTCCAAGGTTCGATCCGTTTCGGAGTCGCTCGTCGCTGGTGCGCACTATTCTTCCGACCAGGGGGAAGTCTGGCGCGAGGTGGCTGCGTTGCATCAGAGCGCAGGGGTGGCCTCGCCCACCCACGCCATGCAGGACGTCTTCAAAGCACGCGCGGCGGAACTCGAGGCGTGTACGAGCGTCTTCGCCCCCACTGCCGGGCAGACGGGCCTGTTCGTGGTGATCGACGGCGAGGTGGCCGGATTCGACACCGTCCCTCACCCCGACGCCTACGCACAACTGCATCCGAAACTGCTCAAGAGCTACTTGATCGACGCCCTGATCGAGCCCAAGCCCCGTCCAGCCGAGGTCGCGAAAGCTGTCGCCGCCGCCCAGGCCTTCCTGCACGAAGCCGCCGAGAGCGACGAGAAGGTCTTTGAATCGGTCGGCTACGGCAGGGATTACCGGTACCAGAAGCCGGGGTTGGCGGGATCGGCCTTGGTCCACGAGGACCGGGTCGTCCATATGGCGTTCTTCCGTCTGCCGAAGGGCGAATCCGACGGCAGCCCGATGGCCTCCCTGCGCCAACGCCGTCGCCGGTTTGCCGAATGAGAACGAGCACTGCAACTCGGCGACGCCAGGAAACAAGGGGCGCCCTGGCTGCCGCCCGGCCGGTTCGCGCCAGGGACCGAGTTCATAACACCGCTCACAGCGCTCCCACGGCTTTGCTTCGACCCACGATGGCTCGCCGATCCGTTCAATTACTGGATTCAGCCGGACAGGGATCTTTCTCCGCCATGATGCTTGCAAAGTCGCGCGGAATCCTCAAGGACCCACGAGGACTCATGTCCAGCCCCCGAGTATCAAATGGAAGTGTCAAATCACGACCGCCTACTCGCCATAATCATGCCTGGTGGGATTGGAACGAAGGAGAGCCCGCGTCAAAGGGTCACGGACCAGCGGCGGGCTCACCGTGGGCGGCAGATAGTCTTTCCAGTCGGTGCAGGAATCCCGCCATGCGCGAGCGGCCGTTGCATCGAAACAACGTCTCAACCAAGACATGATGGATGCGCCCACACTGTGCGGCGTATTGGAGAGCCAGCCAGCGATAGTACGTCTCCATGCTCTTCATGTTCTGGCGGTAGATCATTCGCACCAATTCGCTGATCAGGGCGTCGGCCCGGTCGTCGAAGAAGCGGTTGAGGTTCGCCGGCGGACCGCCGGGGATGGGCTGGTAACGCTGGACGAAAACATACGCCCCCGGCAGCGAGCGCAGAAATCGAAACCGTTCCACGTCTTCCGCCAACGTGGTGTTGAACCCGTACATGCAGACGAACTCCACGTTGTCCGAGTGGCACGGTTGCAGCAGAGCGTACCGTCGGCGCACCAGATCGAGGCGACGCGCGTCATTGAGACTGAAATCGTAGTCGGATGGCGCCACATGGCGCACGTTCTCCGAGGCAAGCCCGCGCATATCGATGAGCGCGGCCT
>CAYPUR010000304.1:0-5204 GCA_964413865.1 uncultured Verrucomicrobiota bacterium
CGGCGGCCCCTGGAAACCACCGACAACGGAGGAGCCCGGTTCCTGACATGGTTGCCGCCCCTCTCGATCTCCTCATCATCGGTCTGTATCTCGCCGCGATGACTGCGATCGGCCTGTACTATCGCCGTTCAGCGAACGCCGGCATGCAGCAGTTCTTTCTGGCCGGCCGCCAAGTGCCTGGCTGGGTGAACGGCGTCTCCTACGCCGCCGCGCTGATCAGCGCCGATGCTGCCACGGCCTACGGCGGATTGGCGGTGGTGACCGGCTTGTTCGTCTGCTGGTGGTACCTGTCTCGCTTCGGACTGGCGCTGTTCATCGGGGCCGTGTTGTTTGCGGTGTTCTGGCGCAAGCTCAACCTGTTCACGAGTCTCGAGTTTTATGAGCTGCGGTTCCGCGGCAAACCGGCGGCTTTGATGCGTTTGTGGATTGCCCTGCGCACCTCGGGCCTGGCGATGCCTGCCTGGACCGGGATCACGCTGCTGGCGGCGCACAAGATTCTCGAACCGACGATGGGCTTCAGCAAGACCGCCACCATGCTCGTTGTGGTGCCGGTTTCCTTTCTGTACGTCTTCTGCGCAGGGTACCGCGGCGTGGTGGTCTCGAATCTGTTGCAGATCGCGGTCCTTCTGGCCGGCACGCTCACCCTCGCGTTCCTGACCGTGCAGCATTTCGGCGGGCCGCAGGCCTTCGCCGAAGTGCTCGAGACCAGCCCCGGCACTCGCGGGGCGGGGATGCTTTCCATCCTGCCGCCGTTCGAGCACGACGTCTTTCCGCTCGCTGCGGCGCTGGCCTGGCTGCTCGGCCAAAGCCTGGGCTATGGTGGAGACGCCGCGCCGATGGGCGGGGCCGTGGAAGGCCAGCGGATCCTCTCGACGCGGACGGCGCGGGAAGCGGTGACAATGTACCTGACCACCGCGCTGACCATGTTTACGCTGCTTCTGCTGGTTTCGCTTCCCTGCCTGGCTGCGCCGGTCTTGTGGCCGGAACTCGCCCAACCGGGCGCAGACCGCGAGTTGGCCTACGGGCGACTGATGAAGGCGCTCCTGCCGGCGGGGCTCATGGGCCTGGTGGTGGCCGCCATGCTGGCCGGGGTGATGTCAACCGTGAGCGACAACCTCAATTTTGGCGGCCAGGTCATGACGCATGACCTTTACGCCCGCTGGATCCGGCCGGGGGCCAGCGAGCAGCACTACCTGCGGGCGGGCAAAGTGGCCATGGGCGTCATCCTTGCTCTGGCGCTGGCCGTCGTTTACAACGTCCGCATCATTTTCGACGTCGCTGTTTTCATGCTGCAGCTCAGCGCCGCAGAACTGCCTGCCAACTGGGCGCAGTGGTGGTGGTGGCGTTTCAATGGCAAGGCGCGGCTGGCGGCCTCTTTCGGGGGTGCGGCGATTTTCTGCCTGGTGGTACTTGGGCCCCGCTTGCTGGTCTGGCTCGGCGTCGCAGGCGCCCAATCGTTGATCCTCCCCTACTGGTGGCAGACGTTCCTGGTGATCGGCGCAACCACCGCGTTGTGGGTGACGGTCGCGCTCTGCACCCGGCCTGAGGACGAGCGACTGCTCCGCGACTTTTACCAACGCGCGCGTCCGATGGGCTGGTGGGGACCCATCGCCGAGAAGGCCTCGTGAAACCGGGTTTCGCCATTCTGACCGGATTGTTGCTGGCGCTGGGGGGCTCTGCCGCAACAACCTTTTACATCCTGGCGCTCTCTCATCTCTATGTGGGGCGCTGGACAGCGGCGTTGGCCGAGGGAGTGGCCGCCACGGTGCTGTTCGTCCTCTTTTTCCGGTGCATCCATCCTTATCTGGACAGGCTGATGCACCGTTTCCCCGATAGCGATCAACACACCACACACGATGAATAGAAACCACGAAAAAGACCATGTTCTTTACCTTGGCGACTGGGTTTTCCATGTTGGACCGATCTTCATTGAGACGCCCTTCGGGGTGGAGACGAAGGATTCGGACCTGCATTTTTATGGTTCCCGGCTGGTGGATGCGATCGAGTCCAAGGTCGAGCTCACCTGCATGGCCAACTGGGAGTTGTATCGGCTGGAACCCGGACGGCTCGAGAAGCTCCTCGAGAAGTCCTGCGCACTCATCATCAGCGATGTCGAGGCCAAGTGCTTTCACCTTTACCCCAGCTTCTTCGATCGTTCCCGCCGGGAGAGAAGTCCCATCACCTTCCCGGACCGGCTCGATGCCGTGAAGCGCTGGGTGGGCCAGGGCGGCGGCCTGATGATGTTGGGAGGCTGGCTCTCCTTCTCCGGCTCGCAGAACAAAGCAGGCTGGCGGCGCAGCCGGATGGCGGATGTGTTGCCGGTGGAATGCCTTCCGACCGAAGACCTGGTCGAATCCTCCGAGGGTTTCACCGCCGAGGTGGTCGACCCGGACCATCCGATCACTCGGGGTCTGCCCTGGAAATCGTTTCCGCCCATTTTCGGCTACAACGAACTGATTCCCAGGGAGGATTCCCAAGTCCTGGTGCGGGTGAGGGAAACAGGGCACCCGTTGGTGGTGACTGGCAGCTACCAGCAGGGGCGCGTCCTGATTTACGCCTCGGATCCCGCGCCGCACTGGGGCATCAACTTCGAGCTCTGGAACGGCTACAACGCGTTTTGGCAGCAGGCTTTGAAATGGCTCAGAAGAAAGAGTGTGTTCCGCAAGTCTCCCCCTCGGTGAGCACCTCCAACTTGAAGATTGGCGCCGCCGAGGTTGACATCACACCACCGATCGAGGTGGGGTTTCTGGCCTCGTCCGTCGAAAAGAGATGGGAACCCTTCAGCGGGGTTCGCCGTCCGCTCACCGCCTCAACGCTCGTGCTCGAAGCCCGCGGCCAGCGGGCGGCGGTTCTCTCGACCGACACGCTCGGGTTTGCGGGCGAGGCCGTCTTCGGGTGGGAACGGTTCGTCGCCGAGATTGCCCGGCGGGCGGGCGGGTTCGTGCCGGGCGAGATGATCTTGACCTCGACCCATGCTCATTCCGCGCCGGAAACGCTGGGGCTGACCGAGTGTCGCCACAGCCCGGCGTATCAACGCTGGCTGGCGGGCCTCGAACAGAAGTTGGGCGAGTGCCTCGACACCGCGGCGCGACAGGTTCGTCCGGCTCGACTTCATCTGGCTGCCGGCCGAACGGAGAGCCTCACCCTCTATCGCCGCATCAGAACCCCCCAAGGCATTCGCCTCTCACACACCTTCGACCAGATCGACCCGCAACTCCTGCGCGACAGACCAACCGACGAACGCGTTCGGTGCCTCGTCGCGCGCGACGCGGCCACCGGGGCGCCCATCGCGTTCGTCGCACACGCCGTCTGTCATCCGGTTTACGAGATGTGTCTCCCGGAGATCTCCCCCGATTATCCTGGCGAGCTTCGGCACCTTCTCCAGACGCGCGTCGCCGGCGTGCCTGTGCTGTTCCTGCAAGGCGCCGCCGGACCGATCAATCCCTGGCACGTTTCCGGCGGCTCGGCCTATGCCCGCCGTCACGCGGAAGCGATCTTCGCCGCCTTGGAACCGGCACTGCAACGACTCCAACCCGTGGCTCAAGATCTGCAGCTTCGCCGCGCCACATTCCCGCTCCCGTGCCGGGAGCTGCCCGGCGAGCCTATCCGGACCGCCGTCGCGGCTGAGATTTCCTTTTTGCAACTGGGCGATCTCGCCTGCCTGTTCATTCCAGGCGAGCCATTCATCGAGACCGCTCTGGCACTCGAAGAGGAGGCTCGATTCCCCCACCTCCTCGTGATCGGCCTGAGCTCCGCAAGCATCGGCTACATTCCCCCCGCGAAACTCTTCGACGAGGGCGGTTACGAGGTTGGCCCTGGACGTTGGTCCTATCTTGCCCGAACGGCCGAAGCCCAACTCCGGAAGGCAATTCGAACATTAGCGAGGCGCGCCTCGAACCGACAGGGCGCGTAAACGGCTCGTGGCCGCTGGGTGTCCACCACGATCACCGGCGTCCGACGCCTCGCTGATGCTGTCGCGGGTGTGGCAGCAGATCAGTGCCGACAAACAAAGGGGTCAAACTATAACAATGACTGTGCACCCTGTGACTCTCGTTTCTGCTTGAGGCTGTGCAGCCGGGTGCTGGCACTTTCCAACTCCCCAGGTGCAGCCGCCGGGCAATCTCTCTCAGCGCCTCCCACATCGGCCCCAGTGGGATCGGTGTATTCACCTTGAAAATAAGCAGCACTTTCATCGTTAATTCATATTCGAGAAAACTGACTCAGCGGTGAAAAGGGAAACTTTCCATTAGTGCAGACTTGATCTGATTCAACCCGGGTCGTTGGTAATCAGCGGCAATCTGGTCGATAAGGGTCGTGTTCAGTTTGTCCAATGACAGTGGTACCACCCGAATGTTGCCGAATGCACTGTAATAATCATGAAATTTGAAGCCGCTGCCAATTACATCATCCGAAATCTTAATCCAAGCGTTTGGGATGCCAAACGCATCCGCTGCAACTAGACCGTGTAAACTGGATGACAGCACGAATCGGCAGCCAGCCAGATCCTTCAAAAACTCCTGCGTACCCCCGAGGATGTCCAGTAGCCGCACATGAGGCTGGTTTTGTAGAAAGGCTTTGACCGAAGGGTGCGCTTGGTCGACGTGATGTGGTACCAACCCTAACTCCCATCGCTTTGTCGCCTCCGCGTAGCCCGGCAGGAGCAGGTTTACCAGCAATCCGGGGTCGCCGAAGGCAACACCTTGCACGCCGAGTAATTCCGCCGTAAGCCAACCGCGTACCGCGTGGTAGTGGTGGATGGCCCGAGCGGGACGACAAGTCTCCATAAAACCTGTTCCCCACACGGAGATCCGGCGACTCCAGAAGTGGGTCGGCACTCGGTGTAGAATGCTGCCGACGGCGACGAGATCCGCTCGGTTGGGTCGGGCGTAATGAACCTCCCTGCCAGAAAGAAGGCGACAGAGTTCCGGGGAAATCCAATCGCCGAAATTTCTGCGGCCCATCACAAACCGGGCACGCCAAAACAATTTGATTGGCTTCATTGAGAGAATCTTACGAGTTTGCGCACCTTAGGGTCTGTGCAAAAATCAATTTCGGTTTTGCTGGAGGGGATTTGGCTCGCTGGCGAGGCGCGACGAGGGAGCATACCCGCAGCGGTCTGTGACCGAGGAGCAATCCCGCGGCCGCGGGACCAGCGAGCCAAAGCCCCCCAGCCCTGCGGGGCGGGGCGGCACCGGGCCATCTGC
>CAYPUR010000305.1:0-691 GCA_964413865.1 uncultured Verrucomicrobiota bacterium
GTGATGTGGGGCGGCCGTGGCCATGATGCGGGAGCTGCCCGGAATCGCCCGTGCCTCCCAAATGCCGGTGGGATTCCACGTGTTGTTGCCGTAGTAAGTGCGCGCGTTGCCGCCGTCGGGAAACGCCGACCACAGATGCTGGTAATGCACGGCGTTGCGGTCCACATAGTCCCAGCGCGTGTAAACCACCCGGCCATCGTTCAAAAGGGATGGATCCCATTCGTGGGTCTCGTGGAACGAGACGCTGCGCGGGTCCTCGCCACCCGCGCCCATCCGCGCCAGCGTGTACACAAAGCACGGACCGCGCCCGCATCGGTGATAGCCGCCGCGCCGGGTCGAGAGGAACAGGATCTCGCCCGAAGGCAGCACAACCGGCGAGAAGTTGTCCGTGTCGCCCCGAGTCAGGGCGCGGACGGCGCCCGAGGCTAGCGACAGCTCGTGGATATGATAGCGCAGGTGCCGGGTCGCATCGTTGAAATCCCACGACACCGGAGCTTCCATGACCGGGCAGTAGGCGAACAGCAGGCGTTCCGCATCGTGGGAGAGTTCCGGAGTCATGAAGTTGCCGGGCGGCAGGGCCGCAGGTGTGATGTTGCGGGTGCGCATGCTCGAACCCGGCTCTTCCAACACAAACAACCCGCCGCCCGGGCGCGCGCAATACCCGTACACCTGGGTGAGCTGATGGCTCATC
>CAYPUR010000305.1:701-5165 GCA_964413865.1 uncultured Verrucomicrobiota bacterium
GTTGGAAGACCGGATTCGAAAGCACGATGCGGCGGCGCAACCGGTGCACATCGAGCCAGCGCGCCTCCCAGCCCGAGGCGTCGTCCTCGCCAGGCTCGCTGGCCGCCCGCAACTCCCTCCAGGCCGACTGCTGCTCCGGGGCAACGGTTCCCAGCCTGAGCCGCTCGGCCACCAACGCGTCGGTCCGGCGCGCGACCTTCCCGATTGCTTCCCGGAACGACCGCGCCTCGCGCGGCGTTTGGATGCCGTCCTGCATCCGCCAGTCCCACTCGATCAACGCATCCGCAATCGCCGGACGCGCATCCGGACCCGACGCCACCGGCGCGCGCGAGAACGGACGACGCTCGGGCGCGAACGAAGCCGGTATGGCCCGGACCGCAAAGTGCGTCAGCTTCACCGAGCCGGCTGCGGCCCCGGCCTTCAGGACAAGAGCGCCGGATTCCGCGCGGCACTCGACTGGCTCGGCCGACAGGGGGTGGGCCTGGAAGCGAACCGCGATCGGCGGCGGCGCGTCTCCGCCAAATGCCATGCGCGCCTCGTCGCCGGCGTTCAGCGAGGCCGTCAGGCGCCACGATCCAGGGACTTCGGCGTGGCCCGTGAGCAACAACTGCGACCCTTCCGGGCCGTCCGCATAGGACCAGACGCCCGCCGCCGAGCCGTGCGCGGGCAGGACGCTCTTGCCGTTGATCGAAACGCCAATGCGGATCGGAGTCGTCCCGAGCGCGCGCACGACGAATGCCAAAGCGGCGCGCGACGCCTCGTAATCGGTTTCATGCCCCCGCCTTTGGACGTAGTCGAGATAGACCGACGGATTGTGTTTCTGGATCATGCCGGCCAGCCGCAGGACGCTGCCGGGCGGCACCGTGGCGTCCTCGCCCCCGGCCGTGATCGCGACGGGCATTGTGAATCTGTCCGCAAAGAACTCCGCGCTTCGCTTGCGATACTCTTCGGGAATGGCTTCCTTGCCCCCGCCAAACGAGCTCCGGATCGCCTCCTGAAAGCCCGAATACTCGATGTGATTGGCGTGGCCGTTGAGAGCCACCACGCCATCCACCAATTCGGGATGCAGCGCCGTGAAGGTCAAGGCACCCGTCGCCCCCATGGAACCTCCCGCCAGAACCACGCCCCCAATGCGGTGCTGTCGCTTGAGGTCATCGATGATTTGGACAACATCCGCCTCGGCGGCCGGCCCCATCCACGAGGTCCGGGCCCGGTAATCGGGCAAAACGAGAATCATCCGATGCTCCGCGGCCGTGTCCCGAGCGGCACGGGCCTCTCCGCGATCCTCTCGGGCGAACTGCCAGCGATCCGAGCCATGCCCGTGCAGGCAAATCAGCAGGTCGTGCGACTTTGTGGCGTCGAATGCCTCGGGCAGAATGAGCACATAGCGCTGCTCGCTGCCGTCATGAGCGGCGACAAAGGCAATGTCCTGAGGCTCGCTCGCCATCAGGGCAGCACCAACGCCCAGAATCGCCACGCACGCCGTCTGGAAGGTCAGGCTCAGGTTCATCGGGCTCGGGTGCCCTGCCCTCGAAGCAGTCGGCGGTTCTCGTTCGAAGTCACCCGGAAAGAATAGGCGGCCCAAGCGCCAGTTCAATCTTCAAGTCAACCCCACCCAAAACAATCGCTTCCTCCACCGCTTCCGCCTAGAGTCCACGGCGATGATTGACCTGAGTGTGAACGCCAGCGGTGCCAGCGCTTGTCTCTGGGCTGTGGTCGGCCTCATCGCGGCCCGGTGCGCCGCGGAGTGGTGGCTCGAACGGCTCAACCAACGCCACGTTCGCGCGCACGCCAACAAGCTCCCCGACGCCTTCACCGGGGTGGTGGACGAACCCACTTACGCCCGCTCAGTCCAGTACACCCTGGCGAAGAGCCGTTTCCACGAGTTGGAGTGCCTGTGGGGGACCGTGGTGCTTCTGGCAATGCTGCTCAGCGGTGTTCTGCCATGGGCCTACGCCCAGTTCGCTCAGGCATGCGGCGTTACGCCCTGGGCCCTGGCCTTGTTCCTGCTGGCGGTCGGAGTCTGTCTCTCGTTCACCGACCTTCCCCTCGACTGGTATGACCAGTTCCGACTCGAGGCGCGCTTCGGGTTCAACACAACCACCCCTCGCTTATGGTGGATGGACCGGCTGAAAGGTCTGCTGCTTTCCCTGGTCCTCGGGTATCCCCTGCTCCTCCTGGTGTTGAAGATCGTCGAATGGACCGGGCCGTCGTGGTGGCTCTGGGCGTGGGCCGCGGTGCTCGGCTTCCAGTTCCTCATCCTCCTGCTCGCGCCAGTGCTCATCCTCCCCCTGTTCAACAAGTTCACCCCACTGGCCGAGGGAACGCTGCGCGAGCGCTTGCTCGCCCTGGCCGCGCGCACCCGCTTCCGCGCCCAGAGCATCCAGGTGATGGACGGCAGCAAACGGTCGCGCCACTCGAACGCGTTCTTCACCGGGTTCGGACGCTTCCGCAAGATCGTCCTGTTCGACACGCTCATCCAGGAGTTGGCGGAGCCGGAACTCGAAGCCGTGCTCGCCCATGAGATCGGACACTACCGCAAACGCCATATCTTCAAGCTGCTGGCCTGGTCAGCCTTCACCCTGTTGGCTGGCTTCTACGCCATCGCGTGGCTGGCCGATCAGCCCTGGTTCTTTCACGCCTTTGGCTTCACCCCAGGCAACATCGTGCCCGCACTCCTGCTGTTCGCCCTGCTGAGCGGCGCGGTCACGTTCTGGTTCTCGCCCCTGGCCAATCTCTGGTCCCGGCGTTTCGAGTATCAAGCCGACGCCTTCGCCGCCGAGGTCATGGGCGACCCCGAATCGCTCATCGGTGCGCTCCGGAAACTCAACGAGAAGAACCTGAGCAACTTGACGCCGCACCCCTGGTACAGCGGGTTCCATTACTCGCACCCCACCCTGCTCGAACGCGAAACCGCCCTGCGCCAGCCGGCATAAGCCGCACGTTTCGCACACCCCGTCCGTGCACGGGGCGGTCAGGTTTCGCAAGAGGACTGCTATGCGGGTTCGAACGAGCGCGGGCGGCCGCGCCTGGGACGTGTCTCAACGGTCGCGGGCACCGGCCGTCGTCACGGTCAGGCTCAAGCCGCGCACCGCCAACTCGACGTCAAACACGCCCGGCACCTCCCAACCGAGGTTCATCCCGGTCAGACGATAGTCGGCCAGGTCGCGCGATTCATCGAGGAACCCGCGCCCCCAGGCCGTCTCCAATGCCTCGATCAACAGCGGGCGCAAATCGCAGTCCACCGCAATCCACTCTCCGTCGTGCGCGCTGCGTCGGCTGAAGACATCGCCCGAGGGAGTATAGATGAACATGTCGCTTCCCGCCGTATCGCGCTGTTTGTGTTCCGGCGCGACGCGCGCCCGATCATCGTAGAGCGGAATGCCAAACCAGACGAACCGTCCGAAGCCCGGCGAACGCCGATTCGCGTTCTGCAGCGTTAGGAACATCTGATACTGCGCGGCGTGCAGCTCGGGCGTGTAATCAGGCGTGCGGTGCAGACGGGATTTGACCAGGCGGGCTTCGATCCGCAGCCGGGCTGTCCCGATCTCCCCAAGCGAGGGCGGATTCGTGAAGTTCTGTTGCACCAGCAGGTGCACCCACGGCTCGCCGGACTTCCTGGCTCCCGCCGCATATTCACGGCTTGCGTTCACAGCCAGCGAGAGATCGGCCCGATTCGTCCCGCCTCCGCCCACGGTGACAGTCTTTGCCGCGTTGGACCATCGGGCAGCTCCATGCTTCGATTCGGTCGCAGGCCCGGCGGCGAGCGGAAACCGGCTGCTCCATTGCGCGAGATCCCAGACCGGGTCGGCCTCGCTCCCCTTGGGTGCCAAACGCCCGCACACCACACGGCGGCCTGGCGTCGGATCCAGAAGATGAAAGCCCCGGGTGAAATGCGGATCGCGCACCAACTCGCGTCCGGGCATTTCGGGTTCTTCCGCTGCGATGCCACAACGAACGGAGCACCCCGCAACCACAAGAACCACCACAGCGAACTGAGACGCTCTCGACCGAGCCGGAAACCACGTGGCTTTGAAGATCACCGCGGTTCCCTACCAGCGTCGGCCCCACAAAATCAAGTCTGCGGTCAGAAACGCCTGACCGTCAGCCTCTGTCGCCATCTTGGTCGCCGGACAGCACCACAATCGACAAAGCGCCGAACCGGTCGATCGTCCGAGTCGCGCCCGATCACTCTCGAGCGTCTTGAGGGTCTGCCTTTGCCAGCCAGCCCTTGGCCCGGTCGGCGGACGCTGTCGATTCCGATGTGGATTCGTCCCCCTATCGATCACCCCGGACACGCCGACGCCCCATGGCGAAGGCCATCATCCCAATCCCAGCGAACACCCCGCACAATTCAGGCTCAGGAACGAGCTCGACCGTCATGCCAGCCAAGAAGACACGCTGAGAATACGGTTCATCATAAAAGTTCCTGTCTGGAATGATGGAGACTGTAGAGCCTGAGGA
>CAYPUR010000306.1:0-5137 GCA_964413865.1 uncultured Verrucomicrobiota bacterium
GTCCGCGCAGCCGCCGTCGTGAGACGGCGCTGATGTCCGTCTTCGCTGGAACAAGTCAGCGCGGACTCATGTCCGCGGCTACGGGAGGCCTACAGATTCGAGCGCAGGGCGTGGCCGGTGTGGCTGGCGGCACAGGCGGCGACGGTCTCCGGCGTGCCAGCCACGACGAGTCGCCCCCCCTGCTCGCCCGCGTCCGGTCCGAGGTCGATCACCCAATCGGCGGCGCGAATGACATCGAGATTGTGCTCGATCACGAGGACCGAATGTCCGCTATCGACCAATTGCTGAAACACCTGCAACAGGACGCGCACATCGTCGAAGTGCAGACCGGTTGTCGGCTCGTCAAACAGAAAGAGCGTCGGCTCAAAGACTGAGACTGGCGGTGAATCGTGTCCGGTGGGCGGCGCCGGTGTCTGCACCCGGGCCGGGGCGGGGTGCGGCAAGCCGGACTCCGCGAGGTGACTGACCAGCTTGAGCCGCTGGCTTTCCCCGCCCGAGAGGGTATTGATCGGCTGACCCAACCGCAGATAGCCGAGGCCGACCTGCTGAAGCCAGTCTAACTTGCCCGCCGCACGGCGCGCATTGCGCGACTCTCCGAATCCCTCAAGGAACTGCACGGCCTCGTCCACTGTCGCATCAAGCATATCCGCGATGCTCCACGAATGACCGGGCGATGCGGACTGGCCGCCCATCGTCGGAGTCTGGTCAAGGGATCGGACGCGAGGGGTTCGAGCGCCGCGCGAGGCGGCTCGCGAGGCGGCGCGGGACTCGGTCTCCGGCTCGGGCCTGGCCAACTTGACTTCGAGAATGTGCGCCCGATAGCGCCGGCCGTCGCAGTCGGGACAGCGGATAAAGACGTCGCTCAGGAACTGCATTTCGATCTTCTCGAAGCCGGCGCCGCGGCAGCGCTGGCATTGGCCTCGAGGCGAGTTGAAACTGAATGCGCTGGCTGTCAGGCCGCGCTGTCGGGCGGCGTCGGACTGGGCGAAGACCTCGCGGATATCGTCGAATGCGCCGATGTAGACGGCCGGATTCGACCGCGGGGTCTTGCCGAGCGGCGATTGGTCGACGAGCAGAACGCGGCGCAGATGCCTGACGCCGGTCAACTCGGCTGTGTCGCAAACCGCGCGGCCCGGCTCGGCATCCAGTGCATCCTCGGTCGCATCGATCGGATCGATCCGGTCCGACGCCTTAACGGTCCCGGACGGTGACTGCAAGTGTTCGGCCAGCGACGGCAGCAGGACGTCCTTGACCAGCGTTGTCTTGCCCGACCCGCTCACACCGGTGATGCAGACGAACCGGCCCAAGGGAATGCCTACCGTCAGGTCGCGCAGGTTATGGCGGCTGGCATGGGCAACGGTGAGCCAGGCCATGCCGCCCCCTTCGTTTGCCGGACTCAGCGGCGTGACAGGTCGGCGCGAGGGCGTTTCGATGCGTTTCCGTCCGGAAAGATACTGGCCGGTCAGCGATGCCGCGGATCGCAGCAATTGAGCTCCGGTCCCCTGGAACACCACGCGCCCGCCGGTCTGACCGCGGCCGGGTCCGAGATCGACGATATGATCCGCCGCGCGAATGACGGCGGCCTCGTGCTCGACGACCACGACGGTATTGCCGATGTCACGCAACCGTTCGAGGATGCGGATCATGCGGGCCGTGTCGCGCGGGTGCAGGCCAACCGTCGGTTCATCGAGCACGAACAAGGTGTTGACCAGGCGGGTGCCGAGGCAGGTGGTGAGGTTGACGCGCTCGGTTTCGCCTCCGGAAAGCGTCCGTGTCGGGCGATCCAGGGTGAGGTAACCAAGACCGACCTCGACCAGGTAACCGAGGCGGGCGCGGACTTCGCCCAACGCGAGCCCCAAGGCGTCGGAGGGCTTGGCGCCGACACGTGCGATCAGTTCATCGGCGACAGCCAGTGCGTCCTGAATCGGCAGGGCATAAAAGTCGGCAAGGGTCAGGCCGGATTCGGCCGAGGCAATCCCGGCCTCGCGGCTTTGAGCGTCGGAGGCCGCTCGGGCAATCGCGGCGCGGGTCGGCACATCGATGCGGTAGAGCAGAGCCTCGGGCGTGAGACGGCGGCCGCGGCAGTCGGGACAGGGGCGATAGCTCCGGTAGCGGGACAGGAACACGCGGACGTGCATCTTGTAGGCCTTGGACTCGAGCCAGCGAAAGAAGCCAAGGACGCCGTACCAGGCCCGGGGCCATTCGTGCTCGGGGTCGGTTCCGTAGCCGGGATCCCCCTCGATGACCCAGCGTTGGTGATCGGCGGACAGCCGGTTGAAGGGGACATCGATCGGCACACCGCGCGTCCGGCAGAACTTGAGAAGGTCCTTCTGGCAGTCGGCGCTCACGCCGCTTTGCCACGGCTTCACTGCGCCTTCACCGAGCGTTCGGGTTCGATCCGGGATGGCGCGCCGGCTGTCGATGCTGATGGTGCGTCCGAACCCCTTGCACGTGGGGCAAGCGCCGAGCGGATGGTTGTAGCTGAAGAGAGCCGGCGACGGCTCCCGATACTCGAGATCGCACTCCGCGCAATGGAGCCGGTTCGAGAACAACCGGGCCGGCCCGACCACCGCATCAGGACGCTCTTCGGCGACGGCCCCGGTCGGAGCGGACACGGCGTCCTGGCCCCCTGCCCCGCTGAGGTTGTAGACTGCGAGCCTGCCTTTGCCGAAGTGGCAGCTCTGCTCGCAGGCCTCGACGAACCGCGCGCGGTTGCGATCCGCCAGGCGCAGGCGATCCTGGATCACAGTCAACCGGGTCAACGACCGCTCGACGGCGGGGCGTTCGGATGCGACCTCTTCGAGGCGCCGGATGCGCCCATCGAGAAGCAGCCGCTGGTACCCTTGTTTGGCGACCAATTCGAGGGATTCGGCGAGGCCGAGCCGGTCGGAGAGCGCGAGGTCAAACGTGATCAGCACGTCCGTGTCGCAGCCGTTTGCTTCGGCGCGCAAGGTTCGCCAGATTTGCTGGGGGGTGTCCTGTCGGACCGGGCGTCCGCATTGACGGCAGTGGAGCTGGGCGACGTGCGGCCAGAGCATCTTCATGTAATCGCAGATGTCGGTCATGGTGCCCACGGTCGACCGGGTGCTGCGGACGGCATTGCGCTGCTCGATTGCAATGGCTGGCGGGATGCCCTCGATGCTGTCGACCCGCGGCTTGTCCATGCGGTCGAAGAACTGGCGCGCGTAGGGCGAGAAGGTCTCGATGTAGCGCCGCTGTCCTTCGGCGAAGAGCGTGTCAAAAGCCAACGAACTCTTGCCTGAACCGCTCAGACCGGTGATCGCGATCAGGCGGCCCAAGGGCAGGTCGAGGTCGAAGTTCTTCAGGTTGTTGTGCCGGACCCCGCGCAACCGGAGCGTGGGGGTGACTGCCGCCTCTGCCATAGCGGGCGCAGTGTAGAGGGGAAGCCGGATGTGTCAACGAACGGTGCATCTGGTTGTTGTCGGTGTTCTGTCGCCCGGTGAGGGCACCGGGCCTACAACGGATGGAGATTGCCGGTGTAGGCCGCGTGCCCCCACGCGGCGCAAACTCGATTCCCACCGACAACCTCCAGAGACACGGCTAACGAAGTCAACGAAGCGCACGGGATTTCCCGCTTGCCTTTTCGATGTGTGTCCAGAGAATCACGGTCTTTTATGCAACCTGCGACGACAGACTCGACGAAGGCCTTTGAGTTCCTGGCTTGGCTCGAGTTGAACAAGAAGCGGCTGGCATTTTGGATCGGCATTGCCCTGCTGTTATTCGTGGTGGTGTACGTCTATTCCTACTTCCGCGGACAGAAGGAACAGGCAGGCAGCCGGGCCTTATTGGCGCTGCAAACCAAGCAAGCCGGCGCCAAGGACTCGGTCGTCCCGGCGGCTGACCTTCTGAAACTCGCCGGCGAGTATGGGTCCACAAGCGCGGGCGAACGCGCTCTGCTGCTGGCTGCGGGCAACCTGTTCGCCGAAGGGGACTACGCCCAGGCGCGGAAGCATTTCGAACAGTTCCAGAAAGACCACTCCGGCAGCCCCTTGGCTCCTCTTGCGGCCTTTGGGACGGCTGCCAGCCTTGACGCACTGGACCAGGTTGATGCCGCGCTCGCCGCGTACCAATCCGTCGTGAATCAATTCCCCGAGGATGCGGTGGCGCCCCGGGCCCGGCTGGCCATGGGGACTCTCCACGAGGTCAAGAACCAGCCCGAACAGGCGCATCGGATCTACGATCAGCTCAGCAAACAAATCGGCGTGGGCAGAATCGCCACCGATGCCGGTGAGCGCCTGGAGAAGCTGGAACGCCGCTTTCCTCAACTCAGCCAGTCAACCAACGCGCCCGCCGCGTCCGCGACAACAACAGTCATAGCCCCGCCGACGACACCGGCATCCAACGCCGTGTCCACGGTCGAGACCCCAGCACCGGCCGCGGAGGCCGAGGCATCTCCGGCCAAGTAGGTTTGTGAGGGCCGTTCAGGTTGCGGCGGGACTGGTCTTTCGGGACGGAAAGGTCCTCATTACACAGCGCCGCGCGGGGGATCATTGGGGCGGTTTTTGGGAGTTCCCGGGGGGCAAATGCGAGCCGAGCGAGTCCTATCCGGACGCTTTGCGCCGGGAACTTCGGGAGGAACTCGACATCGAGGTGACGGTCGTGGATCGAATCGAGAGCGTGGACCATCCTTACACTGACCGGACGGTTCACATCGAGTTCTTCCGATGCCGATGGGTCGCAGGCGAACCTCGAGCTCTGGGGTGCGCCCAGTTCGTCTGGGCGGATCTGGACGAACTGGACCGGTATCAGTTCCCCACGGCGGACACGAGCCTGTTGGCCCGACTCCGATCGTTGCCTGAGCTATGGCTCGACTAACTCTTCAGAACGACGACGCCTACTTGGTTTCTGCCGCAGGCGCGGCGTCCGGGGCGGCCGCTCCGGGCTGGGTTTCACCTGCGGTCGCCGCTGCCGCGGGCGCGCCTTCGACCCATTCGAGGATGGCCAGACTGGCGGCATCGCCCTGGCGTTGGTTGAGCTTAAGGATGCGGGTGTAGCCGCCCCGCCGATCGCGGTGGGCAGGGGCGAGTTCGCTGAACAGAACGCGCACGGCCTGTTCATCCTGGAGCAGGCGGCTCGATGCCAGGCGTCGGTCGTGGAGCGTGCCCCCTTTGGCCAG
>CAYPUR010000307.1:0-5093 GCA_964413865.1 uncultured Verrucomicrobiota bacterium
CAGCGACAGGCGCTCCTGCATATTCAGAGTGAATGTCCCGTACGGGTTCACGTGCTGCTACTTCAGCGGCGAGAGCGCCCGGCGGTTCACCGCGGTGAGACGGCTCCGCCATTCTGGCTCCGCCAACACCTGCTGGATCATCAGCGTGTTTACGTACACCAGGCTGATTTGAAGCAGGTGCAGCGACAGCATCAGAATTTCCTGGTCTTCCAGCCTATTGCTGGCGAACTCCCCTCCCTTGCCGTAGAGGATGAAGTCGTTGGCGCTGTTCCAGTTTTCGATTACCTCTAAACCTTCGTGAATCTCGCGGCGCAGCGATTCCAGGCGCAGGTAGTCGCACAAGACCAGACGCGCCAGCCAACGCCGGGAGAGCGCCTCGGTTCCAATCGAGCGTCAGCGGCCCGGCGTGGCTGCGCTTTGCGTTGAGGCCGATCACCCCGCCCTGCCTCTTGACCTGCTGCCGATTCTGTTTCCTTAACCCGTTCCCCTGCCCCCTCGATTTTGCCGCTCTGGTTATCCCCCGTTTTAATGTTGATAACCTATTTTATCTGTATTAAAATAGAGGGGACATGAGGAAGCCAAAACCGGTTAAAGAGGAAGAGGCGGGTGACGAGGAGGCCGAGCTGGGCGCCGACCAGGCGATCGTGCTGCGCGACCGCGAGCGGGCGCTGACCGCCGAGGAGTTCCGACACTTGACGGACGTGCCGCCGGAGATCGAGTGGTTCGCCAACATCACGAACCCGCGGACGCGCCGAGCTTATAAACTGGACATCGAGGACTTCACGAAGTTCGCCGGCATTCGGCGACCCGAGGAGTTCCGCTTGGTTGTCCGAGCCCATGTGATTGCCTGGCGCAAGACGCTCGAGCAGCGGAACCTGTCGCCGGCCACCATCCGCCGCAGGTTATCGGCACTGTCAGCGCTCTTTAACCACCTCTGCGAATCAAACGCCGTTCTCCTCAACCCGACTCGCGGCGTGAAGCGGCCGGCGGCGCGGGCCAACGAGGGCAAGACGCCGGCCATCAGCGACGGCCAGGCCCGCGCGCTCCTCGAAGCGCCGCCGGCGGACACGCTCAAAGGCAAACGGGATCGGGCGATTCTCTCGACCTTCCTGTTCCACGGTCTCCGGTGCGAGGAGCTGTGTCTGCTCAAGGTCAAAGACATCCACCCTCGGTGCGGGGTTCTCCATCTGCGCATCCACGGAAAGGGCGGCAAGCTCCGCTACGTGCCCGCGCAAGCTGGGACGTTGGCCCGGATCAGCGACTACTTGGAAGCGGCCGGGCACAAAGACGATCTGGACGGCCCGCTCTTTCGTCCGGTCAAGAATCCGAATACCGGCACATTGGAGAAGCCGCTCTCTCCGAGCGGCGTTTACCACAACGTCGTCAAGCTCCACGGCCGAAGCGTTGGCATCGATGTTCCCGGTTTCTGCATCCATTCGCTCCGAGCCACGGCGGCGACCAACGCCCTCGACCACGAGGCCGACATCGCCAAGGTGCAGGAGTGGCTGGGGCATTCCAACATCAGCACGACCACGCTTTACGACCGACGGAAGACCCGTCCAGAGGACTCCCCTACCTTCAAAGTGAGGTATTGAGGAGGAGCCGAAATCGCCCGCTGCCCTATACCTCGGACGGAATCAGAACGCGTTGCAGGGCAAACCAGAGGCCGAGTTTCTGAGCCACAGACCTCGCGGAGCCACTTTGGCCCGGTTCTTAGCCACATCGGTCGCTTTGCCCTGGCTCGCGCGGACGATTAGAATCGCTCAGGCAAAAGGCTGCGCTTGCCGTTGTGCCTTGCCGAGAGGTGAAGCTGGGGCAGTCCGTGGCTACAGTGGGGTTCGCCGACGTCCGGAATTGGATTGGCACTTGCGGCCAGAGCGGGCGGGCCGGGATCGCTGGGTCGCCCCTCACCGCAACCGTGACGATCTTCTGATCGCTTCGTGCCGGATCCCCGTTGCCGAACGCCTGAACCGTGAACGTCCACGTGCTGGGGGCATCGCGTCGTTCCATGGCCCGACATCGCTTCCACTTCCCTTGCTCTGTAGGGGGCCGAAATGCCGGCGGGGGCATGCCGGCAGCCGGCATTTTGGGCCCCTGAGAGCCCCGTGGGGGCGTTGGGATGGGGCGCCCGCAGGGGGCCGACGGAGCTCGTCGAGGCCGTTTTTGACGTTTTTCGCCCTCCGGGCCTGAAAACTTCGCGCGCAAATGGCCCAAGAATCAATTCTGTCGAAGCGGGCAAGGGTAAGATACCCGGCGTTTCAGGGGTTTGTCGCGAGAGTCGGGGAGACGTTGTCTCGGGCGGCGAGGGTCAAGTCGGCTCACGATTGGCTCGGTCCCCGTGGCCCGGGCCAAACGGCTTCTGGTCCTTTTCCACTGAACCAGTTGCACTCATTGCCGGCGATGATGATGTGATCGAGGAGGGAGATCGCCAGGAGGCTAGGGCATGTGGCAAGGAGTCCCTGTGGATTGCACAAGAAGCAACGAGCGATCACAGTTTCATACGGATGCCATTGGACTTGGACTGGCTGTTTGACACCGAAGGGACCGGCCTGGTCGGTTGGGCAGCGATCGCTTGCGCCGCTCTCGTCGGCGCATGGTCGGGGGACGGCGAGTTGTTCGCGGAATGGGCAGCCTCCGTAAGGGAAGGGACGACTCCGGCCTTTTCGGTGGGTGCGTTGGGTGGCAGCTTTACCTCGGTGGGGATCGTTGGCACCGAATGCGCGCGGCCCTTGACGGTGGTTTCCTGCAAAGTCACGGATGACCCCAGGCGCTGTTGGAGGTACTGAACGAGCCGCTGCGCCTCGGTGAGCATCATGGACGCGCGTTGCTCCTGGCGCTCCAGGACTGCCAATTGCTGGCGATAGGAGCGATCGGTTTTGAGCAACTCGTGCGCACGCCGCTCGATGCGCTCAATCGTGTCGGGTGTGTCAGCGGCCCGTTCGAGTCGGCGGCGTTGGGCCTCCGTTCGTTGGCGCAACGCCTGCGCCCGTTTCAGATGTTGCCGCAGACGGCGGCTCTTCCGCCAGCGCATAATCCATCCCCACGGTGCAGGACCGGATGCTTTTGCGCTCTCGCGGAGAAGATGGTGCCGACGCAACGCAGCGGCGGCCTTGGCGCTACGGTGCGCCGCGGCCTGGGCGACGCGGCACACCTGGACGTATTCGCGGCCAAGGAGTTCTTTGCGCGCGCTCGCCAGCGCCGTCACATAAGGCAACTCAGGGTGGTCAGTCGGATTGATGGCGTGCCGAGCCGCCAGTTGGGCCGAACGGTCGGTGCGGAGGCGTTCGGCCTGGGAAACCAGATCGGGGAGGATTTGCGTCTGAATTTCCTTCAACCACTCTTCGGCAAGCAGCGTCCGGGGCAGGCGGTGCTGGCCGGGCACCGACTGGAGACCGGCGAGTCCTTGGCGGGCGAAAACCTCCCAGGCGGGGGCGTTCTGTTTCTCCAAGAGCACGGTGCGCAGTTCGACGGTAGTGCCTGGATTGAGGCGGACGACGGGATCGACGCGGTAGGCACGGTGAACGCCGGCGCTCGCCACGACCAGACAGTTCTCACCGTGTGGGCCGTGACAGTAGCCGGCGACGCACCCCGAGACAACCTGGCCTGGCTGAGGGTCGGTAATCGGCAGCGGTTGAGTCTCCATTGCGGGCTGAGGACTGATCAAGGGCTCAATCCTCAGAAGCCGTGAACCACGGTGAAGACCTCAGCGGGAACCGGTCGGTTATCGCCGGTCAGGTCCGCTGCCGGTCGGGCTCCTTTTCCTGGGCCTGCTCGCAGATCCACGTGTGGGCGGTGTCGGCGACTTTGGCGAGGACCAGCAGGTCGTCCCGCCCGAACGAATCACTGGACTTCCACTGATCCTGCTCGCGGTCTCTGTACAGGCGCGAGAACGTGGCGTTGTAGCGGACGCCGATGACGGTATCGTTTCTCCAGATGGCAGCCTTGATGGCGCCAATCCGGAACTCGTGTGCGGGTTTGTCGTTGAGTTTAGGCATAGGGGTATCGAGTTTCACGGCTGATGTTTGCGAACGGTTTACTTTCCGAACCAGTTGCGGGTCGAAGGTGGTGGCGCCGGAGCCTGTGCCTCGGTTTCGCGAAGGCGGCGTTCGAGGCGGTCGAGTCGGCTGGTGAGACTTTGCCACTGGGTGCGGATCCGAGCGGCCTCCTCGGCCGATTGGTGTAGCGACTCGGCCCGGTCGTTGAGCACACGAACGTTCTGCAGAAGCTGTTGCGATTGTTCGATGATGGCTTGCGAAGCCGCACGTTGCTGATTGAGCTCGGCGGTGAAGGCGTCACGGAAGAAGAGCACCGCGTTGGTGGCGGATGTGGCGGCGGGTTCGCCCGGTGGAAACGCGGCCGTAGCGGGGGGCGTGAGGTTCGGGCGGCTCGATTGTTCGCGGCGGTAAACGGTATGGGCTTCGTGGACCAGGTTCCGATCATGGGCGTCGACGTAGCGGCCCAGCGCGTACGGTGCGACCTCGTCGGGATGCCATATGTTCTCTCGGCGTTCAGGCGGCAGGAGGGGCGGCGGCGCGAGCGGCGCGAGCATCACGACGGGTCGGGGGTATTCGGGGGGACTGCCACAGCCGGCCAGGAGCGCCGTGAGGAGCGAGGCAAGGACGGTTATTCGGCAGCGAGACATTGGCGTGTTCATTGCGAATCAGGCTTGAGTTGAGGGTTGGCGGCAGCGGGGGTTACAGGGCCGCGCGGGCGGGAATTACCCACCCGAGCTCGGGAAAGATCGACGGTTTCGATCAGGTAGAGGTACATCTGTTTGCCAGCCGGCACGCGGATGTAGAGTCCGTCGCGACGGACGGTCTCGGCGATGTCCTCCGCGTAACGATTGAGGACAGAACTGGCGCCGGAGAGGGCGGCGTTGCGGGCGGTGCCCGGCAGCTCGGTGCCTACGAGCGTGTATCGAGTTTGCTGCAAGCCCGACGCCATACCAGACATGAAAGTGGCCAGGAACAACTTCGCCTCGGCCAGTCCATCGCTGAGCAGGACTTGACCGCGCAAGCCGGCACTGCCGTCGGTAATGCCCCAAGTCGTGCCGGAAGGACCCTCCTCACGGTCCAGGGCGATGCCGCGGACGA
>CAYPUR010000308.1:0-5068 GCA_964413865.1 uncultured Verrucomicrobiota bacterium
GCCCCAGCCCGGATTTCGTTGTCATCTTCCCAGTGGTGAGAAATCCGGGCTAGCGAGGCGCGCCTCGGACCAATCCCGATTCTCAGTTGGCATGAACCAGCTTCGCCGTTTTCCCCAAGAGTCACGAAGTATTCCGGCCAGAGTGCCTGCTGCGGTTGCCTGACCCTCGAAGCGTAACCATAGCCCGCCCCCATGTCTGACGGACGAACACCCTGCGATCGATGGCCACACTGAAACTTGAAATCGTCACTCCGGAGGGAGTCACCGCCTCGGAAGAGGTCGACATGGTCACGCTGCCCGGCGTCGAAGGGGAGATGGGCATTTACCCTCAACACGTGCCGCTGGTGACCGAACTCGTGCCCGGCGAGATCACTGTGCGCCGCGGCGGACACGATTACTATCTCGCGGTCGGACCCGGCTTTGTCGAGATCACGGGCGAGCGGGTGGCGGTCCTGACCGACATGGCGCTCAAGGCGGACGATCTGGACGAAGCGAAGGCCGAGGAGGCGCGTCAGGCTGCGGAAGCGCGCCTCAAGGAACGCCTGGGCGAAGCAGACGCGCTTGCGATGAACGCCGCGGTGGTGCGGTCGATTGAGTCGCTGCGCGGGCGCCGCCACCCGCGCAAGAAGTAGCCCCGCCACGCCGGGGCCGGCGGGCCGCGAATCGCCCGGCCACACGCGCTCGGAGCCCGGCGCCAGCCCCCCCTTTCCCGATGCACGAAGAATACCGCCGCGGCGATTTCCTGATCAGCACCGACCCCGCCCGCCTGGACGTCGCCGCGGTCCACGCCTTCCTGTCGTCGACCTACTGGGCCCGGGGTATTGCGATCGAGATCGTCGCCCGTTCACTGTCCAACAGCCTCAGCTTCGGGCTTTACTTGGGCGAGCCGCAGATTGGACTGGCTCGTGTGATCACGGACCGGGCCACGTTCGGGTACGTGGCGGATGTGTATGTTCTCGAGGCCTATCGCAGACGCGGCTTGGCGAAGTGGCTGATGAGCTGTGTTGTGAACCACCCGGACTTGCAGACCGTGCGGCGGCTGCTGCTGGCCACGCGCGACGCCCACGCGCTGTACGCGGCCTTCGGATTCCGTCCGCTCAGGGCGCCGGAAGATCACCTCGAACAGCGCTCGCCTGGCGCGGTCTCGGGCGATTGCGAGACGGTGGCATCCCAGTCCGCGGGGGCTGGAGCGATCTGCCGATGCCTGGCTGGGCAAAGGGAAGGAGATTGGAACGATGGGTGACAAGGCCGAAAAACTGAACCGCTTTCTCGAGACGCTCAAGCAGGAGTCGAAGCAGGAAGGCGTGTCGATGCCCGAGCTCTGCAAGGCCATCGTGTCGCGCAAGAACACCGAGAATGCCGCCGCCTTCTCGAAAGCGCCCTATGCCCAGCGGCTCCTCTTCATGCCCCAATGCCTGCGTGTGCTCGGCAAGTGCCGCGCCGAGGAGCGGGCCTACGAATACCTGTGCGCCCGGTGCGGCGCCTGCGCCGCGGGCGCCATTTACGCCAAGGCTGCGGCCCTGGGCTACGGCGCGGTGAAGATGCTCAAAGGCGGCAGCGCCGTGGCGCGCCTGCTCGATGATTACACGCCCCGGGCCGTGTTGGGAGTCGCGTGCGCCTTCGAGGGGGCGATCGGGATGCTCGAATGCGAGCGCCGGGGCCTTCCGGTCCAGTGCGTGTTGCTGCAGCGGGACGGATGCGCCGAGACCCTCGTGGATCTCACCGAGGTCTTCGAGACCATGGAGTTCATTCAGCCATGACCATGACCGACAAGTTTTTCCTCTGCTACTTCGAGACCACACGCGACTGCAATCTCGCCTGCAAATACTGCATGTCGCGCCCCGAGACGCCGGTGTCGGCGCCGGAATTGAGCACGGAGGAGGCGCGGACGCTTGTGTTGGACGAGCTGGCCAAGGTGAGCTCGAACATGGCGGTGGCCTTCTCGGGAGGCGAGTGCCTCCTGCGGGACGACATCTATACCCTCCTGGCCCACACCGCGTCCCGGGGGATGTACAGCTTCGTCAATACCAACGGCAAGCTGCTTGTGGAGACCGACGCGGTCCACCGCTGCCGGGAGGCGACCGGCGGACGCGTCATCTTCGTGCTGCCCTTCAACTCGGTCGATGCCGAGTCCAACCGCAGCAGCCGCGACGACGACACCTCGACGGTGATGCAGGCCGCCGAGATCTGCCGACGCGAGGGCACGGATTACTTTTTCCTGCTGACGATCTCGAAGGAGAACCTCGACACGCTGGCTCCGACGGTACAGTTCCTCAAGATGAATCGCGTCCCGATGCTGCGCGCCCCCTTCGTGCCGCGCGGCTCGGGCATGGGGTACGTGGATCTGGCCTTCGACGCCCATGACATGAAGCGCGTGATCCACCCCGCGCTGACGTCCAGCCCGCTCTCGGCCATTTCCTACACGCCGTTCTTTGCCGATCCCGACGCGCTCGAAGCCACCTGGAAGACCTATGGCGTCAAGATCGAGGGGCTGGGTTGCCAGGCCGGACGATCGTTCGCCGCGGTGGGCGCCGAAGGCAACGTGGCCCCGTGCGTTCAGCTCCTCGACTCGACCGCGGTGGTCGGCAACGTGCGCGAGACGCCGCTGTCCGAGTTGATCGCGCGCCACCCCACCTTCCAGGCCCTGCGGCAGCGGCGCGAAAGCCTCAAGGGACGCTGCGGCATATGCCGGTACCGGGAGAGCTGCGGCGGCTGCCGCGCCTTGGCGCACTATCGCAGCGGCGATCTCTTCGCCGAGGACCCCACCTGTTTCTTCGAGCCGAAGGACCACGAGACCCGCTGCGACCTCGAAGCCATGCAGACCGTCCAGGTCGAGAAGTTTGTCGAGTACCTCAAGTACAACAAACCGTGGAATGTCCTTTTCTAGCCCGCATGTTGCACGGAGTTGTGAGCACGGCGAAGCCGGAGAATCCAGAATGCGGACCGCTGCGGGCTAGAAAGCATGACGAAGCCATGGGACGTCGTCGTTGTCGGCGCAGGGCCCTGCGGGGCAGTTGCCGCCCGGTCCCTGGCCGCGCGCGGCTGGCGCGTGGCCTTGGTTGACCGGCACGCGTTCCCGCGCCAAAAGGTCTGTGGCGACGCGCTTTTGCCGGACGCCTTCGAGATCCTGCGCGGTCTGGGGTTGGCCGACGCGGTCCGGGGCGCCGGACACCCGTTGAGTGCCCTCTCCGTGTTCAGCCCCGGCGGGTTCGAGGTGCGCGTCGCCGGCGAGTTTCTCACCGTGCGCCGCGAGGTGTTCGACGCCCTGCTGCACCGGGCGGCGATCCAGTTCGGGGCCGAGCCGATCGTGGCCGCCGTCGCCTCGGTCTCCGAGGACCCGCAGGGCGTCGACGTCGAGTCGCGATCCCGTCCCACCCTGCGGGCGCGGGCTTGCATCCTTGCGACCGGGGCAGACACGCGTCTGCTGCGATCGTTACGGTCTATGATTGCACCGGCTCCCACCGCCGTCGCCTCGCGCTGTTATGTGCGGTCGAGCCATGGGCTCGATCGGCTTGTTGTGACCTATGACCGGGGCCTCGGGCCGGCCTATGCCTGGATCTTCCCCCTGGGCAACGGCCTGTTCAATGTGGGCGTCGGCAGCGTGTACCGTTCGCAAAACAGGTTCGACCACCGCAGTCTCTTCGAACGCTTCACGACCGTGTTCCCCGAGGCCCGGGCCTTGATGGCCACCGGTCAGATCGCGAGTCCGCTGCGCTCAGCGCCCCTGCGGTGCGGCCTGGATCAGCACGCGTTGCGGCCCGGGCGACTGTGCCTGGGTGCGGGGGAGGCGGCTGGCTCGACCTTCCCCTTCACCGGCGAAGGCATCGGCAAGGCCATGGCGATCGGTCTTCTCGCGGCCGACGCGGTCCACGCCTTCCTGGGGGGCGAAGAAAAAGGCCTCGACTCCTACTTGCCGGCCGTGCTTCGACTCGAACCCCGGTACCGCGCCTACTCGGCCGCGCACCAGCTTCTGGACTACCCGCGCTTGATGGACTTTGCAGCATGGCGACTCCAGAAGAGCCCTTGGCTGGCGGGCCGGCTGGCCGCAGTCTTGGAGGAAGAGGACGATCCCCGCTCGCTCTTCTCGCTCGCCGGCTTGTTGGGTTCGTTCTTCCGTTGAGCAGGTCAGAACTTTCGGATCCAGGAGCCGTCGGTGTGCTTGGTTCTGACCAAGGGCTCGACCTGGCTTCGGGGCCACTCGACCAGCGGCGTCACGGCGCCCCACGCGGATCTCAAGGCCTCCTTCACCACGTCCGGTGCCAGTCCGAGGTTGGTCACGAAATCGTGATGCCGGCGCCCGGCTCGGTACGCCGGTTGGCGGGAAGGAAGCGGGAGCAACCGCTCCATCCAGTCGATGTTCGCTTCCAGAAGGAAGCTGCCGTGGAAGAGCAGGGCATGTCCGAGCCGCCGTTGGGCGTTGCCCGCGAACTTGCGCGACCCCAGGGCGAGGTCCGTATCCCCGTCCATTCGCACCTCGCCTCCAATCAACGGCTGCAAAGCCTTTGCGATCTGGCCCAGGACGAACCGGTTGGTCGCCCCGATCGTCTGTCGTCCGGCGCCTCCATCGAGGCGCAGGACCAGCGCGTAGTTGAGGCAGCCCGGCATCTGGACCACCGCGCCGCCGCCGCTGATCCGACGCAGCACCGGGACACCCCATCGCTGGCAGGCGTCCGAGTCGACCTCCGTCAGGAACCGGTTCGAATATCCGAGAACGACAAAGCGATCCGCCGGTTCCCAGAAGCGCAACACTTCCGGGCCGCCCTGGTTGCAGGCGTCAAGCAACACCTCATCGCAGGCGAGATTTTCGGCCGGCGTGGCCAAGGTCAAGTCGAGTTCGTGCATTCGAGACGGCGCTCGGCGGACGTCCAATCCGGTTTCGTGCTGTGTGCCAGCCGATCGAGTTCGCGCGCACACGATGAAGCGTCTGCCCGAGCCTTAGCACAAGCAGGAATGCGACACAACGGCACGGGAGTGCGGGCGTTCTCGTCCCCGACGATGGCGGTCGCCGAGGATGTCAGCAGTTCTCATTTTGCGTGCAGGGGCTTGACGCCGGGTGAGGGCACCCGGC
>CAYPUR010000309.1:0-266 GCA_964413865.1 uncultured Verrucomicrobiota bacterium
CAAACGCCTTCTCCGCAGTTGGGGGGAACTCGACAACGAAGAGGTGCTGCAGGTTTACCTGACGGCCTTGAGCCAGGCCTACGACCCGCACTCGGACTACATGGGCAAGGCCCAGTTGGAGAACTTCGCCATCAGCATGAAGTTGTCGCTCTTCGGCATCGGCGCCCTCCTTCGTTCCGAGGACGGTTACTGCAAGATCGAAAGCCTCGTCCCGGGCGGCCCGGCGGCGCGCAACCGGAACTGAAGAGCACCACGGCCGATGTGCA
>CAYPUR010000309.1:276-5034 GCA_964413865.1 uncultured Verrucomicrobiota bacterium
AGGACCAGGAGTCCGTCGACGTCATCGACATGAAACTCACCAAGGTCGTCGAGATGATCCGAGGGCCCAAGGGGACCGAGGTCACGCTGACCATCATCCCAGCCGATGCCGCCGACCCTTCCGAGCGAAAGACGCTGGCGCTCGTCCGCGACGAGATCAAACTCGAGGATCAGGAGGCCAAGGCGAAGATTGTGGACATGCCGGATGCCGGCGGATCGACTGTGCGGCTGGGCGTGATCGACCTGCCCTCGTTCTACGCCACGTTCGATCTCGGCAGCTCGAGGCGGATTCAACTCGCTTCGGGCGGCGCGCAACCGGAACTGAAGAGCACCACGGCCGATGTGCAGCGCCTGCTCAAGAAGCTTCAGTCCGAAGGCGTTCATGGGATCATCCTCGACCTGCGCCGCAACGGGGGCGGCTCGCTCGAAGAGGCGATTCGCCTCACGGGTCTGTTCATCAAGGACGGCCCGATCGTCCAAGTCAAGGATGCCGACGGCGATATCAGCATCGAGTCGGATCCGGATCCCGAGGTGCTCTACGACGGCCCCCTGATCGTTCTCACCAGCCGATTCAGCGCGTCCGCCTCAGAGATTCTCGCCGCGGCTCTGCAGGACTATGGCCGGGCCCTGATCGTGGGCGACACCTCCACCCACGGCAAAGGCACGGTGCAGACAATCTACGAACTCAACAAGTTCGCCAATTTCCGCAACTACAACGCCGGCGCCCTCAAGGTCACGATCCGCAAGTTCTACCGCGCCAATGGCTGGTCGACCCAGCTCAAAGGGGTGACGCCCGACATCATCCTGCCTTCCGTGGCCAACGACTTTGAAGTGGGCGAATCGTCCCAGCCATTCCCCATGCCCTGGGACAGCATTGCCAGCGCGATGTACGAAAAGCTGGACCGCATTCAACCCCATATCGAGGAACTCCGCCGTCGGACCGAGACCAGGCAGGCCGAAGACAGGGAATTCGGGTACGTGCGCGAGGACGTCGTCCGCTATCGCGATCTGCTTGCGGACAAGAGCGTCTCACTCAACGAGGAGCAACGGATCAAGGAAAAAGAAGATCTCGAAGCCAAACAAAAGGCCCGCAAAGAGGAGCGGAAAGCCCGCAGCGAATCGCCCGCCACAACCTACGAAATCACCCTCAAGAACGCTGATCTGCCCGGCCTGCCCGACCCTGTCAGCCCGACCAACCAGGTCGCCCTGGCCGAAGCAGACACCCCTCCGCCGTCGGACGCAACGGCCGGCGAGGACGAGGAAGACGACAAGACGCCAGCGGTGGACGTGAACCTTGATGAGACCAAGCGCATTCTCGTCGACCTGATTTCGCTCCTCGCGAACAACAGCCCAGGGGCCGCCACTGTTACCGCGCGCAAGTAGCGGAAGTCGAAGAGACCGGCCAGGTGTGGTCTTCAAGGCCTCGAGGCGCGCCGAGAAGGACCGTCGCCAGAAACACCTCCCGAGCCGTCCTGCTCTGGCGCAACTGCGCCCTGACGCGCGCAATCTCCGGAGAGAACACTCGCCGCCGCGATTCCATCGGACGACTCACCTGGCCTTCAATGGGGGACCCGCCGCGGGTGTGCGCAACGGCCCTTCGGGCAATGGAGCTGACACCATGCTGGGCTGTCATCGCCGGGCTCGATGGGAGCTGAATAACTCCCCCTTCGCGGATCCAGTCCTCGACAGAGGGAGCCTCGTGCGTGTCGCGAGCGGAAGCGGCGGGCTCGAACAGGGGCTCGAGTGATTGCTCCCGTGGCGGCGGCGCAACAACGGTGCCGGGCCGCGGATGCAGCGGAGGCGGCTGAGCCTCGATCGGGGGCGGCGCAGGAAGCGGTCTGGACGGCGGCGGCTCGGGTTCTTCTCCGAAGAGGCGGCGCAGTTCTCTTTCCCAGTCCGTCTCCTCCGGTGCTTGCGGAGGATGGACCGGGGGCGGGACAGGCTCCCGGCCTCGAGTCGTGGGCCTCGATGGTCGGGATTGGTCCACCTCGCGCCGAGCCTGGCGTTGCTTGAGCCAGTTGGACAACCCGGAGAGCAGGACGATCACCGCGAAGACGAGCAGGCTCTCCCAACTGGCGGCAAGGCATGGCATGGCAAGTGTCTGCAAGTGCGGCGCGTTCGCTCCGCATTCAATCACTTCGACTTCGGTTTTTCGCCCGGCTCCTCGGGTGTGCCCTGCGCGATGCTGTCGCGCATGCCGGTGTCTGCCTGGATGTTCTTGATTCGCAGGTAATCCATGATTCCCAGGTTCCCGCTCCGAAACGCTTCGGCGATCGCCAAAGGCACCTGGGCCTCCGCCTCGACCACCCGAGCGCGCATCTCCTGCGTCCGGGCCGTCATCTCCTGCTCGATCGCCACAGCCGCGGCACGGCGGATCTCGGCCTGGGCCTGGGCAATGAGCTTGTTGGCGTCCGCCTGCTCGGCCTGAAGTTTTGCGCCGACGTTGTCGCCCACGTCCACATCGGCGATGTCGATCGACAGGATCTCGAAGGCAGTGTTCGCGTCGAGAGCCTTGTCCAGGACGGTCTTCGAAATGCGATCCGGGTTTTCGAGCACATCCTTGTAGCTGTTGGACGAGCCGATGGTGGTCACGATGCCCTCGCCCACCCGCGCGATAATCGTCTCCTCCGTCGCCCCGCCCACGAAACGCTCGAGATTGGTCCGAACCGTCACCCGGGCTTTGACTTTGACGGCGATGCCGTCTTTGGCGACGGCGTCGATGGTTGTCTTGCCTGAGGTCGGGTTTGGGCAATCAATGACCTTCGGGTTGACCGAGGTCTTGACGGCATCAAGCACCGTCTTGCCGGTGCCCTTGGTGGCGAGGTCGATCGCGCAGGCGCGGTCGAATTCCAGGTGGATGCTCGCCTTCTGAGCCGCAATCAGCGCGCGCACCACCATCTGGACGTCGCCGCCCGCCAGGAAATGGACGTTCAGTTGATCGACGGTGATGTCGAGCCCCGATTTCCGCGCATTGATGTAATTGTCAACAACCAGCCCGACCGGGACGCTGCGCAGGCGCATGGCGGCCAGCTCAATCAGGCCCACGTAGGCGCCCGACACCCAGGCGCGAATCCATATCCCGAAGAAATTGAACAGCAGAATCAGCAGGACCAAACCGATGATGCCGATAAAAACCCACACGCCGGCCCAGATGAAAGGCGGCGCGGCGAACAGTGGCATGGCAAGATTCATAAGTGGCGTTTGGCTGTTTGCTCTCGGTTAAGCTAAGGATTGTTTTCGACAAACACAGTATCTGAGTCACGCTGCCCGCACCACGACGCGAAGCCCCTCGACCGCAATCACGCGCACCGCGGTGCCGCGCTCGATCATGCCCCCTTCCGTGACGACATCCACCCGCCGGCCATTGATCAATGCCGTTCCGGATGGCCGGAGGTTCGTGAGCGCCGTCCCCTGCTGCTCGAGCAGATGCGGTTGCTCGACGCCCAGGCCCCCGATCGTTCGCCGGCTGACGAACATCTGTCCCAACCGGCTGTTCGGAAAGAACTGCACCCAGAGCACCCCCAGGGTGATGAGCGTCGCCACCACCACGAGCAAAACCCAGTTGCCGGTCCGCGGACCGAAATCCACATAGGCCAGAACGACGCCCGCCACCAGGCACCCAAATCCAGCGAGTCCCGCGATCATCCCCGGCAGAACGGTCTCGAGCAGCACCAATGCGGTCCCCACGACCAGGAGTGCACCCACGATTTCCATAGGCTCAAGAATAGTCGGTGTTGTCTCCGGCGCAAGAGACAACTGCGCCCACGCGGCAGACTGCGGGTCCGCGTTCCGGAGTCTTCCGTTCCGCCGCGGTCACGAGTCCACGAAACAAGCGGGCTAGCTGCCCTCGATAATCAGATCAAGCCGATGCCGGTGTTCCTCAATCGAGAGATCGCCGCCTTCGATCGTGAGCCAATCGCGGTAGTTCACGCGATCGAGCGCCGCTCGCACCACCGGCCATCGCACACTCCCGTCGCGAATGTTGACGAACTCGCCGCCTCCGGCGGGATCGGCGGGCGCAAGCTTGAAGTCCTTCACGTGGACCTTGGCCAGCAACGATCCCAGTTCGAGAATCCACTGCTCGGAGGGCGCGTATTTCAGGTGGTTGCCGATATCGTAGTAGGCCTTCACCCAGGGACTGCGGAAGGACGCCACGAAATGACGGAAGTGCGCCGGGCGCACCCACAGGTTGTTCCACACGTTCTCGATCGCGATCACCACGCCCGTCTTCTCGGCCACCGGAATCAACCGCTTCACCGCCTCGGTCGAGGCGTCGATCGCCCGGTTGTGCGCGCCGATGTAATCCGCATAAGGACCGTTGTCTCCGACAACCACTTCCCGCAGGTGGCCCGTCGCCTCGTCAAACTCGAGTTGGAACTCCCACGCATGCGGCATCTTCATGCCCCCAATCCGGCACGGCACCAGCAGGACCGCGTCCGCCCCGTAAGCCTCCGCGGCGCGCAAGGCATCCTCCGTCACCTTGAGACTCGATTCCACCTTCGCGGCATCCGGGCTGTTAAACTCCGCCCATCCCCGCAGCACGGAGTGAATCCTCAGTCCCAGATTCTCGGCCCACACCCGGCATTTCTCCGCATCCGAAGGCGAAAGGATGCCGGCCTCAGCCCCGTCAAAACCGGCGTTCTTGAGGGCCGCCAGGCTGGCCTCGGTGGGCTTGCTCAGAATGAGAGCCCGCTTGAGCCCGGCCGACGGGGTGGACTCCGCCGACCAGGCGGCACGGCTGGCCGTGACTGTTCCAAGA
>CAYPUR010000310.1:0-4976 GCA_964413865.1 uncultured Verrucomicrobiota bacterium
ACGCAAAAGCCAGCAAGAATAATACGTCTACTTATTTACGGGACACTACACTAGAGCCACAGTTTGTCTCAATTTCATACGATTCAATTTAGGTCCTTGATTTCCGATCGTTTGTTGGTTTGTTTCTGTCGTCGGCTCATCCCCTGCGATCCCAGCCGCAACATCACCCCGTCCTGAAGGGAAAAGTGGCCGGCCCGCTCTCACTTCTCTCTCGGGCCTTCTCACCACATGTCCCTCCTCTAAGGGATGTGACGTAACAGATTGTTCATATCGCCGGCGGCAGTCAAGGCGAAAGGTGAAGACCGCTTTCGGCTTGAACAACCGGCTTCGCGCGAGCAGGGTTCATCGGTGCGTAAAACCAACCTTTGATGAGTTTCGACGGGTGGCGTCGAACTGACTTTCAAACTGACTTGTACTGTGCAAGACTACGAAAAGCTTGGTGTTTTCTACTTGGGGCGCCGTTACGATCTGGGCAAGAGGCAGAGCCTTCCGGAGCTGCTGCTCTACGAGTCCAAGCACCTGGTCACTCACGGCCTGGTGGTGGGCATGACGGGCAGCGGCAAGACCGGCTTGTGCTTCGACATCATCGAGGAAGCAGCCATGGACGGCATCCCGTCCATCGTCATTGATCCCAAAGGCGATCTGGGCAATCTGCTCCTGACATTCCCCGATTTGCGGCCGGAGGACTTTGCGCCATGGATTAACGAGGACGACGCGCGCAAGAAAGGGGTGTCGATGGCCGACTACGCGGCGCAGCAAGCCGAACTTTGGCGCCAAGGCCTCGCCCGGTGGAACCAGGATGGCGAGCGCATCCGGCGGTTGCGCGCGGCGGCCGATTTCGCCCTTTACACGCCGGGGAGCAGCGCCGGACGCCCGGTCTCAATTCTCAAGTCGTTCGCGGTCCCTCCGCCGGAGACTCTCGAGGACGGCGAATTGCTGCGGGAGCGGGTCGGCTCGATGGTGACAGGACTGCTGGGGCTCATGGGCGTCAAAGCCGATCCCGTGAAGAGCCGGGAGAGTATTCTGCTTGCCAGCCTGCTGCAAAGCGCCTGGAGCCAAGGCCGCGACCTCGATCTCGCCGGCCTGATTCATGAGGTCCAGGAGCCCGCGGTGCGCCGGATCGGCGTGCTGGACGTCGAATCGTTCTACCCGGCCAAGGAGCGGTTCGAACTGGCCATGCAGCTCAACAACCTGCTCGCCTCGCCCAGCTTCGCCGCATGGATGCAGGGTGAAGCCCTCGACATCGGGCGCTTCCTCTTCACCGACGCCGGCAAACCGCGCGTGGCCGTTTTCTCGATTGCGCATCTGGGCGATTCGGAGCGGATGTTTTTTGTCACCCTGCTGCTCAACCAGATCCTGAGCTGGATGCGCGGCCAATCCGGCACGAACAGCCTGCGCGCGCTCGTGTACATGGACGAGATCTTCGGCTACTTCCCCCCGGTCGCCGATCCGCCATCGAAGCAGCCGTTGCTGACTCTGCTCAAACAGGCGCGCGCCTATGGCGTGGGCCTGGTCCTCGCCACGCAGAACCCAGTCGATCTCGACTACCGCGGCCTGGCCAACATCGGCTCGTGGTTCATCGGGCGGCTCCAGACCGACCGGGACAAAGCCCGCGTGCTCGAAGGCATCGAGGGCGCCGCGGCCGGGCGTGGCGCGAAGTTCGATCGCGCCGCCGCCGAGCAACTGCTGGCCGGATTGGCCAGTCGCATCTTCCTGCTCCACAACGTCCACGACGACGAGCCGGATATCTTCGAATCGCGTTGGGCGATGTCCTATCTGCGCGGCCCGCTCTCCCGGTCGCAAATCAAATCGCTCAACGACGCGCAGCAGGACACGCCCTCGGGCGCTCCTCCAGCCGCTGCCGGCCCGGCCGACCCATCCACGCCAGCCATCCCTGTCCCGGTCGCGGGGCGCTCGAGCCGCCCCGTCTTGCCGCCGCAAGTGCCGCAGTTCTTTGCGCCGGTGCGGGGTGTGCCGCCGCCGGACAGCACGATCGTGTACCACCCGCGCGTGCTCGGCAGCGCCCAGGTCCGGTACGCCAACCCGAAGCTCAAGGTGGACTTGCTGCAGGATCTCATCGCGGTGACAGAGATCACTGACAGCGCCGTGCCCGTGGATTGGACCGCGGCGGAGGAACTCGCCATGACGGCAAATCAGTTGGAGAAGAGCCCGGTGGCGGCCGAGTTCGCCTCATGCCCTCCCGCCGCCGGCGATGGGAAGAACTACGCGGCCTGGGCGAAGGACTTCGCGACCTGGATCCAGAACCGGCGCAGGCTGACCCTGCTCCGATCGCCATCCCTGGGCCAGGTCTCGAAACCCGGAGAGGAGGAGCGCGATTTTCGAATCCGCCTGCAGCAGGCCGCGCGGGAAGCCCGCGATGAGGTTGTCGAGAAGCTGCGCGCAAAGTACGCCCCGAAGATGGCCACACTCCAGGAGCGCCTGCGCAGGGCCGAGGCGGCCAAACAGCGCGAGATCGATCAGGCCAAACGGGCCAAGATGGATTCGGTCATTTCCTTCGGCTCGACACTGCTCGGGGCCTTTCTGGGCCGGCGCGCCGTCTCTCTGGGCACGGTGAGCAAGGCCGGCACCGCGATGCGCAGCGCGGGCCGCGCGATGGGCCAGGCCGGCGACGTCGGGCGCGCCGAGGAAACCGTGGCGGCCGTGCGACAACAGTTGGAGGATCTCGAGTCCCAGTTCCAGGCTGAGGTCGAAACGACGGCCAAGGCCGAGCACCTCCTGATCGAGCCGCTCGAGACGATCGAATTGAGCCCGACCCGCGCGAACATCAACGTGCGCCTGGTGGCGCTGGTCTGGCTGCCGTTGAGTCGCACCGCCGCCGGTGGGATCAACCCGGCGTACTGAGTGCCCGATCGAGCAAAGGTGCGCTACGGCTTCGAGGGGATCTTGAGTTCGAGGTAAAGATCCCGCAATTGCTTGAGGTCGGCCGTTCCGGGGGAATCGGTCATGAGACAGGTCCCTTTCGCCGTCTTCGGGAAGGCGATGACATCGCGGATGCTCGGGGTGCCGCACAGCATGGCGATGAGGCGGTCGAATCCGAGCGCGATGCCTCCGTGCGGCGGCGCCCCGTACCGGAACGCTTCGAGCATGTATCCGAAGCGCGCCTGGGCGATCTCGGGCGGGATTTGAAGCACCTCTTCGAACACCACTTTCTGGACGGCGGGTTGGTGAATCCGAATGGACCCGCCGCCCAACTCGACCCCGTTGACCACCACGTCGTAGTGCTGGCCGCGGACCTTCCTGGGGTCGGTGGTCAGGAATGGAATGTCCTCCGCCACAGGCGCGGTGAAGGGATGATGGCTTGAATACCAGCGGTTCTGGTCCTTGTCGAAACTGAGCAGCGGGAAGTCCACCACCCACAGAAACTCGAAGCGATCGGACGGGATCGACAGTTTGCCTTGCGCTTCGAGCACGGTGGCGGCGTAGAGGCGGATGCGGCCGAGGATCTCGCACGCCATCAGCCATTCGCCCGCCGCAAACAGGATCAGGTCGCCTTCCTCGATATCGAGTTTCTGCCGCAACAAGGTCTTCTCGGCGTCGGTGAAAAACTTGACCATCGGCGCCTTCCATTCGCCGTTCTCGACCTTGATGAAGGCGAGTCCCTTCGCGCCGCCGTCCTTTGCGATCTGGGTCATGGCCTCCATCTGGCCCTGGGTCACCCCGGCAAGTCCCTTGGCGTTGATGGCCTTGACCACGCCGCCGGCCTTGACCGCTCCCGAAAACACCTTGAACTCGCTGGCGCGAAACGCCTCGGTGAAATCTTCCAGTTCGAGCCCGAATCGCAGATCCGGTTTGTCGCTGCCGAAGCGGTCGAGCGCCTCGCGGAACGGCAAGCGCTGAAACGGCGTGGCCAGATCGCGGTTCAGAGCCCTCTTCCAGATGCGACGCAACAGACCCTCGATTGTGGCATAGACGTCCTCGCGGTCGATGAACGACATCTCGATGTCGATTTGCGTGAACTCCGGCTGCCGATCCGCCCGCAAATCCTCGTCCCGAAAACACTTGGCAAGTTGGAAATACCGCTCGATGCCCGCGACCATCAGGATTTGCTTGAACTGTTGGGGCGATTGCGGAAGGGCATAGAAGAGCCCGGGATTGGTCCGGCACGGCACCAGGAACTCGCGCGCCCCCTCGGGCGTCGACTTGAAGAGCATCGGCGTCTCGATCTCGAGAAAGCCGTGCTCATCGAAATAGGCCCGCGTCGCGGTCGCCACCGCGTGGCGCAAACGCAGGTTGCGCGCCATGTCGCTGCGGCGCAGATCCAGATAGCGGTATTTCAACCGCAACTCCTCGTTGACCTTCGCAGCCGACTCGGGATCGTCGATCTGGAAGGGCAGGGGATCGGCCAGGTTCAGGACCTCGAGATCCTGGACCAGAACCTCGACTTCGCCCGTGGGAATCTTCGGATTGACTGTGCCGTCCGGGCGCTGGCGCACCGCGCCGCCGACGCAAATCACACTCTCGCTGCGCAGCCCGGCCGCCCGCTCGAAGACGTCCGCCGGCAGATCCGAAGGATCAAACACCGCCTGCGTGCGGCCCTCGCGGTCGCGCACGTCGATGAAGATCACGCCGCCGAGGTCGCGGCGGGAATGGACCCAGCCCGAGAGGGACACGGTTTGCCCGATGTGTTTCGGGCGCAATTCGTTGCAGTGATGTGTGCGTTTCATGAACAACAGTGCGATCCCTCGCCCGCATGTCTCCGACCCTGTACGCCAGGGCGAGGCACCGGGCCTCGAAGCCCACGGCCCGGGCGCCCCAGCCGCGCGTGGCCTCACCCGGCGGGCCGTGCCTGCGCCAAGCCCGGTGTGGAATATCGGCTCGAGCAAACCGCAAACGGGGGCGAATGGTGCGGCCCGGACCTGGAATGTCAAAGTGAATTCTTTCCGCTCCTGCGTCGCGGAAAGAAGCAGATGGCCCGGTGCCGCCCCGCCCCGCGGGGCTGGGGGGCTTTGGCTCGC
>CAYPUR010000311.1:0-4970 GCA_964413865.1 uncultured Verrucomicrobiota bacterium
TCAACGTTCAACGCTCAACGTTCAACGCTCAACGTTCAACGCTCAACGTTCAACGTTCAACGCTCAACGTTGCACTGAGCAGGCCGCGATGACCAGACCGCCTTCGATGAACCTGGCAGGGCTCATGGGCGCGCTGCTTTGTGTCGCATGCCACTCTGGCGAGGTTCCTTCCTTGCCGCACTGGCAAGACGTTGCCGGCTATCGCGTTCGTCCGGTGGCCCAGCCTCCTGGAACGCGTCCCGGCTTTACGCTGCTCACCCCGGCGCAGTCGGGTGTGACCTTCACAAACGTGTTGACGCCCGGGCGCGCGGCGGAGAACCAGATCCGGCTCAACGGATCGGGCGTCGCGCTGGGGGATGCGGATGGCGACGGGTGGTGCGACATCTATTTGTGCGGGCTCGAGAACGAGAACGCCCTCTATCGCAACCTTGGCAACGGGTGCTTCACGAACATCACGGCATCGGCGGGCGTTGGGTGCGGGGGGCAGTATTCGAGCGGGGCGGTGTTTGCCGACGTGGATGGCGACGGCGACCTGGATCTGCTCGTGAACGGTGTCGGCACGGGGACGCGCTTGTTTCTCAACGGCGGCGGGGCGGTCTTCACCGAACAGCCGGAGGCCGGGTTGGCGCGCACGTACGGCGCCACGACCGCGGCTCTGGCCGATGCGGATGGCGACGGCGACCTCGACCTGTACGTGGCCAACTACCGGACGACGACCGTGCGGTCGACGGGTTTTGTCGTTCTCAACGTGGGCGGCCGCCGGATGATCCGTCCGCAGGACCGCGAGCGGCTCGAACTCACCCCCGAGGGGCGCGTGCTCGAGCATGGGGAGCCCCATTTCTTCTACCGGAACGACGGCGGCGGGCGCTTCAGCATCGTGCCGTGGACGGATGGGGCTTTTCTCGACGAGGATGGCCGGCCCCTGGCGCGGGCCCCGCGGGATTGGGGCTTGTCGGCCATGTTCCGCGACCTGAACGGGGACGGCGCGCCCGACTTGTATGTCTGCAACGATTTCCACTCGAACGACAAGATCTGGATCAACGATGGCCGGGGCCGTTTCCGGCTCATCGGCCGGCTGGCCATCCGCAACTCCGCCACCTTTTCGATGGCAGCCGATTTCGCCGATGTGAACCGGGACGGTCACGATGACATTCTGGTGTCCGACATGATGAGCCGGCGGCATGGGCGGCGCCTGATGCAGGATGCCGGGATGGATCCTTACTCCGTGCGGGTCGGTGTGTTCGACGACCGGCAGCAATTCGACCGCACCGTCTTGCAGCTCAATCGCGGCGACGGCACCTACGCGGAAACGGCCTATTACGCGGGTGTGCCGGCCTCGGAATGGACGTGGTCGGTTGTCTTTCTCGATGTGGATCTGGACGGGTTCGAGGACATTCTTTGCACGACGGGGCACATGTTCGACACCCAGGATCTCGATGCCCAGGCGATGATTGCCGCCAAAGGCCCCTGGCCGCGGGAGCGCGTCCCCGGGAAGCTCCTGCTGCTGCCGCCGCTGCATCAGGCCAACCTCGTCTTCCGCAACCTGGGGTCGCTGCGATTTGCCGAGGCCGGACGGGATTGGGGCTTCGATCAGGTGGGCGTCTCGCAGGGGATTGCGCTGGCGGACCTGGACAACGACGGCGATCTCGATGTCGTGGTGAACAACCTCAACGGCGCCGCCGGGCTGTATCGGAACGACACGTCCGCGCCGCGCGTGGGTGTGCGCTTGCGCGGCCTGCCGCCCAACACGCGCGGGGTGGGCGCGAAACTGCGGCTCTCTGGCGGCGCCGTTCCCCTTCAAAGCCAGGAAGTGATCTGCGGCGGACGGTATCTTTCGGGCGACGAAGGGGCACGCGCGTTTGCCGCCGGGCATTCCACCAACCGGATGCGGCTCGAAGTCATCTGGCGCAGCGGGCGTCGGAGCCTCATCGACGGCGTGCGCGCGGATGCCTGCTACGAGGTCTTCGAGCCGGCGGACGGCCCGGTTGCGGCCCGGCCGCAGGCAAATCCGGAACGGCCTTTGTTCGAGGATGCATCGCATCGCCTTGGCCATCGGCATGTCGAGACCCCCTTCGACGATTTTGCGCGCCAACAGTTGTTGCCCAATCGGCTCAGTCAGCTCGGGCCCGGTGTGGCCTGGCACGATCTCGATGGAGACGGATGGGAGGATCTGATCGTGGGCGCAGGCAAGGGCGGCAAGCTGGCGGTGTTCCGCAACAACGGACAGGGCGGATTCGACCGTCAGGAAGTGCCGCCGGGCGACCAAACCGCGCCGCGGGATCAGACGGGCGTGGTCGGTTGGCGCGTGGGCGATGCGGCCTCGCGTCTGCTTGTGGGCCACGCCCATTACGAAGACGATGCGAGCGCCCCCGGCGGCAGCGCGGTCGCAGTGTTGGACATGGCCGGCCGCGGTCCCGAGGAAGGGATCCCCGCGGACGAATCGAGTGTCGGTCCCCTTGCCCTCGCCGACTACGACGGCGACGGCGAACTCGATTTGTTCGTGGGTGGCCGCGTGATTCCCGGACGCTATCCTCTCGCGGCCTCATCGCGCCTTTACCAGGGCAAGGGCGGACGGTTCACGCTGGACGCGGCGCAGACCGCCGCTCTGCAGCACGTGGGGTTGGTGAGCGGGGCGGTTTGGACCGATCTCGATGGGGACGGCTGGGCCGATCTGGCGCTGGCGTGCGAGTGGGGGCCGGTGCGCGTCTTCCTCAACGAACGCGGGCGACTCCGCGCGTGGGATGTGGCGGTGAACGTTCAACGCTCAACCGACGCCTTCACCAACAGCCCGCATCCATCAACCCTCAACGGACTGACAGGCTGGTGGAACGGGATCACCGCCGGCGACCTGGACGGCGACGGGCGTCTGGACCTGATCGTGTCAAACTGGGGTCTGAACACGAAGTACGAGGCGAGTCCTGACAGCCCGCGCCGGCTCTACTACGGCGACTTCACCCGGAGCGGCGGGGTCGATCTCATCGAGGCGTTCTTTGATCCGGGCCGGAGGCAGGATGTGCCCGAGCGGGACCGCGATGCTGTCGCTGCCATGATGCCGGCCTTGAACGCCCGGCTGCCTACGCATCTCGAGTATGGCCGCGCCACCGTGGCGGAGATCCTCGGCGAGGCCGGCGGGCGCGCGGCTCGAGTCGAGGCAACCGCGCTGGCCTCGATGGTATTCTACAATCGAGGCGATCAGTTCGAGGCCAAGGCGCTCCCATTCGAGGCGCAGTTGGCCCCGGCCTTTGGCGTCGTGGCCGGCGACTGCGACGGCGATGGCATCGAGGATGTTTTCCTGGCGCAGAATTTCTTTGCCATGCAGCCCAAGACAAGCCGGGCTGATGCCGGGCGCGGACTCTGGCTCCGCGGCGGCGCCCAGGCGGGGCTTGTGGCCGTGCCGGGTCAGGAATCGGGCATCAAGGTTTACGGCGAACAGCGCGGCTGCGCTTTGGCGGACTACGACGCCGACGGCCGAGTCGATCTTGTCGTCACGCAGAATGCAGGTGAGACGAAGCTGTATCGGAACGTCCGCGGCCGCCCCGGCCTGCGCGTTCGCATCGAAGGCCCCTCGGGCAATCCCACCGGGGTCGGGGCGGTAGTCCGTTTGGGAACGGGCGGTCGCTGGGGGCCGGCGCGCGAGATCCATTCCGGGTCGGGCTACTGGTCGCAGGACGGTGCGGTGCAGGTGATGGCTTGGCCTCGGTCGGTCGGCACGATGCCGGTCCAGATCAAGGTGCGGTGGCCGGGCGGGCGCGAGACGATTTCGTCGATTCCACCGGGCGCCCGCGAAGTCCGGATCGCGCCCGATGGCGGCCTTCGGGTGCGGGGGAGTTGACTGAGCCCGGTTCTTCGTGGTGAATTCCGCTCATTCCGAACACCCAAGGCAATGATCGCGGCCGAAGCGGTCGTCTGGACAGTGGGGCGGCCGGGCGGTACGGTCGGGGCCCATGGCGACGCCCCTGGCGATTTACACCTGCGAACTGACTGATGCCCAAGCCGCTGCGCTCGAGGCGTGGCTGCGGGAGCAGGACTGGACGTGGCGCGAGGTGGCGCATGCCCGCTTTGCGGCGGAGAAGGGGCGGGTGAACCTTGTCCAGTACAAGAGCGGGAAGCTGGTGGTGCAGGGGAAGGAGACGCGCGAGTTTGTCGAGTTCGTTCTCGAACCGGTGATTCTCAAGGAGGCGCGTCTGGGCTACGAGACCGTGCTGAATCCCGATCTCCTCCTGCCGCGCGTCGGTGTCGATGAGAGCGGCAAGGGGGATTTTTTCGGCCCGCTTTGCGTTGCGGGGGTGTACGTGAACGAGGCCATCATCCGGGCGTGGGAGGGGGCTGGAGTCAAGGACTCGAAGTCGATCGGGAGCGCGAAGCGGATTGGCGAGTTGGCCCGGCTCATTCGCGAGACGCCGGGCTGCATCACGAGTGTCGTGCCGATCGGGAATGCGGCCTACAACCGGCTCTACGCGAGCATGGGGAACGTGAATCGGATTCTGGCGTGGGGCCACGCGCGCGCCATCGAGAATCTGATGCTGCAGCGCCATCGGATGAATCCTCTGCCGGTCCGGGCCATCAGCGATCAGTTTGCGGCGAACAAGGCGACTGTGGCCAAGGCCTTGATGAGTTTGGGCCGCCAGATCGAACTGGTCCAACGCCACAAAGCCGAATCCGACCTGGCCGTGGCGGCAGCATCGATTCTCGCCCGCGACGAATTTGTCCGGCGTTTGGCCGGTCTCGAAAAGGACTATGCGATGGAGTTCCCCAAGGGGGCTTCGTCGGCTGTGGATGCCGCGGCTGCGGCGTTCGTGAAGGCGCACGGGGCGGCTGAGCTCGCCGCGGTGGCGAAGATGCATTTCCGCACTGCGTTCCGGGCGCAGGGACTGGCCGAGCCGCCGCGCAGCGAATGGCGCAAGTCGCGGCAGGGCTAGCGGGACGGGACAACGTAGCCCACCGGCGTGAGATTGCCGGCCGCCGAGGGA
>CAYPUR010000312.1:0-3029 GCA_964413865.1 uncultured Verrucomicrobiota bacterium
GACGGGGTGTGAAATATGCGGGTTAGCGGGGCACCGGTTGCCATGGCCAAGCCTCAGCCCAAGCGCACTGGGGACATGCCTCGCCGGTCCGAGCCGCGGACCAGATCCGAGCGCCTCGACTGCGCCCTGGTGCGGCGCAACCTCAGCCCGAGCCGCGACAAGGCCAAGCGCATGGTTCTCGCGGGCCAGGTGCGGGTGGACGGCCAGGTGGCCCGAAAGCCCAGCGAGATGGTCCGCGACTCCGCGCTCATCGCAATCGACGCTCCCGAGAAGTACGTGAGCCGCGGCGGATTGAAGCTCGAACATGCGCTCGAATCGTTTGGCATCGACGCGCGCGGCGCCACCGCACTCGATGTCGGGGCTTCCACGGGCGGGTTCACCGATTGTCTCCTCCAGCACGGCGCGGCGCGCGTGTTCGCCGTCGATGTCGGGCGCGGTCAACTGGCCTGGAAGCTCCGTCAGGACACCCGGGTGCACGCCATCGAAGGACTGAATGCGCGCCATCTTGCGGCGGGCAGTTTTCCAGCGCCGTTCGCCCCGGTGGACATCGCGGTGATTGACTGTTCCTTCATTTCGTTGCGGCTGGTTCTCCCGCCCACGGCGGCGCTCGTGCGCCCCGGGGGCTGCCTGGTGGCGCTCGTGAAGCCGCAGTTCGAGGCCGGTCGGGCCGAGGCGAGCCGGGGCGCGGGCGTGATCACCGATCCTTCAGTGCATCGGCGTGTCCTCAGCGAGATCGAGGCCTTTGTCGGCGGCCTCGGCGGTTTGCGCTGGCGTGCGGTGACGGAATCACCCATTCTGGGGCCGGCGGGCAACAAGGAATTCTTGGCGTTGATTGAAAAGACTACCTAATTCGATTCGCCGGGTGGGCCTGGTCGGGAACCCGGAGAAGGTTGCCACCCGCAGCATGGCGCGCAAGGCAAGGGCGCTCATTGCCGCCGCCGGACGGGAGGTGCTTGTCGATGCGGGCACGGCCAAGTTTGTCGGGCTTTCCGACGCGCGTTTCGAGTCGGTCGCGGCTCTGGCCGGGGAGTGCGATCTGCTGATTGTGTTTGGAGGCGACGGCACGATTCTCCATGTCGCCCGGCAGGCCGCCGGCTCCAACACGCCGATCCTGGGCATCAACCTGGGCCGTCTCGGCTTTCTCACCGCCAGTTCGGGCGCCGACCTGGGCCGCACCCTCGAGGCGGTGTGGTCGGGGCAATGCCACGTCGAGTCGCGTCCCCTGATCGAGGCTGCGGGGCGGGGACGCCGCGGGCCGATCCACGAGGTGGCGCTCAACGACTTTGTCGTCAGCCACGGCATGGTCCCGCGCCTGATCGAGATCGAGGTGAAAGTCGACCGTGAAGTGCTGACCAGCTACCGAGGCGATGGCTTGATTGTCAGCTCTCCGACCGGATCCACGGCCTACTCGCTCGCCGCGGGCGGCGCCGTGGTGAGTCCCCAGGCCGATGTGTTTGCGCTCACGCCCATCTGCCCGCACACACTCTCGAATCGCTCGGTGATCGTGAGCCTGAGCTCGACCATCGAGGTCCGCCTGCTCAGCGAACGGGTGGACACGTTCCTGGCCGCCGACGGCCAGACCCGCGCCGAGTTGCGGGCCGGCGATTCGCTCAAGGTGCGGCGCAGCCGGAACACGGCGCATTTGGTGCGCTTGCCGGGGAGCTCTTTTTTTGGGACACTGCGCCAGAAACTAAACTGGAGCGGGTCCAGTGTCTGAGGAGAGCAGCCGGCGATCAGGCCCCGCCTGCTCGGGTTCGAGAGCCGCGCGACGGATCCCCCTCCGCGGGCCGCAATGACATGGTACGTCTCATAGACATCGCGAGGCAGGCCGGCGTGTCCGTAATGACGGTCTCCCGCGTATTGCGGGACGCGCCGGACATCTCCGCGGCCACCAGGGTGCGTGTGCGCGCCCTGGCGGAGCAGATGGGCTACGTGCCCAATGCCATGGCCCAGAGTTTGCGCACCCGCAGCACGAGGCTGATCGCTTTTGTTGTCCCAAACGTTGCCGATCCGGTGGCCACCCGCATCCTGCTGGCCCTGAGCGAGCGGGCGCACGATTTTGGACGCGACTTGCTCGTGAGCCAGTCGCTCAACCGGCTCGACCGGGAGGAGATCTGCATCCGCCGCGCGCTCGCCCGTCGTGTCGAGGGCTTCTTTCTTCAGCCGGTCTATCGGCTCGATCCCTCCGCCTCCGCGTACGACGAGGTGCGGCGGCACGGCGCGAAGGTGGTTGTCCTTGGGCCCAAACCGCCCTTTTGCGAGTCGTTTGTCAACGTCCAGGCCGACGAGGCTCTGGCGGCCAGCGAGGCCACTGCCCATTTGATCGGGCTGGGCCATCGCCGCATCGCCTTCCTGTCCGGCCCGCCCACGTCGCCCGCCGCTCAGAACCGCTTCGAGGGGTATCGTCGCGCCCTGCGCAAGGCCGGGCTCGATGTCGATGACGGTCTCGTCTTTCATGCCGGGGAATCGATGGAAGACGGGATGAAGGCGGCCGCGCAGATGCTCGGCGAGAGCGCCGCCGCCACGGCGGTTCAGGCGGTCAACGACCAGGTCGCCATGGGAGCCGCCACGTTGTTCTTCGACCGCGGGCTGCGGATCCCCCAGGATCTTTCGGTCGTGGGCTGCGGCAACATCCCGTTCAGCGAGTGCTTTCGCGTGCCGCTCACGACGGTGCGGCAGCCCAAGTATCAGCTCGGCTTGGCCGCCGCAGGCATGATGCAGGCGCTGCTCCGCGGCGAAGAGGCCAGTTCCCGACTGTTGCCCGGCACGCTGGTTGTCCGCGCCAGCACCGGACCCCCGCGAGCCGGTTAGCCCGCGAACAACACGAATCCAAGGCAACGGGGAGGTGGGTTGCGACCGCCCGCTTCGCACAGGCCATGATCTCACAATTCCGCGCGGAGCCCCGCGGATCGAGTCACAGCGAGCGGCTCCATTCCTCGATGGCCGCGCGCATCTGGTCGAAGGCTCGGACACGCGGCGTCACGAACCGCGGGGTGAACCATGGGAATGTCCCGACCAGGTCATCGACG
>CAYPUR010000312.1:3039-4944 GCA_964413865.1 uncultured Verrucomicrobiota bacterium
GTCGGGTCCGGACCCGATGCCAATGGTCGGGATGCCCACCGCGCGGGTGACTTCGACGGCGACAGCCGGCCAGACGAGTTCGAGCACCACGGCAAAAGCCCCGGCCTCGGCCAGGAAGCGCGCATCCTCGAGCAGGGCCTCGCGCTCGTGCTCGCGTTTGCCCTTGATGCGATAGCCCCCTTCCTCGATCACATGCTGGGGGAGCATCCCGAGATGGCCGAGGAACGGAATCCCTTCGGCCACGATCGCCCGCACCTGGTCGGCGATGGACACCCCCCCCTCGGCCTTGACGGCCTCCGCTCCCGCGGCCACGAGCCGGCGGGCGTTGACGACGGCTTCCGCGGGCGTGCGGTAGCTCCGGGAGGGGAGGTCCGCCGCGAGCAGGGCTCTGGGGCGGGCGCGCGCCGCGGCGCGGGTGTGATGTTCCATTTCTTCCATGGTCACCGCGGTGGTATCCGGGTAGCCCAGGACAACCATCCCGAGCGAATCCCCGACCAGGATGAGCGGGATGCCGGCTTCGTCGAGCAGACGGGCGGTCGGGTAATCGTAGGCGGTCAGGGCCGGGATTCGCGCCCCGCCTTTGCGGGCCCGCAACTGATCGGCAGTGATCTTCGCGGTAGTCACAACTTCATGAAACATGCGGGCTAGGCGGGCAACAAGCGGAAAATGAGATTGGCGATGCCAGGATTGCTTTGAAGTTCTGTGAGCCGGGGACTACGCTTCGGGCATGCATTTGGCCCACCTGCGTTTGCGCGATTTCCGCAACTACGCCCGGCTGGATGCCGATTTCCCGCCCGGTTTCCACCTGCTCCTGGGGAACAATGCCCAGGGAAAGACCAACATTCTCGAGGCGATCTACCTGCTGGCCACCCTGCGCTCGTTTCGTGGGGTCGGCGGTGCGCAGATGGTGCGGCACGGCCAGAAAGGGTACTTCGTTGGCGCCTCGGTTGTCGGCCAGGGCACGCGGGAGATCAAGCTGTACTGGTCGGCGTCCGAGCGGCGGATCAACCTCAACGGCCAGCCGATCCGCCGCTTGAGCGATTACCTTGGCTCGGTGCGGGCGGTGGTTTTCTGCACCGAGGACCAGCAATTGGTGAAGGGGCCCGGAAGCCGGCGCCGGCGGTTTCTCGATCTTCTGCTGTCGCAGACAGCTCCGGCGTATCTGCCGCTGCTGCAGCGCTACCTGAGGGCCCTGCGCTCGCGCAACGCCCTGCTCAAACAGCGGGTGGCGGACGAAGCCGCCCTGGACAGCTTCACCCGGGAGGTCGTGGCGGCGGGCAACGAGATCATGCGGTGGCGACGCGAACTCACGCCGCGCCTCACTCCCCTGGTGCGGCTTGCGTATCGCCAGATCTCAAACGGCGCGGAGGATCTCAGGCTCGATTATCAGCCGAGCGCGAAGGCGGATTTCGCGGTCGAGCTGGCCCAGGCGCGCGCCCGGGAGCGCATCTTCCGAACCACTGTCTGCGGCCCGCATCGCGATGAGGTGCGGCTGTTGCTCGACGAGAAGCCGGCGGCCCAATTCGGCAGCGAAGGACAGAAACGGACCCTGGCCATCGCCCTCAAGATGGCCCAGGCCGAGTATGTGACGGGTCTCCACGGCGCCCCGCCCATCCTGGTGATCGACGACGTGATGGGCGAGTTGGACGCGAAGCGGCGCAGCGGCCTCTTGCCGCTGATCGAGCGGTCGCATCAGGGAAGCAGCCAGGTGTTCATGACATGCACGGAGGAAAACTGGCCGCGCGAGCTCGGCCGGCAGCTTCATCGCTGGGAGGTGCGGGCGGGCACGCTGATCCCGATCGAGGATCCGAGCGGGGGTTCGATGTGACCGGCCGTGTCGATGGCCGCTGCGCGGGATGAGTCGGCGCTGATTCCTGCCTTTGACGGAGCGAGATGGCGCGGACT